>CAMCCX010000049.1 GCA_945873305.1 Akkermansia muciniphila
GTGACCGAGGCGATCAAGGTCGGCGGCGCGCAAGCCATCGCCGCGCTCGCCCTGGGAACACGCTCTATCAAACCGGTGGAGCGCATCTTCGGACCGGGTAACAGCTTCGTCGTCGAGGCCAAGCGCCAGCTCGTCGGCGCGGTCTCCATCGACCTTCTGCCCGGCCCGAGTGAAATCCTGATCCTCGCCGACAAGACCGGAAACCCGGATTTCATCGCCGCCGACATCCTCGCGCAGGCCGAGCACGGCGGCGACAGCGTGGTCGGCTTCGCCACCGATTCCAAAGCGCTGCTAGGCAAAGTCGTCAAAGCCATCGAACGCCAGCTGCCGACGCTTTCCCGCGGGAAGATCATCCGCGAGGTCCTCAAGCGCGGCACCTTCCTGCTGCACTTGAAATCGTTCGCGGAAGGCGTCGCCATTTCCAACGCCTTCGCCCCCGAGCACCTCTCGCTGATCACCGCGGACGAGGACCGCTGGCTGCCGCAAATCCGCACCGCCGGCGCGATCTATCTGGGCAACGACTCGCCGGTCGCGGTCGGCGATTTCCTGGCAGGCCCCAGCCACACGCTGCCCACCGGCGGCTCGGGTCGGTCGTTCTCCGGCATCCGCGCGGACCAGTTCCAGCGCCGCACCAGCATCGTCCGGCTCGACAAGAGTTCGGTCAGGAAATCACTCTCCGTGGTCGAGGAATTCGCCCGCATCGAGGGACTCGACGCCCACGGCAGGTCCACGGCCATCCGCCTCGAAAAGTAAGCGCTCTCAGCGCGCCTTTGAAATCGCCGCGAGCACCTTCACCGCCTGCCACGCCGCCTCGACGTGATGGACACGGAAAATTTCCGCCCCGCGCGCCATCGCCGCGCTGATGCACGCGAGGGTCCCGGTATCGCGGGTGGACGGGTCGGGTAGATTCAGCACCTCGCCGATGACCGTTTTCCGCGAAACAGGCACCAGCACCGGCCGCCCGAATTTCCGCAAGCGCGCCAGCTCGCGGAAGACGGTGAGATTGTCCTCCCGCTGCTTTGCGAAATCGATGCCGGGGTCCAAAACCACGGCCTCCAGCGATAGTCCGGCGGCTTCTATCAGTGCGATTTTTTCCTCAAAAAACCGCTCCATCGCCCCCATTACATCCGCCCATTGCTGTTGGAAATTCGGGATTTTCGGCTCGCCCACGCTGTGCATCACGAGCAACGCCGCGCCGTGAGCCGCGCAAAACCGGGCGTTGCGGTCATCCGGCAGCGCGCCCATGTCATTCACCAGTTCGACATTTCCAGCCCGCAAAATCCCCTCCACCACCTCCGGCCGCCACGTGTTCGCGGACAAAACCGGCGGCCAGATTTGCACCGCATCGCGCGGCTCCACGCCTTGCCAAACCTCGTCCCAGCGCTCCAGAAATCCCCGGAACCGCCGCAATTCCTCCGCCACCGGCACCGCCTCGCGGTTCGTCCGCGCGCTTTCCGCGCCCACGTCGATCACGTCCGCGCCCGCCGCCACCTGGCTGCGGGCCAGCGCGACCGCCTTATCAAAATCCAGCGTCCCGTCGCCCGAAAACGAATCGTCGTTCACATTCACGATTCCCATCACCAGCGGACGCCGGGGAAACTCAATGACCCGCTCAGGCAATCGCAACCGCATGCACGCTTCTTAAATCCAAAATCCAAAATCCAAAATCCAAAATCACTCCCGCCCCTTCCCGCTTGCCCATATCGGCGGCTTCATTAGTCTCCGCGCATGTCATCCACCTTCGGCCAGGTTTTCCGCATCCACACTTTCGGCGAGTCGCACGGTGGCGGCGTCGGCGTGGTCATCGACGGCTGCCCGCCGCGCATTGCCGTTTCGCAGGCGCAAATCCAGCACGAGCTCGACCGTCGCCGCCCCGGCCAGTCGGAAATCGTCACCCCGCGCAAGGAAGCCGACACCGCGGAAATCCTCTCCGGCCTGCAAGACGGCGTCACCCTCGGCTGCCCCATCGCCATCCTCGTCCGCAATACCGACCAACGCCCCGGCGCTTACGACGAAATGGCCGCGAAATACCGACCCAGCCACGCCGACTACACCTACGACGCGAAATACGGCATCCGCTCCGGCTCCGGTGGCGGCCGCGCCTCCGCCCGCGAAACCATCGGCCGCGTCGCCGCCGCCGCCGTCGCCAAACAAGTGCTCGACCAATTTCACCCCGGCATCGAAATCCTCGCCTGGGTGAAATCCATCCAGGAACTCAACGCCGACGTCGATTCGGCAACCGTCACCGTCGCCGACATCGAGTCCAACATCGTCCGCACCGGCGATCCGGCGATGGTCGAGCCGATGATCGAGCGGATCAAAGCCATCCGCGCGGACGGAAATTCCGTCGGCGGCGTGATCGAGTGCGTCATCCGCAATTGCCCGCCCGGCCTCGGCGAGCCGATTTTCGACAAGCTCGAAGCCGACCTCGCCAAAGCCATGCTCTCCATCCCCGCGACCAAAGGCTTCGAGATCGGCTCCGGTTTCGCCGGCACCCTGCTCACCGGCCGCGAACACAACGACCCGTTCCGCATGGTTGATGGCCAAGTCCGCACCACCAGCAACCGCTCCGGCGGCGTGCAGGGCGGCATTTCCAACGGCGAAACCATCATTTTCCGCGTCGCCTTCAAGCCGACCGCCACCATCATGAGCAGTCAGGAAACCGTCACCGCCAGCGGCGAAAACACCGAGCTCCAAGGCAAAGGCCGCCACGACGCCTGCGTTCTGCCCCGCGCCGTGCCGATCGTGGAAGCCATGGCGACGCTGGTTCTGACGGATCACCTGCTGCGGCAGCGCGCACTAATCCATTGATTTGGATCAGTTGCCAGCTTTCACAAACTTGACAAGCGAACGCTTTCACGCACGTTATCCCGTCATGACTACCATCACCGCGACCAAAGCCCGGGGAAATTTATATTCCCTCATCAACGAGGTGCGGGAATCCCACGAGCCGATTCAAATCACCGGCAAGCAGGGAAACGCGGTGCTGATTTCCGAAGAAGACTGGCGGTCGATCCGGGAAACGCTCTTCCTGCACTCGATTCCCGACTTGGTGGATTCGATCAAGCAAGCGCGCGCGGAAGGTTTGGAACAGGCTTCCGGCGAACTCGACTGGTAAGCCCATGTACGAAATCGTTTACTCGCGACAAGCCCGCAAGGATGCGCAGAAGCTAGCCACGAGTCATTTGAAAAAGCAGGCGCAGGCACTTTTGGAGTTGATGAAAGTGGATCCATTCCAGACGCCGCCACGATACGAATCCTTGTGCGGCGAGCTGGCAGGCTGCTATTCGCGCAGGATCAATCTCCAACACCGGATCGTTTACGAGGTCTTCACCGACGAGAAAAAAGTGCTCGTCCTGCGGATGTGGACGCATTACGGCGAGTAAAACCATGAGCCCCGACTCCATCCCACAAATCAGCCTAGGCACCGCCGCGCTCGTCATCTTCGCGGTATGCGCCGGCTTCGTACTGCTGCGCGGGATGACCCGGGTGATCGTCGGCACCATCGTCCTCAGCCTCAGCGCGTGGATCGGGTTCCGCGTCTGGCAGCAGGCCCCCACCCTTTCCATCGAGTGGACCGGAAAATCCCTGGTCTGGATCACGAACGGCCTGCCCGTCGCCGCCTTCCTCGCGTCCCTTTTCCTCATCCGGAAGCTCGCCAAAGCCATCGTCCGCCCCTTCGGGAAATCCCCCGATGAGGAAAAACCCCGCTCCATCATCAAGCTGGCGTTTCTCCTCCTGCTCGCCCTCGTCCCCACCTCGCTGTTATGGATCATCGGCGCCACGCTCGTCCACCACAGCGGCTCCATCGCCGAGGTCCGCGCTTACTCGGAAAAATCCATCGGCGTCCCCGAAACCACCCCGGACGGCTTCAGCCAGAAACTCAAATCCTCCATCGAGGCCGCGATCCCCGAAAGCTGGCTCAAAACCCTCGACCCACTCACCGAGCCTTCCCGCCTCGTCCTCGCCAAGCTCATCACCGCCCAGGCCGACTCACCGCTCAAGCCCGTTATCAATCCCCAGACCGGCCAGCCCATCCCGCGCGCCGTCATCGTCAGCGACCCCGAGCTCCAAAACCTTGCCCGCGAGGGGAATTACGGCACACTCCTGCGCCATCCCCTCCTCACCAAAGCCCTCGCCGATCCCCAAGTGAAAAAACTCCTCACGGATCTCAGCCTCTGACCGTTCAGCTTTTCAGAATTTCAGCATCTACCCGAAAATGTCCTACCTCGTCACCATCGGCCTCGAAGTCCACTGCCAGGTCAACACGCAGACCAAGATGTTCTGCGCCTGCCGCACCTCCTTCGGCGACACGCCCAACACCCACACCTGCCCCGTCTGCCTCGGCATGCCCGGCGCGCTGCCCGTCCTCAACCGCGAGGCCATCGAGAAAACCCTGCTCACCGGCCTGATGATCGGCTGCGGCTCCCCTGAAATCTCCAAGTGGGACCGCAAGAACTATTTCTATCCGGACATGCCGAAGAACTATCAGACCACCCAGATGGACCTCCCCCTCTGCATCGGTGGCGGCGTCCCGCTCTACGAACACTGCTACCCGACCGATCACCGGAAAAACATCGTCAACCCCGACAAGACCGTCCGCCTCAACCGCATCCACCTTGAGGAAGACGTCGCGAAATCCACCCACCTCGGGAACTCCTCGCTCATCGACTTCAACCGCGCCGGCACGCCGCTGATGGAAATCGTCACCGAGCCCGACCTCGAGTCCGGCGAGGAAGCCTTCGCCTACGTCCGCTCGCTCCAGATGATCCTCCAGCAAGGCGGCGTCTCGGATGCCGACATGGAAAAAGGCCAGCTCCGCTGCGACGTGAACATCTCGCTGCGCAAGAACACCGCCGACCCGTTAGGCCAGAAAGTGGAGCTCAAGAACCTCAACTCCATCTCCGCCATCCGCCGCGCGATTCATTTCGAAATCATGCGCCAGACCGAGGAGCTCAACCGCGGCATCCCGCAAATCCAGTCCACCCGCCGCTGGGACGACGACCGCGGGGAAACCCAGATGATGCGCACCAAGGAAGACGCGCATGACTACCGCTACTTCTCCTGCCCGGACCTCCTTCCCATCGAGACCGCTCCGTTGTTAGCCAAAGTCCGCCCGCTCGTCCCCGAGCTGCCGCACGAGCTCGCCGCGCGCTTCGAGCACCAGCTCGGCGTCACCGCCTACGACGCCTCCGTCCTCTCCTCGGACAAGCACCTCGCCGCCTATTTCGAGGCTGTCACCGACGCCGCCATCACCGGCAAGAAAGTCGCCAACTTCATCATCAACAACCTGCTAGGAACCCTCAACGAGCGCGCCCTCGGGATCGCCGAATGCCCGGTCGCCCCGGAAAAACTCCGTGCGCTGCTGCTCCTGATGGAGAACGGCACGCTCGCCGCGAACCAGGCCAAGGAAGTCTTCACCGTGCTCTTCGACAGCCCGGAAAAAGACCCCGCCGCCATCGCCGACAGCCTCGGGTTCAAACCCGCCGAAGCCGGCGAGCTCGAAGGCCTCTGCGACCAAGTCATCGCCAACAACCCGTCCGAAGTCGCCGCCGTCAAGGCCGGCAACGAGAAGCTCCTCAACTTCCTAACCGGCCAAGTCATGAAGTCCGCCGCCACCAAGCCCAACCCCAAGCAAGTCACCGAACTGCTGCGTGCGAGGCTTCTGTGAATTCACATTCACCCGCCCTCACTCCGCGCTCAGATACTTGTAGTCTTGGAACGTTTTCGAACGCAGCACGCCGTTTTCATCGTCGTAGAGAACCGAGACGAAATTCCCGGCAGCCGCCACCGAAACCGCTGATAGCTCCCTCCCCTTGCAGCGCACGGAAAGATAGCCTCGTGATTGTTTAATTTCCGCCCGGGCGATTCCGAGCCGCTTGACGAAGACGGCCTCCCATTTCCCATCCGCCTGCCGGATCTCCACCTTGAGCTCGGGATCTCTTGAAACCGACACGAAGGAAGCCGTCGGTTTGTCTTCCGACTCGTGCTGCTTCAATTTCAAAATCCGGATCTTCCAGCGGGCGGGCTGGTTGTCGGTGGCGGGAATTTCTTCGGCAAAGGGAATGAGAATGGTGGTGTCGCCGGCTTTCACCTGCACCTGCGTTTCGCCCTCTTTCACGCCTTCCCGGCGAAAAACCACTTGGTAGTCCGCCGGCTTCAGGGCGATGCCTCCGGTGACGTTGCCAAGCTGATAGCCCGCGGGCCGCACCGCCTCCCCGTCGAGCGTGAACTCGAGTTTTCCCGTCCCGGCCGAGACCGCGTCGAGCATGCGGACGAACCCGACCGGCCCGCCTTTGGATTCCTGGCCTTGTAACAATGAAGCCAGGCACATGAACAAGACCATGACAAAACGACTGCTAGAATTCATTGGAGGAGTTGATGGGGGTTTTGAATTTACCGGGATTGATGGAGCCGTCAGCCGCACGCTCGCCGGGATCCGCGAACACCGTGTGGACGGTCCGGACCTCGGCGAGCACCTCCGCCGTTGCACCGGGGGCGAGCGCCTGCGCCACGATCCACACCCGGAAATTCCGCGACCGCACCGCGCTCCCCTCATACACGCGGGCGAAGATCTCCTCCGCGGCCGCGTCGCTCCATTCGATGTTAGCGTTATCCGGATACATGGCGCGGTTCCCGAAAACCGCCACGCCATCGGAACCTTTCGCACGCGCAAGATCCGCGGTGCTGTGGTAGGGGCGGCTGTGAAGAATCGCGTCGGCGATGCGGTCTGCCTCGTTGGCCGAGGTGGGAGCGGAAAGGGAAAGCGGAGACACCGGCGGTGCCATGCTTGGCGCGCCGAGATGGTCGCCACCCGTGCGCCTGGCTAACAGCGGATCCATGGCAAGCGCGCCGGCCGCCATCGCACGCAGCGCGTCACGGGAAGCCGTGTTGAGATTCACATGGCCCGCGATGCGCGTCACCGGTCCCGCGCGTTCCGCCGGATCTTCAGAACGGGAGCGCCCGACATGAAAAAGGTCCAACAGCCGCGCCGCATGAAGTCCTGGCATGGCGCTCAAATCAAAGTCCGGATGCTCCGGACGGCCGATCCGCAAGCTGTTACCGCCGCCGTAGAACGGGCTGGATTGGCTGCCGCGGACATCCGGCCACGACGAGGACGGAGGCATTTTCCCTTTGCCGCGAAGCTCATTGGTTTCCTTACTGCTAGAAAACACCGGCGCATGCATGACGGGATCAAACAGGCGCCCGAGCTCCGTGGCGCTGTAAAAACGACCGCGATTGGAAACAGGCTGCTGCGCGGCCAGAGCCATTTGCGGATCATACGGAAAATCGAACTTCGAGTCGGTCATCTCCGTCTTGTCGCTTCCCCCCGGCGACCACGAGCCGACGGCCGCGTTGTGCCCGCCATCCGGCCACTCTGAGGGAAGCACGCGCGCGTAAACCTTGGGTTTGGACGCCACGTCATCCTCGTAAATCTCAAGACGGATATTCCGGCGGTTCGGGCTGATATTTTCCGGATAGGCGTTCTCGTCGAGCGGCGCGGCCCGCAAATAATGCGTCATCCGCGGATCGCCCATGTTGTAATACATCGTCGGATAGTCGTCGTAAACATGGCCTGGCAGAGCGGCCTTGGTGAGGGTTTTCGGGGTTCCCGTTTTAAAACCGCCCGTGATGACGCCGTTCTTCTTCGAATAGATCAAGCCTGCCTGGCGCAGGATGCCATCCGCCCGCTCCAACACTTTTCCGTTCCACATCAGTGACAAGCCGGACTCGGCCCGGGCTTCGTTCAGACTGAAAGGAGTGTCCTTCGGGATCAAATCCGACGCCCCGCCCACATCCATCCGATAGGTCACATCGGCGAAAAGATAACAGCGGTATTGATTTGGCTCCAGCTCCACACGGACCTGCCGCGTCCAGTAGCACCCGTCGATGAGCGCGAGGTCATGGGTCGCGATTGCCGGATCGGAGAGCAACTCCGGCGAATCAAACGGCTCGCCGCCGACCCCGGCCCCGATGCCATCCATCGAAAGCGCGACCTCGTAACTGAGCCTCGCATCGCCCGAAACCCGCTGGCCCGTCAGATTGCATAGCTCGGCGAACAGCTTGAAACTGAAGGTCATGATTTTCCGATCCTGCTGAGCGGAAATTCCCACATAGTTCACCTGCAGGGCGATCTCGCTCATCAACGGACACGCATCCAGCCCGCGGTATTCGCCGGATTTCAGAGTCGGGTTGGAATCCTCGTCCGCGTAGTCAATCGCATTGGCCGCCAGGGTTTTCAGATAGTCCTCGGGAAAGCCGCCCTTGCGCTTGTCGAACTCCGGCAGCGCGGCGCGGACGAACGCGGCCATTTCATCAACGGCGGCGGCGGGATTCATCGCTAACAAGCCATTCAGGTTCTTGCGGGGCCGCCCCGCGACCGCGGGATCAATCCCGGGCACGAAGGGAATCAGCGGGCGCTCGAAATAAGGCTGGAGATTGGCTGCCAGACTTTCCTCGACGGCCCGCGCTTTCGGATCGGCGAGGCGGCCGGTTTCATCACGAAGCAGCGGCGGAGTGATTCCGGCGGCGGCGAGCGTGGATTCGGGCGACACCAGCAGCCGGCGGTTTTCCACCAGCGTCTTGCCGAGTGTTCCCTGGCTAGCAGAATTAGTGGCGGGCTCGATGGCGAAGAGAGCTATCTGATTGAGAGGAGCGGCGGCAGCTGACTCGGGTTCCGGATTGAGGCCGGGCGCGGGGAACGGGTGGGCGGCGCGCGCGTGGGTTAGATCCGGTCCGCCGAGATTGCCGGCAAACGCGGGGTCGAGCTTGCCCTGCAAATCCTCGAACCAGTAGGCGTAACGGGCGACGGTCCGGTCCTTCTCGTCCTTGATCGGCAGCCACGCGGCCCGCACTTTATCCGTGTAAGGCAGCGTGGTGAAATCAATCCATTCGTTCGCATCCGTTCCGAACAGCGGCTCCAGCACCGGTGCCGCGAGTTGCGCCTGATCTTCCGGCATGCGGCGCGTGCTGAACAGCGGGACATAGCGGAAGGAATAGCTGCTATCCACGACCTTTCCGCGGACGATGAAATGTTGCGGGGCGGATTGGCGGCCGGCAGTGATCGAAGTTGCTAGGGTTGATTGAATCACCAGGAAATCGTCGTTCGCCGCCTCATTCGCCAGAATCCCGCGGATCTCTTCCAACCCTGCGCGGGCGGCGAGTTCCGCGCGCTGGCGGTCGGCGAAGGAACGGGCGGTGCCGCGCTCGATGCCGGCGACTAGCAGAATCCCGACCGAGAGGATCAGCAACGCGCCCACAACCACAAGAATGGCCGGCAGGGTGAACCCGCCAATGGCCGCGCGCTGGCTCGCTGACGGATCAGTCCGCATGATTTCCAAAGCGGAGGGTTGCGGCGTAAATCTCGAGGTCTTTGTGGCGAGCCGACGACATTCCAGCCAGGTCCCAGTCGCCTGGCAACTTGAGCTTTCCCGCGAGTTCGCGGCGCGCGAGAACCAGTTTCACCTCGAATGACTCCGGGCCGGTTATATTGTTAGACATCCAGTCGCCCCGTTTGCCGCCGGCATCCCGCGACTTGGGCCGGGCCTCGAAGGAGACCACGCCGAACGCCACCGGCTCGTCCAGATCGACATTTTCCGCGAACAGCGGCGCGATCGATTCGCCGCGCAACGCATTGAAGGTGACCCCGCTCTCGCGAAATCCGCGCATCAGGCAGCGGACGGTTGTCCCGCCGATCTGGAGATCCTTGACGTAATAATTCACCGCACAAAGATCACCGATGCGCCCGGCTTCAGTCTGCGCCGCGGCGGGCTGGAGACTGAGAAATCCGAGACGGTCCACCGGCCAGGCGGCGGATGATTTCACTATCACGCCGTCCTTGTGATACCTGCCACTTGATAGATCGGAGGCCAGCCGCGTGATCAGCGCCCGCGCCTCACGCTCGCTGGCGACGCTGCCACCGACGCGCTCGTAGCCGTCACCGGAACTGCCGAGCACGGTCGCTGCCAGAATCAGGACCATCGAGCCGATGGCCATCGAGAACATGAGTTCAACGAGCGTGAATCCACGGGTTTTCGGGCGGATGGAACTCATGGAATCCGGGTGTGGAAGTCGATTTTCCGCCGCTTTTCCGCCGGAGACGCGGACGGGTATTCGAGGGAAATCCGGGCGCGCAGCATCGGCACCCCCTTGATTTCCGCTAGATCCGCCACCGCGCTGAGCGACGCGATGTAACCCACCGCCTGACCGTCGAGTTCCTTGGTTCCCTTGTCATAAGCCGCCTTGCTGATCTTGCCTACCGGCTTGCCATCGTCGGAAAACGCCAGCGCCCAGACATCGCCGTTAGTTGGAAACGCCTCGGCGGCCACGGTCGGCGTGAAATACCGCGGGCGGCCTTCGCGAGACGCGCGGATCTCTTCCATGCAGACGGGAACCATCCAGGTGCTGCGGGTTTCGGCCGCGGAAGACATCCCGCTTCTCCCGGATTCCGCCAAGGTGCCGAAGACCAGTGGAATCGCCACCGCCAGCACGCCCATGGCGATCACCGTTTCTATCAGCGAAGAGCCTCGTGGAGTCGCCGTCATCCGTCGTTGCGGTAAGGACGCGCCGTGACGCGACCGATTTTCAACCGGCATTCTGAGCCACGCGGGTTCGAAACCGCTTTGCCGTCGCGATAGCGACCTTCCGCGATCCGGATGGCGACGGGCGTGGAGCCAGGGGGATAGTGAAGCCCGCCGCGGGGATTGAACGCGATGATATGGACCTTCACGTCCGGATTTCCGGTCCCACCGTAACGGATAATGACTTGCTCGCCATCCAGCGGATTGGCCACACCCTCGACATCGCCACCGGTCAGCACAATGCCTGTTTCCAAAGTCTGCCAACGCTTCATGAGCACTCCGGTTAGGACAGGCGGCGAGCTCGGCGAATCCGGCCATCCCCCGATTTTGAAAAGCCCGATCCGGCAACGTCCGTCGTCCGCTGGTAAATCCCCCGGCTCGGCGATCGCCAGCAGCACGTGGGATCGCGAGATGATCGCCGAGGTCCGCGCCTGCTCGATCAAGCCCGTCAGCACCTCAGTTCCCGCCTTGCAAGACTGCGCGCCCGTGTCCCTCAACAGACTCACGCCCGCGGTCATCAAGGTGCCGAGGATGGCGATCACCGCGGCCATTTCGATGAGCGAAAAGGCCGGTGCGCGACAAACGACGCTGGATTGCGGGGGGGATCTCACAGGCTTCTGGTTTTAGCAATAAAGTGGATAATCGCTTATCCACTTCTCGCAGCTAACGAAAAACCTCCGCACCAGCGCAACCCAAAAATGGCCGGAAATCAAATTGAACGACCCAAGCCGGCTGCGTTCGCGTGGAGCAACCCATACTTTCCCTCGACAAATCCCGATCCGGGTGTCGATTTAGCGACCATGCACGCACGAATTCTTGGTCTCTGGCTCACCTCGCTCGCCATCGCGCCCGCCCAGGAATCCGTCACGGCGGATGATCTCCGCGCGCTTCTCAACGACCCCAACAGCGATCTCGCGAAGCTCGCCGAAGGCATGGCAGGCAAAAAAGGCGGCAACCAGCTCTTCTATTTCCCCACCCGCGACGAGCCCGCCACTCCGGCCGCGTGGGGGCTGAAATTCGAATCCATCATTTCAAATCCGCCGACAACACCGCCCTGCACGGCTGGTTCATCCCCGCGAAGGGCAAGGCCGCCAAGTCCGCCAAAGGCACCGTCGTCTTCTCCCATGGCAATGCCGGCTCCATCGGCCACCACCTCGGCTTCTGCGCCTGGCTTGCCGACGCTGGCTACAACATCGTCATCTACGACTACCGCGGCTTCGGGAAATCCGGCGGCACGCCCGACCGTCGCGGGATGATCGACGATGTCAAAGCCGCCTTTGCCTACGCCCGCAAGCGCCCCGACATCGACACCAGCCGCCTCGTTTCCTACGGCCACAGCCTCGGCGGCGCGAAATCCGTCACCGCCCTCGGCGAATCTCCAGTCAGAGGTCTGCGCGCCATCGTCATCGACGGAGCCTTCGCTTCTTATCTCGCGATGGCCCGCATCGTCGGCGGCCAGCTCGGAGCCAGCCTCGTCACCGACGAACTCGCGCCCAAGGACTTCGTGGAGAAGCTCTCGCCCGTCCCGCTGCTCGTCGTCCACGGCAGCAATGACGAGGTCGTGCCAGTCTCTCAAGGCCGCCAGCTGTTCGAAGCCGCCGGCCAGCCGAAAACCTTGTTCGAGGTGAAGTCCGGCCGCCACGGCACCGCGCTTTCTAACGATGATGGAGCCTACCGCCGGAAGATGATCGCCTGGCTCGACGCCGTGATGAAGGGTTAGGGGGCATGAACGTCTCGTTCATGCGTTGGTAGGGACGATACGTCCCTACCCCTTAGGAAGACTCCTCCGCCGACAACTGTTGCAGCTTGTCGAGATAGGCGTTTTTCGGCCTCGGTTTCACCGGTCGCAATTCCTCCGCGAGCATGCGGGTCACGCGGTGTTTGCTCTCGCCGATGAGCTCCTCGATGAGGTCGGCTTCTGGCAGGTTTTTCCAATAGCGCTTGGGCATTTCGGTTTGCATCATCTTCACCTTGAGCCGCGCAGGATTGAAAATGCTGCGGTAGTAAACCCGCCACGCGGCTTCGAGCGCGTCGGGATCTTCCACCGGATTTTCAGGGATTCCTCGGGTGAAGGTGAGCAGTTTGCCGTTCCAGTGGACGCAGCCTTTCGGCGTGAAAATGCTCCAGTCCATGTTGGCGAAGCGCTTCTTGAAAAACGGCGCGCCGGCCTCGACGATGAAGTGCTCCGGCTCGAACCAAGCGGCGTAGCGCTCCCGGCCGCTGACCTCGTCGGTGTCAATCAGCTTGAAGCGGACAAACGCGTGCATCTTGTGGATTTCGCGATGGACGTTTTCCTCCAAGGCGCGAGCCTTCGCCATGTCCGGATCGCTGGCGATGGAGAGAAGATGCCGCTCGCCGCCGCGGACAACGCGCCACAGGATTTGATAGAGGAGGGCCCAGCGCGACGGGTCGCGGTGACAGGCGGCCGACTCCGCCAGCCCGACGAACGCGGCGGGAACTTTCAAGCGCGGGGACGCCGGCGGCTCCACCCGGGCGGCAGGAAAAAGCCCGCCCGCCTTTTCCCACAGGACTTCGTGCGGCGGGACGTTTTCATCGAGCAAACTCCGCGCGGCGGCGCGCCAGGAGGCGAAATTTTCTCCCGGATCAACGCATTTCATCGGCGGAGAAGAGTTCGAGCTGCTGCGGTTTCGGCACGAATCGGGCGCGCAGGGCGTCGGAATCGAGCAGATAGGCGGAGGGATTGTGATCCTCAGTTTTCAGGAACGGCTGGACCTTCGGCAGGGAAACCCGCAGCCGGATGAGATCGGCCAGGCGAATGCGGGTGAAGCGGCGGATGTTCAAAATGCGCTCCACATTCCGCACTCCGAGGCCAGGCACGCGCAGCAGGATTTCGCGGCTGGCGGATTGGATATCGACCGGAAAATCCTGCCGGTTCCGCAGCGCCCAGGCGAGTTTCGGATCGAGTTCGAGATCGAGGTTCGGCGTCTCGGGCGAGAGGATTTCCGTGGTCTTGAATCCGTAAAACCGCATCAGCCAGTCCGCCTGATAGAGCCGGTGCTCGCGGACCAGCGGCGGTGCTTTGGTCGGCAGGATGCTCGACGGCTCGGGAATCGGGCTGAAGGCGGAATAATACACCCGCCGCATCTTGTAGTTTCCGTAAAGATCATCTGACTGAGCGAGGAAATCCGCATCCGTCGAACTGTCCGCGCCGACGATGACCTGGGTGCTCTGGCCGGTGGCGTGGCGGATTTTCCTGTCGCCGCCTTTCCGCCGCTCGTGCGCCTCGTCGAGCTTGTTACGGATGCGCCCCATCGCGTGGCGGGTGCGGACGATACTTTTTTCCGGAGCCAGCACGTCGAGGGATTTCTGCGTGGGCAGCTCCAGATTGATGCTGATCCGGTCGGCGTAGCGGGCCGCGGTTTCGATCAATTCCGGCGACGCTTCCGGGATGGTTTTCAAATGGATGTAGCCGCGGAAATCATGAACTTCCCGCAGCGTGCGGGCGACGGCGATGACTTGCTCCATCGTGTAATCCGCGTTCCGGGTGATGCCGGAGCTCAGGAACAGGCCTTCAATGTAGTTCCGTTTGTAGAAATCCAGCGTGAGTTTGACGACTTCCCCGGCGCTGAAAGCGGCGCGACGGACGTTGCTAGAGCGGCGGTTGATGCAGTAGTGGCAGTCGTAAATGCAGAGGTTGGTGAGAAGCACCTTGAGCAGGGAAATGCAGCGGCCGTCGGGCGTGTAGCTGTGGCAGATCCCCGCGCCGCCGGTGGAACCCACGCCTTTTCCACCGAGGGAATTTCCCCGCACGGCTCCCGAGCTGGCGCAGGACGCATCGTATTTGGCGGCGTCCGCGAGAATGGCGAGTTTCGAGTCGAGTTCCATAAGTTCGCGCGAACACTAGAAGGTGTTCGCCGGAACGCCAGTGGTAATCTGGAGAAAAATCCCAGCCAACCGGTCCGCGCACCGCGGCCGTTCATTTTTCACGCGTCCCCTGCTCGCTCATCCATGTGTAGAGCATGACCCACAAGGAAAGCGCGAGTCCGAACAGCGGGATTTGCACCATCGAAGGCAGCGAATAAAGAATCAACATTACCGGAATCCAAATACCCCACGTCGCAAATAATGTGGGTAAAACGTGATCCCGGTAATACGTGATTGTAAAAAACGCTCCCGTCTCTTGGAAGCGGAAGCCTCGCGATTTCCAATCGTAAAGCCAGGTCATCACCGGGCAGGCGAACAGCGGGTTGTAGAGAAACTGATCGACCAGCACTTTTTTCGTCACCACCGCGAACGTCGCCGCGCCGCCGAACCAGCCGGCTTGGCAGCGATAGAAATAATCCACGGCGAGCCCCATCATGCACCAGAACGGCGCGGTGAACAGCAAGTTGGATAGATTGGATCGACGGAGTCTCGCCCGTTGGAAAATAAAGATCCGCAGTAGTTCGGGAATGACAGCGCCCGCGACGACCGAGTTGATGGCGGAGTAGCCGTAGCCCAAACGCTCCTTGACCGCTGCCAGTTGGTCAAACCAACCACGCGTCGGCGGATAGAAATAATAGGCCATCAGGGTGGAGAACATCAGCGCCTGCACGATCAAGCCCGGCACCACGTTCGCGCGCGCGGCGCGCAGCCCCGCGGTCCATGGGCGGTCGCGGGGAATGATCTGCGGGATGGAATGCGCCGGCGGCAAGGTGGCGGACGTTGGAAGCGGCTGCCCAAACCTTCAAGCGTGGAATCCTAACTACCCGTGCCCCGGTTGGCCGGCACAGAGCATGTTAGGCCGGGTTTCCCGAGACGCATCGCTCCCGGAAAATCCGCGCATCCTTCCAGACGGGATGCGGAGCGTGACGCCGCGAGGGCTGGCAGGTTCACGCTGAACTCGCCGGACCCTATGATTGCCAATAATTCCCTTTCCACTTTTCATCAATGGTTGCTCGCCGAACCGACCGGGCCGACACCCGCGCGAACCATCATCCTTCACGGGGATTCCACGGTTTTCAGCGACCGCTTGATTGAGGAAATCGCGAATTACCTCAACGAATATGATGACGACGGCGCCGGTCGCTGGCTTGCGGCCACTTCCGAGCTGGTGCTGCAAGTGTCGGAAAACGAAGACCTCCGGCAGCTGCTCGGGATGGTGGAGAGTTGTCAGAATTGTCCGCCCGAGAGCTCCTGCGGTCTTCGGAAAGCGCTCACCGCTCTTGGTCAGCACGGCCATGTGGTTTTCCGCTCGGTGGCGCCACCCGCCAAGGCTCTCAATCTGCCTGAAGCGTTTCACGCCGGCATCGGCAACGGGCTGGGCCCCACCCGCAAATGCCATCTGGTCCTCAATCCGGACCTCATGGACCCCGGCAGCATCGCCCACATCATCGGCGACGTGTTTCTCGAGTGGCTCCACCGGGATCACATCCGCGCTGCCGCGGCAAAGAAGACGGCGTAAGATATGCGTAACTTTTCGCAAGCCATGGCCAGACCGGCTTGCAAGCGCCTGTTCTTGTAGCGCAGTCTTTGCACATGAACGTTCTCGCTCTCACGATTCTCATTTCCTCCTGCCTAGCAGGAGTATTCATCGCTTGTTTCGCCGCGGAGATCCGCCGGGCCCGCCGCACCAGCCCTGAGCGCGATTCGCTTCTGCCGCTCGACCTCGATCCGGAAACTCCGCGGACCGGGAAAACCCTTCTCTAATTGCATCTGCCCATGACCACATCCATCACCTACGACGACAAATCCGTCCGCCGCTTCATGATCGCCTCCCTCGTCTGGGGCATTGTCGGAATGCTCGTCGGCGTCATTGCCGCCACCCAGCTCTCGTGGTGGCAGATGAACGGGAAATTCCTCGAAATCATCACCTTCGGCATGATCAAGGCGGAGGGTATTTCCTTCCTCACCTTCGGCCGGCTTCGTCCGCTTCACACCAACGCCGTCATCTTCGCCTTCGTCGGCAACATGATGTTCGCCGGCATCTACTACTCCACCCAGCGGCTCTGCAAGGTCAGGACGGCTTCCGATTTTCTATCGAGCATTCATTTCTGGGGCTGGCAACTGATCATCGTGGCCGCCGCCATCACCCTGCCTGCCGGATTCACCCGCGGCCATGAATACGCCGAGCTCATCTGGCCCATCAACATCGCGGTGGTCGTGATCTGGGTCGTTTTCGCCGTCAACTTCTTCTGGACTCTCGCGAAACGCAACGAACCCAGCCTCTACGTCGCCCTCTGGTTCTACATCGCCACCATCATCACGGTCGCGATGCTCTACGTCGTCAACCACCTCTCGCTGCCGACCTCGCTGGTCCATTCCTATCCGATTTTCGGCGGCCTTCAGGGCGGCCTCGTGCAGTGGTGGTATGGCCACAACGCCGTCGCCTTTTTCCTAACCACGCCGATTCTCGGCATCATGTATTACTTCCTGCCGAAGGCCGCCAACCGCCCGGTTTACTCCTACCGGCTCTCGATCATCCACTTCTGGTCGCTCGTTTTCATCTACATCTGGGCCGGTCCCCACCACCTTCTCAACACGTCGCTACCCAAGTGGCTTCAGCTGCTAGGCACGCTCTTCTCCCTGATGCTGTGGGCTCCCTCATGGGGCGGGATGCTCAACGGCCTGCTCACCCTCCGCGGTGCCTGGGACAAACTCCGCACGGATCCGGTCATCAAGTTTTTCGCCGCCGGCATCACCTTCTACGGCATGGCCACCTTCGAGGGGCCGCTGCTCTCGATCCGCGCGGTCAACGCGCTTTCCCATTACACCGACTGGGGCATCGGCCACGTTCACTCCGCCGCGCTCGGCTGGAACGGCTTCATGGCCGCGGGCATGTTTTACTGGCTCGCGCCGCGTCTTTGGAAAACGGAACTCTGGTCCAAGGCCCTCGCTAACATGCACTTCTGGATCGGCACCGTCGGCATTCTCATTTACGTCGCCGCCATGTGGGCCGCCGGCATCATGCAGGGACTCATGCTCGGACAAGTGGATGCGGGTGGCACCACCCTGAAATACGAGTTCATGGAGACTCTCGAAAGCATCCAGATTTTCTACATCCTCCGCTCCTTCGGCGGCACACTCTATCTGGTCGGTTTCCTGCTCTGCGCCTATAACATCTGGAAAACCGCCCGTTCCGGAAAAGCCCACGACGAGACGGTCCAGGTCGCGATCCTCGAACGCCCGAAGAAAGACAACATGTCCTGGGGCGAGGCGCTCTTCAGCGATCCGCTGGCCTACATCTTCCTCGGCATGGCCTTCACCATCCTTTGGTTCTTCCTTCCGCCCCACGCCGACAAAGCAGCGCTGGCCGTCGCCATCCTGCTTGGGATCAAAGCCTTCTACGCGTTCAAGGCCTCCAAGGAAAAGTGGACTAACTGGCACGAGCGCATCGTGGAAAACTACATGCCGTTCTCGCTGCTCGTCTTCATCGCCGTCGCCATCGGCGGGTCGGTGCAAATCATCCCGTCGCTCATCGTCAACCGGGAGAAAAACATCGAAGGCCGCCTCCAGGAGCTTTACACCCCGCTCGAACTCGTCGGCCGCGATTTGTATGTCTCCGAAGGCTGCTATAACTGCCACTCGCAGATGATCCGCACGCTCGTTCCAGACGTCATGCGCTACGGCCGCTCCGGAAAAGCAGACGATTACTCCCATCTCGGCGAGTCGCTCTTCGACCACCCCTATCAGTGGGGCTCCAAGCGCACCGGCCCCGACCTCGCCCGCGAGGGCGGCGCGCTGGCCACCGGCTCCAAATACATGCGCGTCGGCAAGCGCGGCAACGACTGGCACTTCAACCATTTCCTCAATCCCCGCCAGACCTCGCCCGGCTCGAACATGCCTTCCTATCCGTGGCTGTTTGAAAAGACCGCCGACGTGAAATCCCTGCCCGCGAAAATCGCCGCCCAATCCAGCCTCGGCGTCCCGTGGCCCGCCATGAGCCAGCATGAAATCCGCGACCTCGCCGAAAGCCAGTCGCAGGAAATCGCCGCCTCGCTTGTCGCCGCCAAGGTCTATCTGCCCGACAAGCCCGACCTCCAGGGCGACGCCCTGCGCAACCACCTCGCCAAGACCGAGGCCGTGGCGCTCATCGCCTACATCCAGAAACTCGGAGCCTACCGCGACATCGTCAAGGACCAGCCCGCCAAGCCGTCGAACCTGAATCCGGACAGCCACCGGAAAAACCCCTGATCGATCAGCACCATGTTCCAACGCATCCTCGTCGAAGAATGGGCCACCTACGTGCCGATCATTTCATTCGTCCTCATCGCCGGCGTCTTCACCGCCGTAACCATCCGCGCGTTGAGAATTGAGAAGGGCGAACGCAACCGCCTCGCATCGCTGCCACTTGAAGAAAACTCTGAGAATCTGAAATCCCTATGAGCCAGGAACCCAAACGCGGCCACTTCGCCAAAGAAAAAGGCGAAATCATCCTTCGTGAACACGAATTCGACGGCATCCAAGAGTATGACCAAAAGCTGCCGAACTGGTGGCTCTTCACCTTTTACGGCGCCATCGTCTGGTTCGTCGTCCTCTGGTCGCTCTACTATCACACCAGCCTTTTGAAGAACGACCAGCAGATCATCAGCGAGAAAATCGCCGCCATCCAAGCCGCGAAAATGGTCGAACTCGAAAAGACCCTCGCCACCCTCGACGACTCGAAGCTCGTTCACCAGTGGGCCTCCGACGCGGCGCTCGTCAGTGCCGGCGAGGCGACTTACCTCACCAACTGCTCCGCCTGCCACGCCGCCGACCTCAGCGCCACCATGACCGTCGGCACTAACAAGATCGCGCTCCCGGGTCTAGCGCTCAACGACCACCAGTGGAAATTCGGCGGCAAGCCGATGGAAATTTTCAAACTCATCAACGAAGGCTCGCCGCCGGAAAGCACCGGTCACAACGGCGCGAAAATGCAGGTCTGGGGCCAGACGCTCAATCCCAAACAGATCGCAGAGGTCACCGCCTATCTGATCGCCAAACTTCCCGAGGATTTCAAAGACATCCCCGCCAATTGATTTTCTTGCGTGGCGGCAGAAGCACCGGCGACTGATTCCTTGGCAAAGCCAAGGCGACAGCCAAGCTGGCTCTCAGGGTGTTTTCAGTCGTTAAAACACCGTAGAAATCCCACTGCCACCTCCCCCGTCATGTCCCCCGCGCAGGCGTCGTTCGGCGCGGGAATCAAGGATGGCGAGACACTTCGCCTCCAGGGGCAAACCGGTCAGTGGTCAGACAGCTAACTAATCGTTGCCAGATTCAAGGCGCTGAAAGGGAAAAGAAACCGGCTGTGCAATCCCGCCCGCCCGCTTACTTCTTCTTTTTGGCTTCGAGGCCTTCTTTGACCTTGGTTTCGATGTCGGCGTAAATGACAGGATCCCCCTTGAGCAGTTCCTTGGCGGCATCGCGGCCTTGGGCGAGTTGGGTGCCGTTGTAGCTGAACCAAGAGCCGCGTTTCTGAACGATTTCCATTTCCAACGCCAGATCGAGCAGCGAACCGGTGGAGGAAATCCCCTCGTTATACATGATGTCGAATTCGGCCTCGGTGAACGGGGCGGCGACTTTGTTTTTGACGATTTTCACCTTGGTGCGGTTGCCCGTGACCGTGCCATCGGTTGATTTGATCGCCCCGATCCGGCGGATATCGACACGAACGGAGGAGAAGAATTTGAGAGCCCGGCCGCCGGGTGTGGTTTCGGGGTTTCCGAACATCACGCCGATTTTCTCGCGGATCTGGTTGGTGAAAATGCAGACGGTCTGGGCTTTGGAAATCAGCGCGGTGAGCTTCCGCATCGCAGCGCTCATCAGGCGGGCCTGCGCCCCCACGGTCGAGTCGCCGATTTCGCCGTCGAGCTCCTGCTTGGTGACCAGCGCCGCCACGGAATCCAACACGATCACCGCGATCGCATTGGAGCGGACCAGCGCTTCGCAAATCTGAAGTGCTTCCTCACCCGAGGATGGCTGGGAAACGAGAAGATCGTCGAGATTCACACCGAGCTTGCGGGCATATTGGGGATCGAGTGCGTGCTCGACGTCGATGAAGGCCGCCAGACCGCCGCGTTTTTGAGCTTGGGCGATGACCGTGAGCGTGAGGGTGGTTTTTCCGGAGGATTCCGGGCCGAACACTTCGACAATCCGACCGCAGGGAAAGCCGCCGACACCCAAAGCGCGGTCGATGAGAAGATTTCCAGTCGGAATGACGTCCACATCGACGCAGCGATCATCGCCCAAACGCATGATGGCGGATTCACCGAACTCTTTCTGGATGTGCGAGATCGCAAGGTCCAAATTGCGCTTGCGGGCTTCGTTGAGTTTTTCGGTGGCGGATTCTTCGGATGTTTGTTTGGCGGCCATGGGAGTTGTGTTGTGCGCCCAAGGGTCTGACGGAGCCCAAACCAACTTGCAAGAAAAAGATGTTCAACCGAACAAAAAAGTGCCGATGCCAGCATTTCAGCGGGGAATCCAAATCGCCCCCAATCGGATTTGCTGAGCCGGATGCGTCGCGCCGGCGTTACTTCATCCCAATGTGGAGGCGTGCTTTGCCTTGGGGATCTTTCGCGGAGTCCGCCGTCCAAGTCATTGTAAATCCTTCGATGAGCGAGGCGGGGGGCTTG
>CAMCCX010000050.1 GCA_945873305.1 Akkermansia muciniphila
GCTCCATCGTCTGCCTGACCGGCGGACTCGGGCTTCGTAGCCTTTTACAGACAAAGATTTACACTACCCTCTTCACCTCCAGCAAGATGGACGAGTGGAAACTCGGCCGCGCGGCGTCCGAAACGCTCCGTTCGGTTTATTCCGCCCAGCGGATGTACCTGGCGGACAATCCCACTGTCTCGGTCGGCAGCCTCACCAGCGAACTCGTCCTGCCCTACATGACTAACAACACAGTGGTGATGCCCACGGTCACCTCGCTGTTGAAGACGAACCTGCCGATTATCGTGAATGTTTCCCCCCCCATCATCAATGCCGGCTCTGGAGTCGCTTACGACCCATCCGGCAGCAACAGGGACTCCCTCTGGGATGTTGGGGAATGACGCGTCTTCTATCATTCCTGCTGTTTCTAACCCTGGTTCCGGCGGCTCACGCCACCGAGTTCAAACACGTCGGCGACTTCCTGCTGCAAGCCCATTTCAAGCTCACCGGCCAGCAGGTGACGCCCATCCCGATGAAGCCCATCGCCTTCCGCGTCTTCACCGACGGAGTCCGCATCCGGGTCTCCGCGGAGGGCGACGAGGAATCCCACAGCACCTTTGAAATCTACCGGTCAGACGGCATCGGCCGCCAACGCCAGGGAGCCGGCGCGCTCGAGGTCATTCCGGGCCTGCAGGCCATGAGCGACTCCGGCGGAACCCTCCGTCACCTGCGGCTTTCGCGCGAAGCCATGACCATCACCACCTTTCCCGGCGTCTCGGACCAGACCATCGTCAGCCATGCCGTCGCGGCCGAGCCGAAGCCCGGGAATGGCCCTAACGAGGAAAAACCTTTGCTGAAACCATGAAGCCGCTCCCCGTCCAGAACCCCAACCTCATCCAAGCGCCCGACAGCGTCCCGGTGGACTACTCGAAGTCCAATCGCCGCGCGACCGCCTGTCAGACGCAGCGGATTTATCCCTGGCTGCTGTTCACCAGCACCGCGATCGCGGCCATGTTCTGCCTGATGTACATCACCAAACCCGTCATCCAGGCTTCACAAAGCCCCATCCCGGCGTACACGCCGCCGCCTCTGACGCCCCAGATCCCCGCCGCCGCCAACGTCGCGCTGATGCCCGCCAAGCACCAGCTCCCCGGTGAGAAAACCACCAAGGACACCACGCCCGGCCTCTCCTCAGCACCCGCGGTCGCCGCCTTCGAGCAAACCAACCTCCGCATCCAGCACATCCTAACCGCCGAGGCCCCGGGCGGCCATCTCGCCAAGATCGACATCGACGTGCCGGTCCTCTATCGCAGCCGGAACCTCCGCTGGACCGCCGCGGAAGTCGCCGACGCCCGCGCGCTCCTCGCCCGGCTGGCGGACTATCAGGAGAAATCCCGCACTCTGCGCGTGGAAGGCGCCGAGCTGCTCGATTCGTGGAACCAGCTGGTCGAGCGCTCGATTCCCGCAAGCGATCTCCGGGCCGACAGCCCGACCCTTCCCACCAACCAACAGGACGCCGCGGACGCACCCCGCCCCCCCGGCCTCAACACCACGGAGCTGATCCGAATCCAACCCGCCGGAAAATGAAATCCCACTTTCCCATCGCAACGATCGCCCTCCTCGGCTGCCTTTTCGCCGCCGCCCAAGACGTCGTTGAAGAACCCCAGCCAGACCCCGTTCTTGAAGCCATCCAGAAGTTCCAGAACCGCGACCAGGAGAACCCTAACGAAATCTCGGTAACACTCGACCCGGTCAAAGAAGAATCACAACCCGTCCTCGTCACTGGAAAACCTCCGGCGGAAACCACCATCGTCGCGCCACCGGACCAAGAACTAGCAGAGCCCCCCAAGCCCGCAAACGAACTCGCCGTGCGAGTCGAGAAACTCCACACCGGAAAAGGCCTCATCGACCCGGCGCAGGTGAAACTGACAGCTCCTTTCCCCGCAAAGCCGCTCGCGCACGCACCGTCCGGCTGGCGGCTCGACGCCTCCGACAGCGCGCCGCCGTTCACCCGCGAGGTGGAAATCGGCCCCGGCTCCAAGATCACCCTGACCATCCGCCCGCATCTTCTCATCCCGGACGCAGACGGCGCGGAGGTCTTCACCATTTCAGAACCCGGCTACGAAAACGCCCTCGGCTATCAGCAAACCGCCACGGTCGGCGCCATCCTCTCCAACTCCATCCGCCAACTCGACGAGGAGTCCAAGCAGCTCGGCACCGCGATCGACAATCTCCAACAGCTCCTCGTTTCCCTGCCGAAACCCGAGCCCCAGCCGGAACCTCAGCCCGAGTCCAAACCCGTCATCAACCGCAAGCGATGAAACCATCCACCCTCCCCTTCATCTGCGGCCTGGCCCTCGCCGCCATGGCCGCCGCCGGCGCGAGCCACTGGTGGTCCGTGCGCCAGTTCGCCGCCGCGTTCCAGAGCGTGTCCCCCGCCACTTCGCCGCAGAAACCCGCCGGACTCACACCGATCGCTCCCGCCGCGCCCGAGCTCGTCGCCCAAGCCCCCAAGGCCCCGGCGCCCGCCACCGATGCCGCGCAGAAAAAATTCTTCGAGGCGCTCGTGTCCAAAATGGAGAAACTCCAGAATCAAAACCAGGACCTGCTCGACCAAATGGCGGAGACTAACCGCGACGTGATGAAACTCGAATTCCGCGTGGACACCCACTCCGAATCGTTCCGGCCGATGCCCGTCAGCGAGGAGCGGCTTGACACGAGTTTCGACACCGGCCCGGGAGTCCTCCCGCCGCGCGCGGAACCGGTCTTCCTGCCTTCCGATGAATAATTTCCCGCGGATGATCGTTTCACGCCGCATGTCCGCTCGCTGTCGGTTGATTCTCCTTTCACTGCTTTCCGGCCCCCTCGCCATGGCCGCGCCCGCATGGCAGGGCGAGCTAACCTCACCTGCTCCCGGCCCGTTTCCCGCACTCGCGCCCACCGTGCTCGACCTCAAGGTGAGCTGGAAAGGGACCGTCAACGCGGGCTCGATCCGCATGGAGTCCGCCCCTCCTGCCGCCAAAAAACCGGGTTCTCTCGTCATCCGTTCCAGCTCGTCCAGCCACGGCGCGGCGTCCATGCTGTTTCCCTATCAGAGCAGCTTCTGGTCCGAGCTCAACCCCGCCACCTTGCGCCCGCGGTATTTCCATGCGATGGAAGCCGACAAAAAGGAAACCGCCACCACCACCGTCCGCTATTTCCCCGACCGGGTGGAGAGCCAGGAAACCACCAGGATTTTCAAAACCGGAACCACCAAGCAAACCGACCGGATCTTCCGCCTCGCCCCGGTCTTCGATATTTTCTCAGCCATGCTCCACGTCCGCAGCCAGAAGCTCGACGCCGGCGACCGCATCACCCTGGTCATCCACCCCTTCGACAATCCCTATCTGCTGCGCGTCAACGTCCGGGGCCGCGAGATTCACAACGGCCGCAACACCATCCGCCTCACCATGGGCATGCATAAAATCGACCGCAAAACCCTCGAACTTCTGCCTTACAAAAAGCTCAAGAAAGACGCCACCCTCTGGCTCAGCGACGACGCCGACCGCGTCCCCGTCGAACTCCGCGCCACCGCCTTCATCGGCGACGTCCGCGCCATCCTAACCGCCCACGCCCAACCATGAGTTTCAAATCCCTTCTGCTCGCCCTTTTCGCCGTCCTCCCCGCCGCCGCCTTCGAGCTCCCGGCCGGCTCCAGCCAATGCCTCGTCGGCACCGCCGAGGGCTGGGACAGCTCGCACGTCATCCTCCGCCTCTATCAAAAATCCGGCGGCAGTTGGAAACCCGCCAGCGCACCGTGGCAAGGCCGCCTCGGAAAGAGCGGGCTCGTCTGGGGAAAAGGGCTCCACCCCGTCCCGGCCGGAGTCGTCACCAAAAAAGAAGGCGACAACCGCTCGCCCGCCGGAGTTTTTTCCATCGGCGGCGCCTGGGGTTACTCGCCCGCCATCGCCAAGAAACCCGCCCTGCCCTACCGCCAGGTGACCTCCCGCGACCTCTGGGTGGAAGACCCCGCATCGCCGCAGTATAACAAAAACGTCGTCCTCGACCACGAGCCCGCCAGCGCCTGGGAGAAAAAGCAGCAGATGAAACAAACCGATCCGGTCCATTCGCTGAAACTCTTCGTCGCCCACAACGCCCCGCCGGACGTCACGCCCCACGCCGGCTCCTCGATCTTTTTCCACATCTGGCGGCGCGACGGAGCCGCTCCCACCGCCGGCTGCACCACCATGGAAAAGCCCAAACTCGAGTGGCTCATTTCCCTAATCGACCCGGCCAAGCGCCCGCTCTACGTCCTCCTGCCGCGAGCCGAATACCAGAAATTCCGCGCCGCCTGGAAACTGCCGTGAGAAATCTCCCCTTGAATCACGCGCTATCCCGCCAAACACTGCCGCCGTCCATGGCCACCGCAACTTCTCCCGATCCCACCTTCCCCGATTCCACCGGCCACTTCGGCCAATTCGGCGGGATGTTCGTCCCGGAAACCTTGATGGCTCCGCTGCAGGAGCTCTCGACCGCCTACGCCGCCGCCAAGGCCGACCCGGCGTTCCAAGCCGAACTCGACAACCTCCTCCACAACTACTGCGGCCGCCCCACCCCGCTCTATTTCGCCGAGCGCTGGACCGAAGTCCTCGGCGGCGCGAAAATCTACCTGAAACGCGAGGACCTGCTCCACACCGGAGCCCACAAGATCAACAACGCCATCGGCCAGATCCTGCTCGCCAAACGGCTTGGGAAAAAGCGCATCATCGCGGAGACCGGCGCCGGCCAGCACGGCGTCGCCACCGCCACCGTCTGCGCCCGGTTCGGCATGGAATGCGTCGTTTACATGGGCAAGGTGGACATGGAGCGCCAGGCCCTCAACGTCGCCCGCATGCGCCTGATGGGCGCCGAAGTCCGCGCCGTCACCGCCGGCCAGGCCACCCTCAAAGAAGCGGTCAACGAAGCCATGCGCGACTGGGTCGCCACCGTCGATCACACCCACTACATCCTCGGCTCCGCGCTCGGGTCGCATCCGTTCCCGATGATCGTGCGGGATTTCCACCGCGTCATCGGCGTGGAGGCGCGCCAACAAATTTTGGAAAAAGAAGGCCGCCTGCCCGACCTGCTCGTCGCCTGCGTCGGCGGCGGATCCAACGCCATCGGCCTGTTTCACCCGTTCCTCCAGGATGAAAACGTCCGCATGGTCGGCGTCGAAGCCGGTGGCGACGGCATCATCCCCGAGCGCCACGCCGCCCGTTTCCAAGGCGGAAAACTCGGCGTCCTCCAAGGCACCAAAACCTGGTTGCTCGCCAACGGCGACGGCCAGATCGAGCTCACCCACTCCGTTTCCGCCGGCCTCGACTACGCCGCCGTCGGCCCCGAGCACGCCTATCTCCAGGACATCGGCCGCGTCGAATACACCTACGCCACCGACGCCGAGGCGCTCGCCGCCTTCAAGGAACTCGCCCATTGCGAAGGCATCATCCCCGCGCTCGAAAGCGCCCACGCCATGGCCTACGTTTCGAAAATCGCCGGCAGCCTGCCGAAGGACTGCATCCTCATCGCCAACCTCTCCGGCCGCGGCGACAAAGACGTCGAGCAGGCGTCGAAATATTTGTTGGACTGAACGAAACTGGTGGGAAAACCGGACTACTTTGGGCTCATCCAGCGGCCGCTCCGGCGATTCTCCTGATGCAGGAAAACACAGCACTCCATGAAACAAATACTGGCTCTCTTGGGTTCGCTGGCCTTGGTGGTCGCTCAGGCTGAGGCGAAACCCGGCGCGGGCAACTCTGGCGACAAGGGCCAAGACAAGGGCAAGAAAGCCCACTCGCAAAAGTCCGACAAAGCCAAACGACCCGACCATGCCGGCAAAGCTGCCGGCAAGAGCGACAAAGGCTCGCCAGCCAAGCAATTCGCCCGCTTCCAGGACAACGAGCGCAACGAGATTGTGGACTATTTCGGCCGCTATCGGACCCAGGGAGAAGGGCTGCCGCCCGGACTCGCCATGAACCAGCGGCGCGGAAAACCACTCCCTCCGGGATGGCAGAAAAAACTCGTTCCCGGATACCGGATCGGTGACAGCGAGTGGCAAAGTTACGCCCCGCTGCCGTCCTCATGGTTTCCCAATCAGCGGATGGAACCGGACACGCGCCTCTATCATTATGGCGACCGGGTGGTCCGCGTTTACGAACCCCGCCGCGAGGTGGTGGACGTGGTTTTCCTGCCAAGCGGCCGCTGAGGAAACTCGTCCGGGCGCCGCGCAGACTGCGGCGAAACCGGCGAGGGTTTTGTCGCAGTTGCGGTGGGATGTCATGACTTGGCCTGCTTGAAGAATTCGAGCGTGCTTGCCAGCCCCTCTTCCAAACTGTGACGCGGAATCCACCCGGCGGCCCGCAGCTTGTCCGCGCTGGCGCGGGAATGCCTGACATCTCCCGCGCGCTCGGCGGCGTGAATGACCTTCGACGCCGATCCGGCCGCCTTGATCAGTCCGTCGGCGAGGTCGTTGATGGTCATCTGGCCACCGTAGCCCGCGTTGAAAACCCCGGTGACTCCCGGTGTTTCCACCGCGAAGGCAAGTGCCCCGGCGATGTCTTTCACGTAGATGAAATCCCGCGTCTGCCCGCCGTCGCCGAAGACGGTGATGTCCTCGTCGCGCACGGCCTTTTCAATGAAGATCGGCACGGCGGCGGCATAAGCGCCCTTGGGGTCCTGCCGCGGACCGAAGACATTGAAGAATCGGATAGACGCGGTTTCGAGCCTGCCCTCATTCTGGAACATCCCGAGATAGTATTCGCCGTCGAGCTTGGTGATCGCATACGGACTCTTCGGTTCGGGGACCATGGTTTCGAGCTTTGGCACCGTCGGATTGTCGCCGTAAACCGCGGCGGACGAGGCGAAAACGAGCTTCTTCACTCCGGCTGCGGACGCTTCCTCCAGCACGTTGAGGAGGCCGTGCACATTGATATCCACGCATTCGCCGGGCTTCGCCATCGACTCCGGGACGCTGACGAGCCCCGCCAGGTGGAAGATGTAGTCAACGCCCTCGACGGCCTTCCGAACCACCTCGCGGTCGGTCAGGAACCTTTCGGTGTGCTCGATTTATGAGGCAACAGGGTGGTTGCGGCAGCGGGGGTGACATTGCTCTATCCAAAGCGCGTGAAGTGCGGGACTTGAAATTCCCGGAAATCGCCTCGACCATTGCCAGCCACGTGGCGCCATCCTGCCAAAAGCCAAGAAGTGATTTCATGAAACTGCACCACCCCACCGCGGATGTTTTCATTCCGGACCATCTGCCAGAAACTGAAGCGTTCCGCCGCATCACCCACCTCGGCGTGGGCGCGCACCAGGACGATCTCGAGTTCATGGCGTTTCACGGCGTCCTCACCTGCTTCGCCAGCCCGGAAAAATGGTTCGGCGGCGTGACCTGCACCAACGGCGCCGGCAGCTCGCGCTCCGGCCCGTACGCGGCTTTCACCGACGAGCAGATGATGGCGATCCGCCGCCAGGAGCAAAACACCGCGGCGGTGATCGGCGGCTATGCCGCGATGGTCCAGCTCGACTACCCTAGCAGCGCGGTGAAAAGCCCGTCCGCCCAGGAGCTGAAAAGCGACCTCAAGGCGATCCTCCTGGCGAGCCAGCCCGAGGTGGTTTACACCCACAATCCCGCGGACAAACACGACACCCACATCGGCGTCACCATCGCCGCCTTGCAAGCGATGCGCGAACTGCCGCGCGAACAGAGGCCGAAGCAGGTCATCGGCTGCGAAGTCTGGCGCAACCTCGACTGGCTGCCCGACTCCGACAAGGTCCTGATGGACGTGAGCGGTCGCGACAATCTGGCAGCCGCCCTCAGTGGCGTTTTCGACTCCCAGATCGCCGGCGGCAAACGCTACGACCTCGCCACTCTCGGCCGCCGCGCCGCCAACGCCACGTTTTTCGACTCCCACTCCACCGACCAAGCCACCCAGCTCATTTTCGGCCTGGACCTCACGCCGCTCGTCGCCGACGAAACGATCGACATCGCGGATTACACCTGCGGACTCATCGCCCGATTCCAAGAAGACGTTAGGAAAAAACTCGCCGCCCGCCCGGGCACAGCCTGATGGAAATCATCATCCGGGAAACCGCCGCAAGCGCCACCGGCATCGCCGCGCGCATCATCGCCAAGCTGCTGCGGGACAAGCCCGCCGCGGTACTCGGCCTTGCCACCGGCAGCACTCCGCTGCCGCTCTATCGGACGCTCATCGAGATGAATCTCGATTGGAGCCAGGTCACCACTTTCAATCTGGACGAATACATCGGCCTGCCGCGCGAGCATCCGCAGACCTACCACAGCTTCATGTGGGAAAACCTGTTCCAGCACATCAATATTTCAAAGGACCGCGTCCACATTCCCGACGGCAACGCCGCGGATATCCCGGCCTCGTGCGCGGACTACGAGGCTCGGATTCGCGAAGTCGGCGGCATCGATTTGCAGGTGCTCGGCATCGGCACGGACGGCCACCTCGGCTTCAACGAGCCGACCTCGTCGCTAGCCTCGCGCACTCGCATCAAGACGCTCACCCGCCAGACACGGGTGGACAACGCCCGCTTTTTCGGCAGCGAGAGCGAGGTCCCGCACCACGTCATCACCATGGGCATCGGCACCATCATGGAGGCCCGGACCAACCTGTTACTCGCCTTTGGCGAAAACAAGGCGCGCGCCATCGCCGAAGCCGTCGAAGGGCCGATCACTTCGATCAACCCCGCCTCCGTTCTGCAAATGCATCCGGCCGTCAAGGTGTGCCTCGACGAACCGGCCGCCAGCGAGCTGAAACGGGCGGACTACTACCGCTGGGTTTACGACAACAAGCCGGCCTGGCAGACGTTCTGATCCCTTCCGACACTGTCCCGGCGTACCATTGGCACCGAAACCGCGCCCGGATCGGAACCGGGGGTGACCGAAGGTTCGCGCCTCCCCGGATCATTTCGCGAGCTTTCTGATAGCCGGGAAGATCGGCGATGTTGTGCATTTCATGAGGTGCCTACAAAGCGCCGCCACTGAGCGCCAGCTTCAGAAACGGCGCGGTGCGGGAGGTCTTGGACTTGGCGACTTTTTCGGGCGGGCCTTCGGCGATGATTTTTCCTCCGCCGTCGCCGGCTTCGGGGCCGAGGTCGAGGATCCAGTCGGCCTCGGCGGCGACGGCCATGTGGTGCTCGATGACGACGACGGTGTGCCCTTCATCGACGAGGCGATGGAGCACGTCGATGAGGCGCTGGACGTCTTCGAGATGGAGGCCGACGGTGGGCTCCTCGATCAGATAGAGATTGCGCTGGGTGAGCGCGGCGTTGTTGAGGGTGGCCTTGGTGCCACGGCCTTTGGTGAGCTCGGAGACGAGCTTGATGCGCTGGGCCTCACCGCCGGATAGAGTGGGACTGGGCTGGCCGAGCTGGAGATAGCCGAGGCCGGTGTCTGCCATGAGCTTGAGCGGATGGGAGATGCGTGGCTGGGATTCAAAGAAGGCGGAGGCTTCGTCGATGGTCATGGCGAGCACCTGTCCGATGTTTTTCTGGCGGAAGGTGACCTCTAACGTGGCGGGGTTGTAGCGCTCGCCATTGCAGGATTCGCAATGGACCCAGGTGCTGGGGAGGAAATCCATTTCAAGTTTCACGCGGCCGTTGCCTTTGCACTCCGGGCAGCGGCCGCCTTCGGTGTTGAAGGAGAATCGCGAGGCGTCGAAGCCGCGCATGCGGGCTTCGGGAAGCTGGGCGAACAGCGCGCGGATGTGGTCGAAGACTTTGACGTAGGTGGCGGGGCAGGAGCGGGAGGTTTTGCCGATGGGCGATTGATCGACCTCGTAACAGGCCTTGATTTGCTTCTCGCCGGTGACTTTTTGGAAAGGGAGTTTTGATTTGGCTTGGCGGTTGAAAACAGCCGCCACGCAGGAGTGCATGAGCGAGGATTTTCCGGAGCCGGAGATGCCGGTGAGCACGGTGAGCCGGCCGAGGGGGATGGCGGCGGTGATGTTTTTGAGGTTGTTGGCGTGGCAGCCGGTGATTGTTAGGAAAGGGTGATTCTTGCCGACGGGGCGGCGGGAGCCGCGGATGGGGTGGTGGATGACGGCGGAGAGGGCGCGGTAGGTCGGGGAGAGGATTGATGATTGTTGATTTTTGATCTTCGATTTTTGATTTTGAAGACGCGGAGGTTTGCCTTGATAGACGATTTCGCCGCCGAGGCGGCCGGCGCCGGGGCCGAGGTCGATGAGGTGGTCCGCCGCGGCGATGGTGTCCTCGTCGTGCTCGACGATGATGAGGGAATTCCCCTGGTCGCGGAGGGAGATGAGGGTTTTGAGAAGGGCGGCGTTGTCGCGCGGATGGAGGCCGATGGTGGGCTCGTCGAGCACGTAGAGCACGCCGCGGAGGTTCGAGCCGAGCTGGGCGGCCAGGCGGATGCGCTGGGATTCGCCGCCGGAAAGGGTGTTGCCGGAGCGGTCGAGCTGGAGGTAGCCGAGGCCGACTTCCTGAAGGAACGCGAGGCGCTGGCGAATTTCCGGGAGGATGTCGCGGGCGATGAGGGTGTCGCGGGAGGCGGTGAATTTGAGGTTTTGGAAATGGGTGGACGCGGCGTTGATCGAGAGGTGGCCGAGGTCGGCGATGGCGGTGGATGAATCGCGGCGAGACGCCGCTAACACGGCCTGCGGCGAGACGCCGCAGCCACTTAGGCGGACGGCGGAGGCGGTGGGGTTGAGACGGGAGCCGTGACAGGCGGGACACTCGACAAGTTCGGTGTCGTCCATGCGGTCGATGGCGCGGTCGGCGTCCATTTCCGCCTCTAACACGGAATCGAAGCGGGCGATGTCGAGGTGTTGGCGGCGTTTCGGGACGCGGCCATGGCCGCGGCATTCAGGACACCAGCCGTGCGGGGAGTTGAAGGAGAAGAGGCGGGGGTCGAGCTCTTCGAAGGACTGGTTGCAGCCGGGGCAGCTGGAGTGGGTGGAGAGCAGGATGAATTTCTTGTCAGCGGTGAAGAGCTTGATGAGGCCTTTGCCGATGGTGAGGGCGCGCTCCAGCGCCGACGGAAAGTTGGTGACGGTTGTTTTGGAAATTTCCGCCACGACGACGTCGATGTCGTGTTCCTTGAAGCGCTCGAGGCGGGTGAAGCCCTCGGCGTCCTTGAACTGCTTGTCCACGAGCAGGCGGGTGAAACCTTGTTTGAGCGCCCACTCGGCGATTTCGTTGTGATAGCCCTTTTTGCCGCGGATGATCGGTGCCAACAAGGTGACGGGACCTTTCTTGAGGTGGCTGCGGATGGTGTTTTCGATGGCGGATAGGGATTGGCGTTCTACGGGAACATTGCAGTCCGGACAGTAGAGGGTGCCGAGTTTCGAGTAGAGCAGGCGGATGAAGTTCCACAGCTCGGTGACGGTGGCGACGGTGGATTTGCCGCCGCCCTGGGAGACGCGTTGTTCGATGGCGACGGTGGGCGGGAGGCCTTGGAGTTGGTCGATCTCGGGCTTTTCCAACTGCTCGGCGAACTGCCGGGCGTAGGCGGACATGGAATCGAGGAAACGGCGCTGGCCCTCGGCGAAGAGGATGTCGAAGGCGAGGGTGGACTTGCCGGAACCGGATAGGCCGGAAATGACGACAAGCTGGTCGCGCGGGATGTCGAGGGAGATGTTTTTGAGGTTGTGGTGGCGCGCGCCTTTTAGGGAGATTTTGGATTTGAGATCTGAGATTTGAGATTGGGGGGAAGAAGAGCGAGTCTGGAGACACGCGGTCCCGGAGAGGGCTTGTTTGATAAAGCGGGCGGTGGGAGTGTCTAACTTCGCTACGGTTTCTGGCGGGCCCTGGGCGACGAGCTTGCCACCGTGTTTGCCGGCTTCCGGGCCGAGGTCGAGGATCCAGTCGGCGGACTTGATGACGTCGAGGTTGTGCTCGATGACGAGCAGGGAGTGGCCCGAATCCACCAGCTTCTGGAAGACGGTTAGGAGGTTTTCGATGTCGGAGAAGTGGAGGCCAGTGGTGGGTTCGTCGAGAATCAGGAGCTTGCCGGCGGATGTGCCGCTGGAGGCGAGGAGCTGGCAGAGTTTGAGGCGCTGGGCCTCGCCGCCGGAAAGGGTGTTGAGGGGTTGTCCGAGTTTCAGGTAGCCGAGACCGACTTGGAGCAGCGGATCGAGGGCGGCGAGGATTTGCTCGATGAGGCGGAGTTCCTTTTTGGAGTGGTGGGCCTGGCGGTTGAAAACCGCGGCCACGTCGGCGACGGTGAGGTCGAGTACGTCGGCGATGGAGAGCCCGTTGTAGGTATAGTCGAGGGTGGATGATTTGTAGCGATTGCCGTTGCAGTCCGGGCAGGTGACGTAGAGGTCGGAGAGGAACTGCATTTCGACTTTTTCGAAGCCGTTGCCGGCGCAGCGGTCGCAGCGGCCTTCGCCGGAGTTGAAGGAGAAGAAGCCGGGCTTGAGCGCGGCGGACTTTCCGGCGTCGGTCTCGCAGAAGAGTTGGCGGATGGGATCGAAGGCGCCGAGGAAAACGGCGGGCGTGGAACGCGGGGTGCGGGCGACGGCGGTTTGATCGACGAGCTCGACGCCGCGGAGGTGTTGGGAGCCTTTGAGCTCCTTGATCGGCGCTGCGTCACCTTCCGCTTCCTGGCCGAGCTTGCGGGCGAGGTTCAGATAGAGGACGTCGTGGGCGAAGGTGGATTTGCCGGAGCCGGAGACGCCGGTGAGTACGGTGAAGAGGCCGAGGGGGAGATCGACGTCGAGTTTTTTGAGGTTGTGGCGGGTGGCTCCGCGGATGGAGAGGAGTTGCTTGGAGGGCTTGCGGCGGGTGGTGGGGATGGCGATGGATTTGGAGCCATCAAGCCAGGGGAGAGTGCCGATTGATGATTGATGATTTTTGATTTTTGATTTTTTTGCCGACGGCGGGCCTTGATAGATGAGGGTGCCGCCGAAGGAGCCTGCGCCAGGGCCGAGGTCCACGAGGTGGTCGGCGGCGAGCATGACGGTTTGCTCGTGTTCGACGACGACAAGGGTGTTCCCCTTGTCGCGCAGGCCGTGCATGACGCCGACGAGGCGGTCGATATCGCGCGGGTGCAGGCCGACGGTGGGCTCGTCGAGGACGAAAAGGGTGCCGGTGAGCGCGGCACCGAGGCAGGTGGTTAGATTGACGCGCTCGACCTCGCCGCCGGAGAGGGTGCGGGTGGTGCGGTCAAGGGTGAGGTAACCGAGGCCGACTTGGTCGAGGTAACCGAGCCTGGACTCGATTTCCGTGACGACGAGGCCCAGCGTGGCATCCGCCGGGCGGCTGGATATTTCAGACTTGAGACGTGAGATAAACGGGAGGAGTTCGGAAATGGGCAGGGCCCACAGGTCGGGGAGGGTTTTACCGCTGACTTTGAAGCAAAGGGACTCGGGCTGGAGGCGTTTGCCACGGCAGGCGGAGCAGGTGGTGTAGGAGCGGTAACGGCTGAGAAAAACGCGGACGTGCATCTTGTAGGCCTTGGTCTCCATCCAGTCGAAGAAGCCTTTGACGCCATACCAATCGCCGGATTGCCAGAGGTCTTCGAGTTCGTCGGGGGTGAGGTTGTCGGTCTTGCGGTCGCCATAGTAGATCCATTCCTGCTCGTCTTCGGATAGATCTTCGAAGGGACACTTGATGTCGATGTCCCGCTCCTTGCAGTTTCTAACGAGGTCACGCTGGCACTCGTCGCCGCGTTCGCCTTGGAAGGGTTTGATGGCGCCCTGGGCGATGGAGAGGGATTTGTCGGGAACGGCTTTTTCGAGGTCGATGCCGATGATGCGGCCGAAGCCGCGGCATTTCGGGCAGGCTCCTAACGGGGAGTTGAAGGAGAAGAGGGCGGCGGTGGGTTTGCGGAGGGTGAAGCCGGTTTTGGGGTTGGTCCAGGTGGTGGAGAAAGAACGCTGAACATCGAACGTCGAACGCCCAACATCGAAGGAAGAAGGCAAGACGATGGTGGCGTGGCCTTTTCCGAGGGTGAAGGCGGCTTCGAGGGCTTCGAGGAGGCGGGAGTGGTTCTCGGGCGTCAGGGTGAGGCGGTCTTGGACGATGTGGATGACGGGCGGGTTGAATCCCGCGCTCCAATTTTCGTCGGTGCGGATGATTTGGCCGTCGTGGAGAATGCGGAGGTAACCTTGCTGATTGAGAAAAGGGAAGAGTTCCGCGGCTTGGGTGTCGGGCGGGACGGGGATGGGGAAGGTCACTAACAGGGGCTTTCCCGCGAGGCTTCCGGTGGCCCAGGCGGCGGCGGATTCGGGGGAGTCGGGCTGGATGGTCTCGCCGGTGTGCGGGTCGTAGCCGATGGCGAGGCGGGCGAAGAGGAGCTTGAGGTAGTCGTTGATCTCGGTGAGCGTGCCGACGGTGGAGCGGGTGGTGCGGACGTGGTTTTTCTGCTCGATGGCGATGGCCGGGGGGATGCCTTCGATGTGATCGACGGCGGGCTTGTCCATGCGGTCGAAGAATTGGCGGACGTAGGGTGAAAACGTCTCGACGTAGCGGCGCTGGCCCTCGGCGTAGAGGGTGTGAAAGGCGAGCGAGGATTTCCCGGAGCCGGACGGACCGGTGACGACGGTGAGTTTTCCGAGCGGGATATCAAGGTCGAGCCCCTGGAGGTTGTGCTGGCGGCAGCCGCGGAGGAGGATGGCTGGCTGGGGAGGAAGGGGCGTGGATTTCTTGTCTGCTTTGGGCACGCCGCAGGTTAAGCAGGAAAAATCGGGCCGCCAGTGGAAGTGTGTGCCGGACGGGTGAAAAATTCAAAACACCCGCCTCGCGCCCGACTGGCCTCACTCGGCATCCAGCATGAGATTAGGGAAATAATCGGGATCGCGCTTGGTGCTATTGATTTCACGCTCGATGAGCTCGATCGCGGCCGTGTCATTGTCCGGCTTCAACCGTTCGATTTGCTTTTCAAGGCCCAGGATGTAGGTCGGGGATAGCTGCTTGAGCTCTGCCTGGATTTTTTCATCGAAGGCGGTCTGCTTTTCAAGATGCTCGGAGTAGGTTTTGATGGCATCCGGGGTGTAGATGCGGAATGAGCCGGATTTCATGTTTGCGGGAAGGTGGTTTCCCTCGAGCTTCCAATTCGCAACGGCTCTATCAACGAGGTTCTCGGCGGTTTCCCGGTTATAATAACTTTTCCGAAGGGCCCGTGCGAGGTCTCTGCCCAGGCCCTCGACATTGTCCTCCAATTTTTTCTCGTAAACAGTGATCGAGGGCTTGGCGCGCTCCAACATGATCTTTCTGGCACGCTCTAAAAATCCATCGACATCGAATCTCGGGGTATCGGAATCGAACTTGGTCGTTCCGAATTCGCTGTCGGGTTTCGGCGCGACCTCCGGTTCTGGATCGGTGGTGGATACGGGCGGAGATGGCGGGATCTGAGCGACGGATTCTTCGTCGGGACTGACCGCGGGAGGATTTTCAGGGACCGCAACAGGCGGATTTGTGGGAGGAGCGACCACGGGGGGCATGACAACATGGACCACCGGTTTTTTCGAAAAATGAAAATAGGCGGCGGCACCTGCCGCCAGTGCGATGAGAACGAGAAACGCCGATGACGCGCCGGAGGATTTTTTGGTGAGTTGCCCGGAGGGGGCGCGGCGTGGCGTGACCGGACGGGGGATGGCGACGCCGACGGGAGTCGTCCGCGGTCCGCGCGCTGCGAGTGACTTGGCGATGACCTGCAGGTCCTTGGCGATCTCGGCGGCACTGGAATAACGGGCGGCGGGCAGCGGTTGGGTGGCCCGCTTGATAATCGCGTCGAAGCGGATGTCGCAACGGGCGATGACTGAGGCCGGCCGGGGGTCGTTAGCCGGAAGTTTCCCCGTGAGAAGCTCGTGCAGCAGCACACCGACCGAAAAAATATCCGCGCGATAGTCCACCGTGTGGGGAGCTTCGACGACCTCGGGTGCCGTGTAGTGGGGCGTCCCGAAAATTTCCTCTCCTTCTTCGATTTTCCGGTCAATGGGACGGGCAAGCCCGAAATCGCCGATCTTCGGCTGGGTATTGAGATCCAGCAGGATGTTAGACGGCTTGATGTCGCGGTGGATGATGCCGTGCTCGTGGGCGTGGGCGAGACCGTGACAGATGCCGGTCACGAGGCGGATCACCTCGCCGGGATCGATCGCGATGCCATCGGCCGAGTGATAGATGGATTTCCCGGGGACGAACTCCATGACGATGTAGAGCATCCCGTTCACCTCGCCGAAGTCGAAGACGCCGATGAGATTGGGGTGGTTCAAGCGGGCCATCGCCTTGGCCTCGGTCTCGAAACCCTTGCAGAACGCAGCGTCCTTGCTGAACTCCATCGGCAGGATTTTCAGCGCGACCGTCCGGTCCAACGATTTTTGCACCACGCAATAAACGGCCCCCATGCCGCCGGTCGCGATGAGGCTCTGGATCTCATACCCCGGGAAAAGCGGTGCGAGGTCGGCGGGTTCCGGAGCGATGAAGCCGGCAGGTTCGTGAGTGTCGGACATGGGCGAGGAGTGGAGACTTGCGGGTTTCTTGCCGGAAGCTATGCTTCGCAATGGTTTGATTTCAAGCGCAATGATCGTGCTTTAGGGTGAAACGAAGCTTGCCCGCCCGGCGATAACCGGGATCAGTTCACCGCATGAACGAAGCCGAAGTGATGAATATTTGCGGGGAAGACGGCATCCGCAGGATGGTGGCGGCGTTCTATCAACGGGTGCGGACGGACGAGCTCATCGGGCCGATGTATCCCGAGGCGGATTGGGAGGGCTCGGAAGATCGCCTGGCAGAATTCCTGCTGTTTCGCCTCGGCGCATCGACCCGCTATCTGGAAACCCGCGGTCACCCGAAGCTGCGGATGCGCCATATCACCTTCAAAATCGGCGTCGCGGAGCGCGACCGCTGGCTGGAGCTCATGACCTCCGCGATGGTGGAAACCGGCGTGGCTGCGGAAGCCCGCGGGTTTCTTGACCCGTTTTTCGCCCAAGTGGCCGACTTCATGAGAAACCAAGCGGATCGCTGAAACCCGGGATTTCCCGATCAGCCAAGCGGCGCGTGATAGACGATCCATTCGGGGATCTTGATGGCGGAATTATAAAGCATGTGCAGCACGATGACCGTGGTCAGCGACCCGGTGCCGGCATAGACCAGCGCGCAGGAAAATCCGAAAACCGCCACGCTCGCCAAGCCGTAGCCATCATAAAAATGCAACAGCGCAAACACCGTTGACGACGCCAGCGCTGCCGGAATCACCCCGATCCGGTTGCGGGCAGTCCGAAACAAAACCCCGCGATAAAGTATTTCCTCAGTGACGGGAGCGAGGAAACAAGCCGAGACCAAGGTGAAAACCAGCCCCCAAAGCCCCGAATCCGCGAGGCTGAGTCCGCCGCCGGGGTTATTTGATCCGCTCCCTGCCATCGCCGAGCGGAGGATTTGGTCCGCGATGACCAGCACCGAAAACATCCCCAAAACGGTTTTCATCTGGACCCGCTGATCCAGGCCCATCACCCGTGAAGCGTGGGATGGCCGTTTGAAAAGCAAGCCGAGCGCGATCAGGGCCGGCAGCATTCGAGCGGCGGAATCGAGGAAAATGCCGGCGGCGGGGTGCAGCCCCGGCAACGCCGCGATCCCCAGATCCAGCGTCATGCTGAACCCGATCCACGCCAAAGTCGCCACCAGGAAAACCACCAGCCCCAGTGGCAGCGACCAAGCACCGCCGTAGCCCCGGGGTTTTGGGGAAAATCCGCTTTTCAAACTCCTCAACACACCGGGAACGAACACCAAACCTACAAATCCGAGCAACCAAACCGCCGATCTCGCGAACACGGCACGGGCTCTTAGCTGGATTCCGTCTTGCCCGTAAGCCTGCTTCCAGTGCGGTCCGGGTCGCGGGTTTTCCTGCCATGACTCGATCAATTTCGCATGCCACCAAGTGCCTTGATGAGTCGCGAGTTTTGCTGAAGTTTCCTCGAAATCCGAAATCATCTGACCCTGCAACGCCTGCCCGAGCGTTTCCCGCATCGGCAACCCGTCCTGCTCGGCCTTGAGGATGGCGAACGCTTCCAATCCTCGCGGACTGATGGACTTGTCCGTGGCGAGCTTCTGGAACACCTCGAGCGCCGCCCGCCGCACCTCCGCCGACTCGTCCACCCCCGCGAGCCATTTCAACCACCGCGGATCGTCCGCCATCGCGTCTGCAAGGCGCAGGTCGCGGTCGATTTTCACCAGCGCGACCTCCTCGGTGCCCGGCGCATAGCCCTCATCCTTACCAAAATAATGGTCCCACAGCCAAATCCCCAAAATGAACGCCAGCAGGGCAATCAACGGCTCGGGGTAATCCCGCCGCAGAATGGCGCGGTAAGGATTTCCCGGCGGAATCGAGTTTGGTGCGGATTTCTGAATGGCTCGCGAGCATTTCCAAAACCATGAAATTAGCAAGGATTGGCTGACCTTCGCCTCCCCAAACCGTCAGGATAGGAAAACCTCGAATTTTTCCATTGGCGGGTTTGCACGGACCGAAGCAGGCTTCAAGCGAAGCCATTCCAACATGTCAGACCCCACCGAATTCGTCATCACCGCCACTTTCATGGCGGCCATGGGCATTTTTGCAGTCACCGCCGCCGTGCGAAGGCTTCGTGGGATCCAAATTTCGCCTGCCGCAGTGCCGGTCGAAGCGCTTTCATCGGATGACGGGTCGCCGTATCAGACGCCCGGATCCCCCGTATTTCCGCCCGAACTCCCTCACGGACGGGTGCCTGTCTGGCTTTACCAACCGCTGGATTTGCTCGGGATCGGTTTCATTTTCGTGCTGTTTTTCGGCCTCGTCATGGCTTCTGTCAGAGCCTCGGCCGAGGCCGAACTGGTGCTGGATGTCAACGGGATGGTGGCGTCGATCGCCTTTCAATTCATCAGTGCCGGCATCGTCACGTTTTTCGTAATTCCCCGCATCCGGCCGGTGGAATGGCTGGGATTGCGCTGGCCGGCGTGGCGCTGGGTATTCCTGATCGCGCCCTCCGCCGTGCTCTCCATGTGGGTGTTTTTTGGCATACTCCAAGCCTCCGGTTTCATGGAATGGATGGAATCGCTCGGCGTCGAAGCCGTGCAGGACAGCGTCAAACTCCTGCAAACCTCCACCGATCCGGCCATCATCGGGCTGATGGTATTCGCCGCCGTCGTCGCCGCCCCGCTTTGTGAGGAAATCGTGTTCCGCGGGTATTTCTACCCCGCCGCGAAAAAATTTGTCGGCCCGTGGGCTGCCGGCATTTGCTCGGCTCTCGTCTTCGCCGCCGCTCATGGCAGCCTCGCCGCCCTGCTCCCGCTGTTCATTTTCGGCTGCGTGCTCGTCTTCATTTACGAAAAAACCGGCTCCCTGTGGGCTCCCGTCGCCGTGCATTTCTGCTTCAATGGCGCCACCGTGCTCATCCAGATGATCGCCCGCCATTACCACCTGCCGCTGGATGCCCCGCTGTGAAAACGCTCTGCGACATCGGCGAGGACGCCCTGATCGACCGTCTAATCAGCCTGGTCCCGCGGGACGAAAATCCCGCCGCCGGGCCGGGCGACGATTGCGCCGTGGTTGACCGCGACCCGCTCGCTCCCAGCCTCCTGCTTCTCAAGACCGACGCCCTCGTCGAGCACATCCATTTCCTCCCAGACACGCCACCCCGCGCCGTAGGCTGGAAAGCCGCCGCCCGCGTGGTCTCGGATTTCGCCGCGATGGGTGGGCGTCCCGAATACTTCCTCGTCACCTTGGCGCTCTCGCCGGAATGCGAGGTCGCCTGGGCGGAAGACCTCTACCGCGGCATCGGCGACTGCCTGCGAAAATTCGGCGGCCTCCTCGCCGGCGGAGAAAGCTCTTCGGTTCCGCCGGGTTCCGCCGCCGTCATTTCCATCGCCGCCACCGGCAGCGTCCTCCGCAACCATGTCGTTCTCCGCTCCACCGCAAAGCCCGGCGACGCTCTCCTCGTCACCGGTAAACTCGGCGGCTCGCTCCACGGCAAGCATCTCGATTTCACCCCCCGCCTCGAAGAAGCAAACTGGTTGGTATCCAAATACAAGCCGACGGCCATGATGGACATTTCCGACGGCCTCGCCAAAGACCTTCCGCGCCTCGCCGCCGCTTCCGGCTGCGGATTCGTGATCGATCATTCCGCAATTCCGCTCACTCCCGGCAGCACGCCGGCGCAGGCCTTGAGCGACGGCGAGGATTTCGAAATCCTCCTCGCCATCGAGCCCGCCCGCGTCGCCGGGTTGCTCGGCGCATGGAACGCCGTTTTCCCCGGTCTCCCGCTCACCCGGATCGGCGAGCTCGTCGAGAGCGGGACGGGTGAATCTTTAACCGGCGGCTGGGACCATTTTACGGGAATTGATCGGGCTGCCGGAGCCCTCGCCTTTCCGACAAATCCAAATCCAAGTATTGACACCCCGCCACATCCGCCCTAATCACTCCCCCCCGCGCCATGCGAATGGCGGAGTAGCCAAGTGGTAAGGCAATGGTTTGCAAAACCGTCATTCGAGGGTTCGATTCCCTCCTCCGCCTCCAGTCTTAAAACCTTAAAAATCAAGGGATTAAGCAAAGAAAATCACCCTGTTTCCGGTGGTTCCACTTTTGCCAACTTTGGCCAGAATTTGCCACTTTTTGCCACCTTTACCAATAGGTTGCCAATAGGTGGATTTTTCCTCATTTGGCCCGTTTCCTACCTCATTTCGGCACAGAATGCCCCTTTTGCACGCAGTTCGCCAATATGGGTGCCCATTGCTTAAAAACAACGTCCGGCCAGCAACGTCGCCCAAGCCCTCGGCTACACCCTCAACCAGTGGGAAAAAATCCTCCACTGCCTCAGCCAGGGAGTTCTCGAAATCGACACCAACCTCGTCGAGAACATGATCCGCCCCACCAAGCTCGGCATGAAAAACTGGATGTTCTTCGGCAGTCTCGAAGCCGGCACGAACAACGCCCTCATCTACACCCTTCTGGCCAACTGCCGCGCCCAGGACCTCGATCCCGAGGACTACCTCGTCGAAGTCATCAAACGCCTCCCGCACGACGCCACCCCGGAACAAGCCGCCGCGCTCACCCCCGCCCGCATCGCCGCCGAGCGCCGGGCCAAGGCAGAAACCGAAGAAGTCGCCTGACCGCCCGCGCTCCGACCGCCCAAGGCGGACCAACAATGTGAGGGGATGGTTTTAGGACGCTTAC
>CAMCCX010000051.1 GCA_945873305.1 Akkermansia muciniphila
GGAGCTCGAAGGCCGCGCCGACCAACTGGTGCTCGGCTATTTGAAGGAAATTTACTCCGGCTCGATGGACCCGATCAAGGCCATGGCCATGCGCGATCTCTATGACCTGCTGGAAAAAGTCATCGACCGCTGCCGCGACTCCGGCAACGTGGTCTCGCAGATCGTCCTGAAAAATTCCTGAGGCTAGAACCGCATGAGTCTCGGAATTATCTTTTTGGTAATCTTCATCGCCCTGGTGTTCGAATACATCAACGGCTTCCACGACACCGCGAACTCGATCGCCACCGTCGTCGGCACGAAAGTGATGACCCCGCGGCAAGCCATCGCGATGGCGGCGGCGACCAACCTGATCGGCGCGCTCGCCGGCCATGCCGTGGCCAAAACCGTGTCCTCCGGCCTGGTGGACGCGCAGTTCATTTCCCCGATGGTCCTCGTCTGCGCGCTGCTCGGCGGCATCGTCTGGAATCTCATCACCTGGTGGTTCGGGCTTCCCTCCAGCTCCACCCACGCCCTCGTCGGCGGCCTCTGCGGCGCGGCCGTCGCCAGCGCCCATGACAACTGGCACGCCATCATCTGGTCGGTGAAAAAGGTGAAGGACGGCAAGGAAGTCATGGAAGGCGTGCTGCACAAAGTCGTCGTGCCAATGATCACCTCACCCATCATCGGCCTGGTCGGCGGATTCCTTTTCATGGGACTCCTCTACTTCGTTTTCCAAAAAGCCCGCCCGCGCTTCGTCAGCAAATTCTTCGGCAAGGCGCAGATCCTCAGCGCCAGCTACATGGGATTCGCCCACGGCCTGGCGGACGCGCAGAAGACCATGGGCGTCATCACCCTCGCGCTGGTCACCGCCACCGCGACCGGCAGTTTCCACAATGTTCCTAACTGGCTTGGCTTCCTCCGCATGGACAAGTCGATGCAGGCCGAGCAAAGCATCAAAGCCCTCCAAAACCCCAAATCCACCCCCGACCAACTGCGCCAAGCCGCCATCGTCCTCGAAACCGAAAGCGCCCGCCTCCAACCCGGCGAATTCCGCGAAGCCTTCCAAACACTCTCCGCCAAAGCCCACGCTGTCACTGGCGATGCCGAAGCATCCCAGCGCCTCGCCGCGCTGGCCGCCGCCACCCACGGCAAACTCCTCGCCACCGAAGACGCCCGCTTTCTGCCGAAAGTCCCACTCATCGGCCGGATGGTCGCGGCGAAATTCACCAACTGGGAGAAAACCCTCGGCAAGGAAATGAAAGCCGCGGAAGTCGCCGACAAGCCCCCACTCGCCGCCGCCGCCAAGAAAGTCGGCGAGCTGTCACCCGACGTCCCGATGTGGATCAAAATCATCTGCTCCCTCACCATGGCCGCCGGCACCATGGCGGGCGGCTGGCGGATCATCAAAACCCTCGGCCACAAGATGGTGAAACTCCAACCCGTCCACGGCTTCGCCGCGGAAGCCACCGCCGCCACCTTGCTGGCCGTCACCGGCAGCTTCGGCATGACGGTTTCCACCACCCACAGCATCACCACCTCGATCATGGGCGTGGGCTGCGCCAAACGATTCAGCGCCCTCAAGTTCTCGCTCATCGAGCGCATCCTCTGGGCCTGGGTGCTCACCCTGCCCGCCGCCGGCGGCGTCGCCTATCTGCTCGTCAAAGCCTTCCGCCTCTGCGGCTGGATTCCCTGATCGATTGTCGCTGGAAAATCCCGCCGGACGGTGACAGCTTCCTGCGATGCCACCAGCCACTCCCATTCTTGAGGCGGATCGTCTCGCCAAGGTCTTCGGTGAGTTCACCGCCCTCGACGGACTCTCCTTCACCGTGGCGGAGGGCGAATCGCTCGGCCTGCTAGGCGTCAACGGCGCGGGCAAGACCACCGCCATGAACCTCCTGCTCGGCCTGACCACCCCGACTTCCGGCACGGTCCGCATCTTCGGCCTCGACCTCTGGAAGCACCGCATCGAAATCCTGCGCCAGGTCAACTTCTCCTCCGCCTACACCGCCCTGCCGTCCAACCTCCTCGTCTGGCAGAACCTGACGGTTTTCGCCCGGCTCTACCGCGTGCCGCGGCCCAAGCAGCGGATCGACGAGCTGCTCGAACTGCTCGACATCAGCCACCTCCGCAAGTCCGTCACCGGCACGCTCTCCGCCGGCGAGTCCACCCGCGTCAACCTCGCCAAGGCCCTGCTCAACCGACCGCGGCTTCTCCTGCTCGACGAACCGACCGCCTCGCTCGACCCCGACATCGCCGACCGCGTGCGCAAGCTGCTCCGCCACCTCCAACAGGAAACCGGACTTTCCATCCTCTACACCTCGCACAACATGCGCGACATCGAGGAAGTCTGTGACCGGCTCGTCTTCCTCCACGGCGGCAAGGTCCTCGCCGAAGGCACGCCCGGCGAGGTGAAAACGCGCTTCAACCAAGCCTCGCTGGAAGACTTCTTCATCGGCGTGGCCCGCGGCGAGATCGACGCCATCGGGCTCAAATAACTTTTCCTAGCAACTCATGCCGTTCTCCATCCACACCGTCAGCGCGCTCGTCCTCCGCTACGTGTTCCTCTACACGCGCCACCCGGTGCGCTTCGTGGAACTGATCTTCTGGCCGCTGGTCGATCTGCTCGTCTGGGGATTCCTAACCATCTACCTCCAGAAAACCGCGGCTGCCGGATTCCCCGCGAGCATCACCTTCCTCATCGGCGGAATGATCCTGTGGGACGTCCTGTTCCGCTCCCAGCAAGGAGTCGCCATTTCCTTCCTCGAGGACGTGTGGACGCGCAACCTGCTCAACGTCTTCGTCGCCCCGGTGCGGAGCGTCGAATACGTGGCCGCGACCTGCCTGGTAGGCGTCCTGCGCGTCGGCGTGACGCTGGTCATCCTCACCGTGGTGGCGTCGCTCGCCTACGGATTCCACCTCGCGGATCTCGGTCTCGCGCTGATTCCTTTCCTGGGAAATCTCATGCTGTTCGGCTGGTTCCTCGGCATGGTCTCGACCGCGCTGATCATGCGCTGGGGCCAAGCCGCCGAGAGTCTCGCATGGGCGGTGCCGTTCTTCATCCAGCCGCTCGCCGCCGTCTTCTATCCGGTCTCGGTGCTGCCGTGGTGGCTCCAGCCGGTCGCCAAAGCCCTGCCCTGCACACCCGTCTTCGAAGGCATGCGCGCCGTCCTATCAGGCCAAGCCGCGCCGTGGGGCCAGCTCCAGTCCGCGTTGCTGCTCAACCTCGTCTGGGGAGCACTCGCCGCCTGGTTCTTCGCCGCAAACCTCCGCCACGTCCGCAAGACCGGCCTGCTAGTCAAGGTGGCCACGCAATGATTCATCGCTTTTTCACGCGCACGGCGACGACCTTGTATTCCGGCGTCATCACCTGCTTGTCCCGGCCCTGCCCGGTAAGCCGGTTGAGCCCGGTTTCCCTATCGTGAAAAGTCGCGAACAGCTCGCCCACCTTGACCCGCGGGTCGATGTGCAGCGGCATTTCCACCCCGCCGTGACGACTGGAAACCCGCACGCATTCGCCCTCGCCCAGCCCGAGCCGCGCCGCGTCGGCGGGTGAAATGTCGAGCAAGTCGGTGCGGCGCAATTCGCGGTTCGGCGTGCGCATCGTCATCGTGCCGGCATTGAATTGATAGAGGCAGCGTCCCGTCGTGAGCAAAAACGGATAGTCCGCCGTCGTCGCTTCGCCGGACTCGTGGAAATCGACGCATTGCAACGGCGCGGTCTTGCTGCCCGCGAAAGACTCCGTGTGAAGGACCGCCGTGCCGGGATGCGACTCGTCGGGACACGGCCACTGCAAGCCGCCGTGTTCCAGGCGTGCGTAGCTGATGCCCGCACCCGCTTTCCAGACGCTGCGGATTTCATTCCAAATCTCCTCGGCGGAGTGAAATGCGAACGCCGCGCCGAAACCCATCTCCCGCGCCACGTCGCAAACGATCTCCCAATCCGCCCTCGCCTGGCCCGGAGCCGCCACCGCCCGCCGCACGCGCTGGATCCGCCGCTCGGAGTTCATGAAGGTGCCGTCCTTCTCGAACGGCGACGCCGCGGGCAGGAACACATGTCCGAACTCGCGCGCGAGTTCGTTGAAAAACAAATCCTGCACGATGACGAGCGGGACCGAACCGAGCGCGCCCTGCGTCTGGATCATGTCGGGATTGGTGAAAGCGACGTCATAACCGATCGCCCACAGCGCCTTTAGCTCGCTGCGCCCGGCGGCGTCGATCATTTCCATGAGATTCAAGCCGCGGGCGTTAGGCAACGGCGCGTCCCATGCCGCGGCGAACGCATCGCGCCCCTGCTCGATGGGAACATAACCCGTCAAATGACCCGGCTCGCACCCCATGTGGGCGGCCCCCTGCACGTTGTTCTGGCCGCGCAGTGGATTCACTCCGGAACCTCGCTTGCCGAAATTTCCCGTGAGCAATGCGAGGTTCACCAACGCCATCACGCCCTCCGTGCCCTGCACCTGCTCGGTCATCCCGAGTCCGTGAAATGCCATCGCCGGCACGCGAGTGGCGTAAATCCTCGCCGCCGAGCGGATGTCGTCCGCGGCCACGCCACAAATCGTCGCCGCCCGCTCCGGCGTCCAGGCGCGGAGGAACTCCCGCAACTCCTCGCCGCCGCTCACGCGCTCGCGGAGCGCCGTCTCATCGGCGAGCGACTCCGCGAGAATGACGTGCGCGAGAGCGTTGAGCAACGGAATGTTAGTCCCAGGGCGCAGCGCGAGATGGACATCCGCATGAAGTGTTAGTTCAGTGGCACGCGGATCGATCACCACCAGCCCGGCCCCGCGCAGCACTGCCTGTTTGATGCGCGCGCCCACGATCGGATGGCCCTCGGTCGGGTTGCAGCCGCAGATGAGAAACGCGGCGGCGTGCTCGATGTCATCGAAGGAATTGGTGGCCGCGCCGGTGCCGAGCATCCGCTTCATCGCCGCCGCGGTCGGCGCGTGGCAGACCCGCGCGCAGCAATCCACGTTGTTGGTGCCGAGCACGACGCGGGCGAATTTCTGCGCGACGTAATTCTCCTCATTCGTCCCCCGCGCCGAGCCCAGCATGCCGACGCTCTGCGGACCATGCGCGTCGAGGGTTTCCTGAAGACGCGCCGCGACGAAACCGGCCGCCTCTTCCCACGTCGCCGTCCGCCACTCGGAATGCTCGCGGATCATCGGCATGCGCACGCGCTCCGGCGAGTGCGTGAAGCCGAAGGCGTAGCGGCCTTTCACGCAGAGATGACCCTTGCTAACGGGCGCGTCGGCCACCGGTTTCACCTGCACGATGCGATCATCCCGCGTGCCGACAAACATCTCGCAGCCAGTGCCGCAATACGGGCAAACCGTCCGCGTCCACGCGTCCGGCCTGCCGTGTTCGAGCACCGAACGATCCTCGATCGCGCCGGTCGGGCAGGTGTCCGCGCAGGCACCGCAGCTCACGCAATCGCTCTCTAGCAAGCTGTTGCCTCGGTTCGGCAGAATCCGCGTGGCGTCGCCCCGGCCCCATGCCCGCCAGGCGAACTGGCCCTGCACTTCATCGCAAATCCGGATGCAGCGCGAGCAGGTGATGCACTGCGCCATGTCCACGTGCAGATAGGGATGCGTCGTGTCGGTGAAATGCTTGCCCGCCCCGTCTCCGGCCGCGATTCCGTAGTGCCGCAGCCAGTGATGGAATTGCTTTTCAGGAGCTTGTTCAACGGCCGCAGCCGGATAGCCCGCCGCCTGCAGCCGCAGCAAAGTCCGCCGCGCGCCTTCCACCGCAGGCGAATGCGTCTCGATTTCCATCCCGTCGAGCAGCGGCGTGTTACAGGCTGTGGCGTGACGGTTCCAACCTTTCACCGCGACCACGCACAGCCGGCAGGCGCCGCTCGGATGCAGCCGGTCGTCATGGCAAAGCGTCGGCACATCCGCGCCCTGCGCGCGCAGGGCGTCGAGAATCGTCGCGCCCTCGGGTGCCTCGCACGGCCGGCCATTGATCGTTAGACGAAGCATGACGCGACCTCCTCACCGTAATACCGCATCACCGATTCCGCGAATGCGGCGAGTCCGATGCCGTGACCGCACAGACTCGTCCATTTCAGAGCGCTCACAATTTCGCGCCACTCGCCATCGTCCGCTTTCGTGAAAATTTCCTCGATGCGGCGCGTGCCGAGACGACAGGGCGTGCATTTGCCGCACGACTCGTAAGCGCCAAATGAAAAGACGTGCCGCACCAAGTCCACGATGGAAGTGCGCTCGTCGAAAGCAATCATACCGCCGTGACCGGCACTTGCGCCGATAGCCGCGAGCTCCTCGAAGCCAAACTGCGTATCTAGCAAACCCGGCGGAATGATGCCTGCTAGCGGACCACCGATGATCACGCCTTTCAAAACACTCTCACGCAGGCCGCCACCGATCTCCTCGACGATCCGCCGCACCGGAATGCCGAACTCGACTTCATACAGACCGGGTCGCGCGAAGAGCGAGTTGAGCGACACCAGCTTGGTGCCGCGGCTCTTGGAAAAACCGAGCGCCTGATAGGCGTCGCCGCCGTGCTCGATGATCCACGGCACGGCGGCGAAGGTCTCGACGTTGTTCGCCACTGTCGGCTGGCCGAAAATTCCGTGCTCCGTCAAATAGGGCGGGCGCGCCATCACCTCCGGACGCCGGCCCTCGATCGACAGCAAAAGCGCGCTTTCCTCGCCGCAAATATAACCGCCCTGGCCGACGCAGATTTCGATGTCGAACCCTCGCCCGACCAGACCCGCCTCGCGCACCTCTGCGAGCGCGTGCTCCAGCGACAACCGCGCCGCGGGGTATTCCTGCCGCAGATAGATCCAGCCACGCGCCGCGCCGATGGCGTGAGCGGCGATCGCCATGCCTTCGATCAGCGCGTGCGGATCGTCCTCCATCAGAATGCGGTCGCTGAACGCGCCCGAGTCGCCTTCGTCGGCATTGGCCACGACATACTTCGGCACGGACGCCTGAGCCGCCGCCGTCCGCCACTTGCGGGCGGTCGGGAACCCCGCGCCGCCGCGGCCACGCAATCCGGATTTCTCGACCTCATCAAGCACGGCCGAAGGGGCGGCCGCGCGGGCCGTTTCCAAGGAATGATAGCCGCCGTCGCGCCAATAATCTTCGAGAGAGCGCGCGCCGCCTTGCACAAGCCTTGCCAGCACGACCGGCGCGCGGGAATAAACCTCGATCCGCGGGCGCGCACCGGAAAGGCCGGTTGCGGGGGATTCGAAACAACGCCCGAGACAGTAAACCCGCGGGTCGTCACAAGGCTGCGCCTCACCGCTAGAATGACGGGCGACGAAGCAAGCGGTGCCCTGGCAGGCCCGCCCCGAGAGGTCGCAACCGCGCAGGTGATAGAACGACTCCACCTCCGGTCCCGGCTCATGGCGACGGCGCGCGTTCATTGCTGGAATTTCCCTCCCAGTTTCCGCTCCGTCTCCAGGATCGCGAGCGTCGTCTTGAGCACCGTGTCGGGATTGAGGGAAATGCTGTCGATCCCCTGCTCGACGAGGAATTGCGCGAACTCCGGATAGTCGCTCGGGGCCTGGCCGCAGATGCCGATCTTGCGGCCCTTGGCGCGGCAAACGGCGATGACTTGCGCGATCATCTTCTTCACCGCCGCGTTCCGTTCCTCGAAAATCGGCGCGACGATTTCGCTGTCGCGGTCCACCCCGAGGATGAGCTGGGTGAGGTCGTTCGAGCCGATGCTGAAACCGTCGAAAATCTCACAGAACTCCTCCGCGAGGATCACGTTGCTGGGGATCTCACACATGACGTAGATTTCCAGCCCGTCGCGTCCGCGTTTGAGGCCGTGTTTTTCCATCTCCGCCTGCACCTTGAGCCCCTCGTCGATGGTGCGGCAAAACGGGATCATCAGCTTGAGGTTGGTGAGTCCCATCTCGTCGCGCACTTTTTTCACCGCCCGGCACTCCAGCGCGAAACCTTCCTGATAGGCCGGATGATAGTAACGGCTCGCCCCGCGGAAGCCCAACATCGGGTTTTCCTCGGCCGGTTCGTAGGCGCGGCCGCCGATCAGGTTGGCATACTCGTTGGTTTTGAAATCGCTGAGGCGCAGGATGACGTCTTTCGGATAGAACGCGGCGGCGAGCATCGAGACGCCCTGCGCGAGCTTGTCCACGAAGAACTGCGGCTTGTCGGCGTAGCCCGCGGTGAGCCGCTCGATTTCCGCCTTGGCCGCGGGGTCGGCGAGCTGTGTGAAATTGACCAGAGCGAGCGGGTGGATCTTGATGTAAGTGCTGATGATGAACTCCATCCGCGCGAGGCCGACGCCGTCGTTAGGGATAAACGAGAGCGAGAACGCCTGCTCGGGATTGGCGAGGTTCATCATCACCTGGGTGCGTGGCTTGGCGAGTTCCTTGAGATTCGTGGACTCGATGTTGAAAGGAAGCTCGCCGTCATAAACGAAGCCGGTGTCGCCCTCCGCGCAACTCACGGTGACCATCTGGCCGTCCTTGAGCGACTCCGTGCCGTTGCCCGTGCCGACGATGGCTGGGACGCCGATTTCACGGCTAACAATCGCAGCGTGGCAGGTCCGCCCGCCGCGGTTGGTGATGATGCTGGCCGCCTTTTTCATGATCGGCTGCCAGTCGGGGTCGGTCTTGTCGGTGACGAGCACCTCGCCGTGCTGGAACTCGCCGATAAACTCCGGGCGGGTGATGACGCGCACCCGGCCCGTGGCGATCTTGGTGCCGACACTCCGCCCGCGAACAAGGACGGTGCCGCGCCGTTGCAATTGATAGGATTCGAGCACATCGGGATTCTTGCGCGACTGCACCGTCTCGGGCCGCGCCTGCAGGATGAACAGCTCGCCGGTGAGTCCGTCCTTGGCCCATTCCAAATCCATCGGCACGTATTGCCCGCGCTTGGCGGAGTAGTGGTCCTCGACGATGCAGGCCCAGCGCGCGAGTTGGAGCACCTCATCATCCGTTAGCGCCAACCTGGCGCGGTCTTCCAGCGGAACAGGGATGTTCTTCACCACTTTTTCACTGTCCGAACCATAAACGAGTTTGAACTCCTTGCTGCCCACGATCTTTTGCAGCACGGGCTGGTGACCGCTTTTCAGTGTGGGTTTGAAGACCGTGTATTCATCCGGCGTGACCGTCCCTTTCACGATGTTTTCTCCCAGACCGTAAGCCGCGCTAACCATCACCACGTCGCGGAAACCGGTCTCGGTGTCGATGGTGAAAATCACACCCGAGCAGGCGAGGTCCGAGCGCACCATGCGCTGCACGGCGATGCTGAGCGCCACTTGGAAATGGTCGATCCCGCGGTCCGCCCGGTAGCTGATCGCGCGGTCGGTGAAGAGCGAGGCGAAGCAACTCTTGCACGCGTCTAGCAACGCTTCGGCGCCACGGATGTTGAGATAAGTTTCCTGCTGCCCGGCAAAGCTCGCGGCGGGAAGATCCTCGGCGGTGGCGGACGAGCGCACAGCGACATCGCCCTCTAATTGCTGATAGGCGGCGGTGATTTGATCCAGCAAATCCGCCGGCATGGTGGCGCTGACTATCGCCTGCCGCACCGCCTGTCCGCGCTCGCTGAGATTTGCCAGGTCACGCGTGTCGAGGTCCGCGAGCGCCGCCCGGATGCGCTCGTCGATGCCTGCCTCGCGGATGAAATGGCGGAACGCATCCGCCGTGATGGCGAAGCCGTCGGGGACCTTCACGCCGCGGCCTGCGAGCTCGCGGACCATCTCGCCGAGCGACGCGGTTTTCCCGCCGACCCGCGGGACATCGTCAATCGTGATCTCTGAAAACCATTTGATAAAGCCATCGGGGAGGGAGGGGGAATTCATGGGGCGTTCCTTTCATCGTGAGTTATGGGAAAAGCCGGATTCAGGGCACGGGGCGTTTATGATAATAAACCACGCTTCCGCGGTTGAAAGAAACTTTTGAATCACTTCCGATCTCTGGTGAAAAAACCGCACGCCTCGGCCGGGAATCCCGCTTGCCCCGCCGCCTTCCCGTCTCTAGGTTGCGCCCTCAATGTTCGCCCGGATTGCAACCCACTTGCGCCTTCCCGCAGCCCGACTGGCAAGTTCGGTTTTGCTGCTGATGGCCGCGCCCGCGTTGGCCCAAGCCCCGGCTCCGATCCAACCCGCGCAATTTGATCCGTCCGACGTCTATTTCCAGGGCTACCTCGCGATTCGCGCCGCGGAACAACTCGAAGCCAGCGGAGATTTCGTGGGTGCGGCCGACAAACTTGAAAAGGCCCGGACCTTGATCGAAACGGTCCGCCGCTATTACCCGGCGTGGAAGCCGGAAATGGTGAACGGCCGCAGCTCGCAAAATGCCGAGGCGATCGCTAAAATCCGCCCGAAAGCCGACGAGCAACGCCGCAAAAACCAAAACGTCGTGGCCGAGCTCGAAGGCGGCGTGAGAAAATCCGGCACCGTGATCGAGCCCGCGCCCGGCGTGATGCCGCTCACCCCGGGCGTCCTCGAAGTGGACCGGCTCGCGACCCGCCGACTTGCCGAGGCGGAGGCCGAGGTGAAGCGGCTCCGCGAGATTGCGAAAATGAATCAGTCCGCGATCTCGGAATCATCTCGCGACGCCTCCCGTATCCGCGACATCACCCGCCAGCGCGATGCCGTCCAGGCCCAGCTCAACGCGGCGGAAACCAACGTCCAGTCGCTCCGGGCCCAACTCGCGACGCGGCCCGTCGAAAGCGAAGTGAAGGCGCTCAACCAGCGCATCGCCGAACTTGAGCAAGAAAACCGCGTGATCCAGCCCACCCCCGGCATCCTCGAAGTGGACCCGCTCGCCGCCCGCCGGCTTGCCGAGGCGGAGGCCGAGCTGAAGCGGCTCCGCGAGATTGCGAAAATGAATCAGTCCGCGATCTTGGAATCATCTCGCGACGCCTCCCGCATCCGCGACATCACCCGCCAGCGCGATGCTGTCCAAGCCCAGCTCAACGCGGCGGAAACCGACGTCCAATCGCTCCGCGCCCAGCTCGCGGCGAAACCCGTTGAAAGCGAAATGAAGGCGCTCAACCAGCGCATCGCCGGACTTGAGCAGGAACGCGAAGCGATGGGAATGGCGCTCAGCCAAAGCCGCAGCGCTCACACCGAAGCCCTCGCCCGCAACGCGATTCTCGAAGCAGACCTGAAAGTGATGCGGCAAAAACACGCCGATCTCGACCGCGATCTCAAGGCCGAGCGCGACGTCGCCAACTCCGTCGTCACTGGTCAACGCGCCCAGCTCCGGGCGCTGGAGAAGGAACTCGCTCAAAAAAGCACCCAACTCGGCAAGGCCAACGAGCGGATCAGCGGTCTGATCACCGAGTTGCAGGAAAGCCGCGACGCGTTTGCCCAACTCCGCACGGAACGCGATTCCCTCCTCCAAGAACGCGACCAAATGAGCGCCCTGCTCAAGCTCAACGAAGACGGCCGCATCCAAGACCTCGTCCAACAGAACATGGGCCTCGCCAAAAACCTCCGCGAGGCCAACGAGAAAGTCGAGCGCCTCAACCTCGACAATAACAGCGCCAAGGACGACATCGTCGACGCCCTCCGCGACCTCGCCATCGCGAAGTCCCAGATCAACAAACTCCATCAGGAAAAGCGCGAACAGGACGGCCGCCTCGTGGAGTTGGAAAACCGTCTGAAAGGCGAGGAAGCCGCGCTTTCAAAAGGCCAGGTCGCGGCCGATCCCGAGGAAGTCGCCGTCTTGCGGGACATCATCCAACGCCAGCTCCGGATTCAGGAACGCCGCCGCCAAGCGCGCGATCTCCTCATCGAGGCGGTCAAGGAAATGGGTGCCAAAGACGAACGCATCGCCCAAGCGGTCAAACTTTTCGACGGCCAGGAAATCGAGCTTTCCCCCGACGAACAACGGCTCATCGCCGACAAACAGGTGGACGGCGAGTTCATTTCACCCTTCGCCCAAGACCGCGCCACCGTCGGCCGCAACACCGCCGAGTTGAACCGCGACATCACCATCTTCGAGCGCACCGCCGAGAAATCCTTCGCCGCCGGCCGCTACCTGCCCACCCGCGAACTTTTCCAAATGATCGTCGAGCAACACCCCGGCCACATCCCGGCGCTTTGCAAACTCGGCGTGGTCAACCTGCGCCTCAAAGACCCCGCCGCCGCCGTCGACACCTTCCGCCGCGCCGTCGAGCTCGATGCCAACAACCCCTACGCGCACCGGATGCTCGGCTTCGCCTTCATGTCGATCGGCAACCTGGCCGCCGCCGAGCAAAACGTCAGCCAAGCCGTCGAACTCGCGCCGGCCGACGCCAAAAGCCAGTTGCTCCTCGGCATCATCCACAACCGCCTGGGCCGCAAAAGCGAGGCGGAATCCCACTACAAAGCCGCCATCTCCGCCGACCCGATCCCCAGCGAACCCTACTATAATCTCGCGCTCCTCTGCTCGCGGGCCAAACGTCTCGACGAAGCGAAAAATTACTACGACCAAGCCCTCGAACGCGGAGCCGTCCCCGACCCCGCGCTCGAACAACGCCTCGCCCAACCGTGAAAACCCCGCACCTGATCCTGCTCTTGCCACTGCTTCTGCTGGCGTCCTGCGCGTCGGATTCGAGCCCGGAAAAATCGGCGGCCACCGAGCCCGCCCGCAAAACGCTGAGCGAGCGGATGAACGAAACCAACGGCTACAAACAGGACTCCGAAGGCAACTGGAAGCCCCAAAGCGATCGTCGCAGCCCTTACGAAAGCCAAGGCGAAACCTACGACGCCAAGAAGGATTTCAAAAAGCAGGCCTACAAGACCGGCGACTACAGCAAGAAATCCTGGTGGGGAAACAAGGACTACGGCCGACAGGCATACGGCGGAAACACCGACGGCAGCCGCTTCCAGAAATCCTCCGCCCTTCAAGGCAAAGGCGCCAGCGAAGCCGGCACGAGCGCCAACATCCCGGGCAGCTATCAGACCAACGCCTACGGCACCGGCGCCGCCCGCGAGGCCGGCGGCAAGCAGATCAAGAAGGGCTCCAACACGGAAATCGAAAACCGCCGCGGCAGCTACGAACAACCCGAAATCATCGACTGGCGGGAGCAACGCTCCCTCAGCATGGACCAGTCTAAGGGGATTCTGGGGCGCTGACCACGACCTCGCTCCCCACCAGAACGAGCGAATCCAACAGAAGTTTCTTCAGGGTCTCCCAGCGCCACGGCCGCCCTTCCAGGAAAAACGATTGCGACACCGAGAGTCGCACTTGCGCGTAGCGGTCCGCCGGAAAAGTCCCGCTCAACGTCGCCGCCAACGGACTCATCTCCACCCCGCTCACGTGCCGGACATCGACATCCGCAGCCGCCAACCGCGAGCGCCACGCCGCCGCGAACCGATCCGCCAGCCTCGCTCCGGCCGGGGTTTCCAACATCACCATCCCGTCCGTCGCCGGATCCAGGTGAATCAGCACATGCAACAAGCCCGGATACCGCCGCAAATCCTCGGTGATCCGTTGGTTCAGCACCGTCCGATAAGGCCGCTCGTGCCGGTCCGCCACCTTCACCCGCGTGGCCTCCGGCAGCTTCAGGGAAAACCGGCTCCAACGCGCGTCGCCGTCTTTTCCGAAATCAATCAGCAGCCGCGTCACGTCGCCGTGAACCAACGGCGTCCGGAATTTCATCGCAAAACCTTGCGATAAATTCAGCGCCCCCGCCTCCCAGCCCTCGGTCGAAGTCAGAACATCCTCAGACCCGCGGAAAATTTCCCGATAAGCCTCCGGCACCGCGCAGGTCGCATTGTCACAACTGAAAAGAAAGGCTGTCATTCACTGAAGTTCCACAAAGAGGAAAAGTGTTCGCACAATTTCCGCGCCACGCAATCCCGCATCTTCAAGACCGCTCGATCCTCAAGGCAATCCGCCGCCAAACTTTTTCCTCGTCCTCGCGCCCGGCTTTCCCCCACCCTTCCGCCGCAATGCTCAAGGCCGGAATCGTAGGACTACCCAATGTCGGTAAATCGACACTCTTCAACGCTGTCACCCGCACCCGCAAGGCGGAGGCTGCCAATTATCCATTCTGCACCATCGATCCGAACGTCGGCATCGTCATGGTCCCGGATGAGCGACTCGCCGTGCTTTCGAAAATCTCCGGCTCGCACAAACTGGTCCCCACCGCCATCGAGTTCGTCGATATCGCCGGCCTCGTCAAAGGCGCGTCCGAAGGCGCCGGCCTCGGCAACCAGTTCCTCGCCAACATCCGCGAAACCGACGCCATCGTCCAGGTCGTCCGCTGCTTCGAAAACGACGACATCATCCACGAACTCGGCTCCGTCGATCCCATCCGCGACATCGAAATCATCAACTCCGAGCTGATCCTCGCCGACATGGCGTCGCTCGAAAAACGCCGCCACTCCCGCGAAAAGAAGGCCAAGGGCGGCGACAAGGAAGCGAAGAAGGAAGTCGAGCTCATCGACATCATCATGCCGCATCTCGACCAGGGAAATCCGGCGCTCACCATCGATTTCAGCGAGGACGACAAAGCCATCGTGAAGGACTTCTTCCTGCTTTCCTCAAAGAAGACCATCTACGCCTGCAACGTCGCCGAAGACGAGCTCGCCGGCGCCATCGCCGATCCGGATTCGCACCCGCAAGTCGCCCGCGTCCGCAAGTTCGCCGCCGAACACAGCGGCTCCGAAGCCGTCGTCATTTCCGCCCGCATCGAGGAGGAACTCAGCGAGATGCCCGTGGAGGAAGCCAACGAATTTCTCGCGGAAATGGGCGTCACCGACTCCGGCGTCTCCGCCCTGATCCGCGCCGTCTATCACTTGCTAGGCCTCCGCACTTATCTCACCACCGGCGTTCAGGAAACCCGCGCCTGGACGATCATCGCCGGCGACAAGGCACCCGCCGCCGCCGGCGTGATCCACACGGATTTCGAGCGAGGATTCATCGCCGCGGAAATCGTCCACTACGACGACCTCGTCGCCGCCGGCAGCATGTCCGCCGCCAAGGTCGCGGGCAAAGTCCGCATCGAAGGCAAGCAATACGTCATGAAAGACGGCGACGTCGTCGAGTTCCGCTTCAACGTCTGAGCACGCCGCGTCAGGCGGTGCTCGGCAGATTCGAGCTCTCGTCAGGAGCCTGGATCAGGGTTCGCATTTTCTGATGGATTCCATCCAAACGGGAATCCTCAGCCAGCACCCGGTCCGCCAGCGCGCGCGCCTCTCGCAGCAACGCGGTGTCGCCGAGGAAATCCGTGAAGCGGAGATCCGACAAGCCGCTTTGCACCGTCCCCAGCACGTCGCCGGGACCGCGTAAACGGAGATCCGCCTCGGCGATTTCAAATCCATCGGAACTCCGCTCAAGCACCCGGAGTTTTTCCAAAGCCTCGGGATTCTTGCCGTCAGTTAGTAAGACGCAGTAACTCTTGTGCCCGCCCCGGCCGATGCGTCCGCGGAGCTGGTGAAGCTGGGCAAGCCCGAAGCGCTCGGCGTGATGAAGAATCATCACGTTCGCATTCGGCACGTCCACGCCCACCTCGATGACGGTGGTGGAAACGAGCGCTGCGGTCTCACCCTCGCGGAACCGGCGCATCACCGCTTCCTTTTCCTCCGGGCGCAGTTTGCCGTGGATCAACCCGACCTCATGGGAGCCCAAACGCTTCTTCCATTTTTCAAACGCCTCGGTGGCGGACTCGGCCTTCAACGTCTCGCTCTCCTCCACTAACGGATAAACGAGATAGGCCTGGCGACCTTGCGCAAGCTGGTCCTTCACAAACTTGGTCACGTCCGTTTGCTTCGCGGCGATCCGCACGGCGGTGATGATCTTGCCACGACCGGGCGGCTTTTCATCGAGCAACGACACGTCGAGGTCGCCATAAATCGTCATCGTCAAAGTCCGCGGAATCGGGGTGGCCGTCATCACCAACACGTCCGGCACGATCCCTTGGCGGATGAGCGACGCCCGCTGCGCCACGCCGAATTTATGCTGCTCGTCGATCACCACCAGCCCGAGATCCCGAAACGAAACCGAATCATAAAGTAACGCGTGAGTGCCGATGATGATCTGCGGCTCGCCTTCGATTTCGAGGTGACTCCCTTCATCACGATTGCCAGTTTTCAACGCGACGCGGATTCCCAAAGGCTCCAGCCAGCGCCGGAATGTCAGATAATGCTGCTCTGCCAGAATCTGCGTGGGAGCCATCAACGCGGCTTGGCAACCCGAGCCGATGGCCAACAGCATGGCCGCCATCGCCACGAAGGTCTTCCCGGAACCCACGTCGCCTTGCACCAGCCGGTTCATCGGCCGGGCCACCCGCATGTCGGCGAGAATTTCCCTGATAGAACGCTTCTGCGCCTCCGTGAGGTCAAACGGAAGACTCGTGTAAAATTGCTTCAGGAACGAAGTGCTCTTCCCCAACACCCGGCCGTTTTGCTCGCTGTAGCGGGAACGCCGCCACGCGACGTTGAGCTGCAAGATGAAGAACTCTTCGAACGCAAACCGCCGGCGGGCCGCCTTCGCCTGTTCCAAGGATTCGGGGAAATGCACGTCCCTGAAATCCCGCGCCCTCACAGATGGATCATCCGCCCCATGATCCACGGCCAGCGTCGAAGGGTCGATTTGGAGCAATAACAGATGGATGATTTCCCTCAAGCGGCGCTGGGCGATTCCGGAGATGTTCTTGTAGATGGGAACGATCCGTTCGAGGTGAATGGATGTCGAATCGTCATCCCGCAGCACCTCGAATTCCGGGTGGTCGATGATGAGACGTCCGTTCGCATCCTTCACTTTTCCATAGAGACTCACCTCCTGCCCCGCTGCCAGGACCTTCTGGATGAAAGGCATGTTGAACCACCGGCAGGTGATTTTCCCCGAACCGAAAACGCCGCCGGCACCATCCATCACCACCGCTTCATAATAGCGCCTGCCCGGCCCGAAATGCCGCAGAGCAGCGTCTATCACCGTGCCGCGCAGGCATACGGCGGCGGGTGCCGCCTGATTGGGAAACGCATCGAACTGCCGCCGGTCCTCGTAACGCTTGGGGAAATGCGCGAGCACTTCCGCTGCGGTGCTAAAACCGGCCGCGGCGAGCGCCGTCACCTCTCGCTCGGCAAAAAGCGGCAATGAAGCCAGGTCATTTCGAGCGGAAAACACTGAGGAAGAATTCTACGCCGGAGGCAGCTCAGCGAGCTTTTGCAGATATGCATAACTGAAAATCCCAGTGGAGTGACCGTCGCCCCAAAACAGCTGAATGGCATAGCCACCAACCGTCTCGAATTTCTCAAGCTCAAAGGCCCGCGGCCCGTGCTCCACCATCGGCCGGAGCACGCGCCCCATGGCGTCCGGCTCGCCTTGGCAACCCGCACAAGGGCATGCACGGCGCAGCATGGGGAGAGCCAGATAAGCCTCAAACCCATCTGCGAACGACAGGGCGAGTTCGCTTCCTATCACGGTGGCGTTTTCCAGAATCAAGGTCATGGGGAATCTTTGTCCTTATCCGAGTTCCCCGTCCACCCGATAGGAACGTTTCCCAAAAATAGCAGATCCCACCCTCACGTGTGTGGAACCCTCTTCGATCGCCACTTCAAAATCACCGCTCATTCCCATGCTGAGCGCGGGAAGCATCACTCCGAACTCGAGCTCCAACGCATCGCGGATTTCCCGCAGCAAGGCAAACCACGGCCGGGCGGATTCGGCATCGGGTCCTACCGGGGGAATGCACATCAGGCCGATGATCTCCAAGCGGCCTAACTTCAAAAGACTTTCCATTTCCGCACGCAAGACATCGTGCTCAAATCCGCCTTTTGAAGCCTCTGCACCGACATTCACCTGCAAGAAAACTTTGGGGAACAAACCCAGTTCACCCGCAACTTCATCGGTGTAAGAGGCTAGTCTCAGCGAATCAATCGCATGGATGACCTCGAAGTTCTGAAGCATCTTGCGCACTTTGTTTCGCTGAACCCGGCCGATGAAATGCCAGTGCAATGAACCCGGCAAGCCGGCGATCTTGGGTTCGGCTTCCTGAATTTTGCTTTCGCCGAATTGACGCTGCCCCGCCTCGAAAGCCTCCCGCACCGATCCGGCAGGAAAGGTTTTGGAAACAGCGATGAGTTCGACGGACTTCACATCCCGCCCCGTGCGCAGGCAAGCGTCGGAGATTTTCCCGGCGATGATCGATAGATTCTCAGCGACCTCCAACATCAACGGACTTCGGCGGTGCCTTTTAACAATCCAGCGAGCCGGGCGTTCTCGGTGATATCGACCAGGTCCTTGAGCACCGAAATGGATTCGCGTTTCACGGGGTCGAGTCCGGTGGGCCACTTCGGAGTTTCGTCCAAATCGGCGGTTTCATCCTTGGCGCGGCGCATGTATTCCCCACCTTCATCAGCAGGGTTGTAGGGCTTGAGATCCGCGCCCTTTTCAAGATCCTCGAGAGTTAGTTTGAAGAAGTTCATGGTCTTTTTATCCTCTTCGCTCATCTTGGCAAACCGAGCCCGGCGCTCCGCGTTGCGGCTCTTCTGAAGCGCGTCGGATTCGGCAAGCTCCTTCTCGCGAGCCGCCTTGTTCAGAGACAGCCGATTGGTTTTCAACCGGTCCTTGGCCTTCATCACATCCTCAATCACATAGGAGAAGTCCTTGCATGCGTTCAGTCGCTCCTGACTCAACTCCTTCAAGCGCGGGACGAACAGCGCTTGTGCGTCAAACGGCTTGAAATCACTAGCAGGGCGAATGCGGTCATGTGGCAGCGGATGATCAAGAAACGCCTCTCCCACATCCAGCGCGTCCGCCAAACTCGGGATCGCAACATTGGCGGCGACGCCGTCCATTTGCGTCGACGATCCGGATGGACGATAGAATTTCTGGATTGTCACTTTCAAGAATCCAGCCCGGTTGCGCGCGGCGAAAAGCGGCAACATCCGGCCGATGTCCATCGGTTGTTGCACCGTTCCTTTTCCAAACGTCGAGGAATCCCCGACAATCACCGCGCGGTTGAAATCCTGAAGAGCTCCTGCCAGAATCTCACTCGCCGAAGCGCTGCTCTTATCAGTCATCACCACCATCGGCCCCGTGTAGATCGGCTTGTCGCCATCAGAATCCTTCACCTGAACCTGGCCCAACGTGTTCTTCACTTGCACCACCGGTCCGCTATCGATGAAAAATCCGGTCATCCGCCGAACCTCTTCTAACGAGCCACCGCCATTGTTACGAAGATCCAGAATGAGCCCGTCGATTTTCTCCTCGGTCAACCGCTTGAGGATTCGCTCGACATCGACGGAACAGCGGATTTTCCCTTCCTCGAAATCGGCATAGAAGGATGGCAGTGTGATGACGCCGAGACGGCGGCTCGCACCGTTATCGCCCTTCATTTCTATCAACTCACCGCTTGCCTGCTCATCCTTCATCTCCACCTTGCCTCGTTGGATGACGACGATTTTAGTTTCTCCGGGAGGACCACCCGCAGGCTCGACTTTCAGCGCGACGGTTGAACCCTCTTTTCCCCGGATATAATCAACCACCTTATCGATTTTCATAAACATGATATCAGTCATGTCCTCGGGCTTGCCGGTGTTGAGAGTATCCACGGCCACCACACGATCATTGAGCTTGAGAGTCCCTTCACGATCCGCTGGCCCACCCACCACGATGCCCATGATCTTGGTCGCGCCGTCTTCCTCGCCTTGGAGAAGGGCGCCAATACCCACCAGTTCGTTTTTCATCCCGTCCTTGAACCGATTCATCTCTCGGAAACTCATGTAATCCGTGTGCGGGTCATAAGCCCGGGCTATCGAGCTGAGGAAATAGTTGGCGATCTCCTCGTCATCGACGTCCTTCACGCTATTGAGAAACCGCTTATACCGGAGTGAAACCTTCTCTTTCGGGCTTCGATCAGCACTTCCCGGATCGGCCTTTCCCTGCTCCTTCGACAGCTTGGTCAGCAGTTCACGGCGCAAGGTTTCCCCCAGAACCGCCTCTTTGATCTGACCGCGCCACAAGTCGCCGGCTTCCTTGTCATTTTTCGGCCATGGCGCGTCCTTCCGACTCAACATCACCGATTCATTTGCTGAAAAATCAAAATCAGCCCCCTTCAGCAATTTCTCGGTAAACGCAACGCGCTCTTCAACCCTCTTTTCAAATACCCGGTAAATCTCGGTCGCGACAGGCATGCTGTTCCCATGCAACAAAAGCGTGTGAATCTGTTCGCCGTACTTCACATTGAAACCATCCACGTCCTCCTGCGTGAAATAAAGCCGCTGGGAATCGAGGTCTTTGAGGAAATCATCCAGAAAACGCTGGCTGAGTTCCGCATTGAACGGCAACCGGGCAAAGTGGCTGTTTTGCAACATGATTGCCATCTGCCTGCCAACCTCATTGAAATCGGCTTGTTGTGCCCATGCAGAACAAGAAATGACAACAAATGCTGCAGCAGTGGCTGCTTTTCGAAACCAGGAATTTGTCATGAAAATCAAACGGGACGGGATTGAAGATATTTCAAGGAAGCGGATTTTTTTCCGTTAAAACGTTAAAATGGATTGGTGCTGGTTGATCGGGCGATGTTCCGACATCGCCTGTTTGGAATTGAATTCAAACCAACCAACACCATGAACGAACAGACAGGGACACAGGCACCGGCGC
>CAMCCX010000052.1 GCA_945873305.1 Akkermansia muciniphila
GGCAGCGATGGCAAGCACTTGCAACACCGCGCCGGCGGGGTGATCCGGTTCCGGCCCGACGGCTCCGGGCTGGAGATTTTCAGCACCGGCACCCGCAACATCCTCGGCACGCCGATCAGCCCGCTGTTGGATCTTTTCGCCCGCGACAACACCAACGACGGCGGCGGCTGGGACGTGCGCTTCCACCATTTCACCGGACTCGAAGACCACGGCTACCCGCGGATGTATATGAATTTCAAAGATGAAATCGTGCAGCCGCTGGCGGACTACGGCGGCGGCTCCGGCTGCGGTTCGGCCTATCTATCCGAGCCGGGAATCCCCGCGAAGTGGAATGACGCGCCGCTCACCTGCGACTGGGGCACCGGCGCGCTCTGGCATCACACGGTGGAGCCGCAGGGCGCGACCTTCAAGGAAACCGCCAAGCCGCAGCCGTTGATCAAAATGACCCGCCCGACGGACGCGGACGTGGACGGCATGAGCGGGATCTATCAAGCAAGCTGGAAGGGCGCGAACTTCAAATGGGACGGACCCGACGTCGGCTACATCGTCCGCGTCTCGCCTAGCGGATACGTGCCGGAGCCGCTGCCGGATTTCGCGAAAGCGGGCGAAGCGGAACTCGTCCGGCTGTTGGAGTCGCCCAGCCAGGTGCGCACGCTCGAAGCCCAGCGCGCGCTGTTGCGCCGCCCCGGCAGCGCCGCCATGAAGCAGGCGCTTCTCGCTCTGGCAGGAAATCCCGCCAAGCCGCTGCCAGCCCGCGTCGCCGCGCTCTACGCGCTGACGCAGCGCGCGGTGAAAACCGAATCCGCCGCCGCCATCACCACCGCGGTCTCGCCGCTCGCCACGGATCCCGCGCTCCAGCGATTCGTCCTGCGCGCCTTGGGAGACGCCGGGCTCGACGGTTTCGCCGCCGGCCGCAGCACCGCGCCAGAGGGCGTTTACCTCGCGGGCTTGCAAAGCACCGACCCGCGGACGCGGCTCGAAGCCATCATCGGCGCCACCCGCCAGAACCTGCGGAAACTCGCTCCACACATCGCGGCTTCGCTCGGCGACGCGGACCCGATCGTCGCGCACACCGCCTTCCGCGCACTCGCCACGCTCAAGGCCGACGCGGCGTGTTTCAGTATTGTTGACGATGCCGCGGCCGCGCCCGCCCGCCGCACCGGAGCCCTGCGCGCGCTGATGCGCATGCACACGCCGGAGATCGTTAGGGGCCTGGTGAGCAGGCTCGGAAAGACGACCGACCCCACCGCGCGGATGGGGCTTTTCGCCGCGCTGTGCCGCCTGCATTTTCGGGAGGGCGAGTGGAATGGGGATTCATGGGGAACCCGCCCTGACACCCGCGGCCCTTACTATCAGCCGGAGGCCTGGAGCGAGACCCCGGCAATCGCCGCGGTGCTCAAGTCCGAGCTGGCAAAATCTTCGCCCGCCGTCATGGCGGAAATGATCCGTGAGCTGGGGCTCAACCGCATCGAGTTCAACGAATCGTTGCCGTCGATCATGGCGCTGGTGAAATCCAACCCCAAGCTGCTGCCGGACCTTATCGCCCAGCTCGCCACCGCCGAGACGATCCCGGCCGAGGTGATTCCGGATTTGCTGACCGCCTTGAAGGGGGATTTTCCTCCGGAAACGATGGTCCGCGCAGTCATCATCCTCGCCAAGACCGACTCGAAGGAAGGCTGCCTGGCCTCTCTCGCAGCGATGGAGAACTTGAGGGCGATCAAGAATTCGGCCGCCAAGAACGCGATGGACGCATTCCTGAACTCGCCGAAGTTAGAGAACCACCACCAGTTACTGGAAGAGCAGGCTGCCAGACTCGATGGCCCGGTTTCCCTGTGGGCGGACGCCGCGCTGCTGAATCTCAGCGCGCGCAAGACCGGCAGTCCCGAGTCGCGGGAACTCTCCCAAACCGACATCGACCGCGGCTGGAAAACTCCGCAACGGCGCGTGCAGATTTTGAAGGCCATCGAGGCCACCCGGTTCCACGGCCTCGATGAACAGGTGCTCGCCGCCATGGAAGACAAGGATGCGGCCGTGGCCGCCGCCGCCACGGCAACCGCCAAAGCGCTCCAGCTCGGGAAAAAGGGCGAGGATAAGACGCCGCTGGTCGGCACGCTGGCCCCTGCGGACGCCATCGCCGCGGTGATGAAAACCGGCGGCGATGTCGCGCTCGGCGAGCAGATTTTCACGCGCCAGAGTTGCACCACCTGCCATGCCGCGAGCCTCGAGGAGCCGCAGAAAGGCCCTTATCTCGGCAATATCGCCCAGACCTACAGCCGCGCCGATCTGGCGGCTAACATCATCGACCCCGGCAAAACGATCGCCCAGGGATTTGCCACCGAGATGTTCACGCTCAAGGACGGCGGCGCGCAAATGGGATTCGTCACCTTCGAGAGCGCCGACCTGGTGAAGGCCCGCAACATCGCCGGCCAGGAATTCAGCTGGAAGACCGCCGATATCGTCAGGCGCGACAAACTGCCGAACTCGCTGATGCCGCAGGGACTGGTTAGCAATCTGACCGTCCGCGAATTCGCCAGCCTGCTCGACTACCTCGAATCGCTCGTGAAGAAGTAAGCGGGATTCGTTGTATGAAATCCATTCTCCGGCCCGTTGTTTCCTGATGATCCGCCAACTCGTCATCCCGTTTTTCCTGACAGCCTCGCTTCACGCGGTTCCGGTTTTCATCGGAACGAACACCGGGAAGAACTCGACGAGCAAAGGAATCTATCTCGCGGATTTCGACGCCGCCACGGGCAAGCTCACGGAGCCGGTCCTGGCGGCGGAATATCAGAATCCCGGCTTCCTCGCGCTGCATCCCGCGAAGCCGGTCCTCTATGCCTGCGGCGCGCCTGCCACTCCGTTTGCCGATGGTTCGAGCTCGGTGGCGGCGTTCACTATCAGTCAGGACCACGGTTTGAAATTCCTTGGTGAAGCATCCAGTGGCGGCAAGGGCGCCTGCCATGTGGCGGTGGATGCCACGGGCGGCACGGTCGCCGTCGCGAACTATGGCGACGGGAGTTTTTCGACGATCCAGCTCGGTGAAGACGGCGCACCCGGAGAGGCGGCATCGGTGATTTCCAACAAGGGCTCCGGCCCGAGCAAGCCCCGGCAAGACGGGCCGCACGCGCACGGCGTGTATTTCGATGAGGCGAACCAACACCTCTTCATGCCGGATCTCGGCCTGGACCAGGTGCTCGTCTATCCGTTCGACGCGACGACTTCCAAGCTCGGCGCGGCGCTTCCACCGCTCACCACCGCCCCCGGCGCGGGGCCGCGGCATCTGGCGTTCTCCCCCGATGAAAAGAACGCTTACGTCATCAACGAGCTGGACAACACGGTGCTCGCGACTTCCTACGCCGACGGGAAATTCACCCCGCTAGGGACACTGGCGACTTTGCCGAAGGATTTCACCGACAAGAGCACCACGGCGGAAATCGAAGTGCATCCCAACGGCAAGTTCGTCTATGCCTCGAACCGCGGCCACGATTCGATCGCGGTCTATCAGCGCGACGGGAAGACCGGCGCGCTCGCTTTCGTCCAACACGCGCCGTGCGGCGGCAAGACTCCGCGCCATTTCAAGATCGCTGCGGGCGGCAAGTGGCTGCTCTGCGCGCACCAGGCTTCCAACACAATCAGCGTGCTCGCGCTCGATCCGGAGACCGGACTTCTCGGCGCTCCAAGTCACACAGTCTCCGCACCGAGCCCGATCTGCCTGCTGTTCGGACGCTGATAGCGGGGCTGGGTCGTCCTGCCGGCAAGGTTGCAGCCTCACGGCATATTTTGCTGTTTGATGCGTGTTTCTGTCTTTCTGCTTCCGTTTGTCGCGGCATTTCAAGAGTGTGTTGTCCAAGGTTCATCAAACCCAATCTGATGTTGTATGGCGATTGATCCCAAACTGGAGGCCGACCTGAAATCCCAAGGGGTGCATGTCACTTCTTTCGAACAACTCATCAACTGGGGGCGCTCCAGTTCGCTGTGGCCGCTTCAGTTCGGCCTCGCGTGCTGCGCCATCGAAATGATCGCAGCCACGATGGCGAAATACGACATGGCCCGTTTCGGCGCCGAGGTTTTCCGGCCCTCGCCGCGGCAGGCGGACTTGATGATCGTGGCCGGCACGGTGACCAAGAAGATGGCCCCGCAGGTCGTGCGGCTCTACAATCAGATGGCCGAGCCGAAATACGTCATCGCGATGGGGGCTTGCGCGATTTCCGGCGGCCCCTTCAAGGATGGCTACAACGTGCTCAAGGGTATCGACCGTTTCATCCCGGTGGACGTGATGATTCCGGGCTGCCCGCCGCGGCCCGAGGCGCTGTTGGAAGGCCTGATGACGCTGCGCGACAAGATCGCTCGCGAAAAATTGATAGGCCGCCACCGCGCCCGCCACGCCGATCCCGAGGGAGCGGCAGAAGTGCCGGTGCCGGAGTTCGGCGCGCACGATCTTGAACCCACGGCTAACCGTGAAATCTGGAACCCGCCGGTCGTGGTCCGGGAAGCAGGAGGTGAGGCATGAGCGCGGAAACCGTCATCGAGCGCTTGCGTGAAGCCCTGCCGGATGCCGGCGTCTCGCTCCGCAAAAACCCCGGCCCGTCCTGCCAGCATTCGCTGCTAGTGAATGCCGCGAGCCTGCTGGACGTCTGCAATGTCCTCCGCGACACGCTCGCGTTTGATTTGCTCTCTAACGTCACCGGCGTGGATTGGCCGGACGCCGCCAAGGCCGATGCCGTGGCCCTGCCTGCCGAAGGGGAGGGGACTTCAAGTGCCGGAGGATTCCTCGAAGTGCTCTATCACCTCTACTCGACCAGTCGCCGCGAAGGTCCGCTGGTGCTGCGCGCCCGCACCGTGGACCGCGAGAAACAAAACCAAATCCCCTCGGTCGTTGCCGTTTACCGCAGCGCCGAGTTCCAGGAGCGTGAAATTTTCGATCTCTACGGCGTTGAATTCACCGGCCACCCCGACCTGCGCCGCATCCTGATGTGGGACGAGTTCGAGGACCATCCGATGCGCAAGGACTACGTCGCGCCGGATGACTACGAATACGAGCCCACGCCGCACGACGCCGTGTTGGAAAAAGCCAGAGCGCACTATCCCGCAGCCCCATGATTTCCGACCCGTCCATGTTCTCCTCATCTCCCACGCTCGAACCGGGCGCGGACGACGACCAGCTGCTGCGGGTCTCGTTAGGACCGCAGCACCCGTCCACGCACGGCGTGTTCCGCATGAACGTGGTGCTAGACGGCGAAACGGTGGTGAGCCTCAAGCCGGTGTTCGGCTACCTCCACCGCAACCACGAGAAGATCGCCGAGAACGCGACTTATCTGAGTTCGATGCCCTACACCGACCGGCTCGACTACATCTGCCCGCTCAGTAACAACTGGGCCTACGCCCATGCAGTGGAAAAACTCGCGGGCATCGAGGTGCCGGAGCGCGCCGAATTCATGCGCGTGATCACCGCGGAACTCACCCGCCTGATCAACCACACCGCCTTCATGGGTTTCATCCTCGGCGACATGGGCGCGTGGGGCTCGGCGCTGATGTATGCCTTCCGCGAGCGGGAAAAAATCCTCGATGTGTTCGAAGACCTGACCGGCGCGCGGATGATGGCGAACTTCATGCGCTTCGGCGGCTGCCGCAACGACCTGCCCGCGGGCTGGGCCGCCAAAGTAAGTGTTCTAATCGATGGCTACGGGCCGTTTCTCGACGAGATGGAGAAATTATTGATAGGCAACGAAATCCTGCTAGGCCGCACCCAGGACGTCGGCGCGCTGCCGAAGGAAGTGCTCATCAACGGCGGCATCACCGGGCCGATGCTGCGCGCCGCCGGGGTGAACTACGACATCCGCAAGGTGGAACCCTACGGCATTTACGAGCGCTTCGAATTCCGCATCCCGCTGGGTGAAAAAGGCGATTGTTATGACCGTATCATGATCCGTTTCCTGGAGATGCGCGAGTCGTTGAAAATCCTCCGCCAGGCGATCGACCAGCTTCCGGAAGGCGATTTCATCCACCCCAAGGCGAAGATCCGCAACTTCAAGCCGCCCGTCGGCGAAGCTTATGCACGCATCGAGGGACCCAAGGGCGAGCTCGGATTCCACCTCATCAGCGACGGCACCACCAACCCCTATCGCTACCGCGTCCGGCCGCCTAGCTTCATCAACCTTACCTTGCTCGAAGACATGTGCCTCGGCCTCGATCTGGCAGACGTGGTCATCATCCTCGGAAGCATCGATATCGTGTTAGGGGAGGTGGACCGATGAGCATGGAAGACCAGACGAGCATCAAACGCCTTCCTCCATTGTCGCAATGGTCGCTGCCCGGTCTCGGACTGCTCAAAGGCCTGGTGGTGACGGGAAAGAACATGGTCCAGAGCTTCTACCGCGAGGACCGCATGACCACCGTGCAGTATCCGGAGGAGCGCGCGCCGATCAGCCCGAACTTCCGGAACTTCCCGTTCCTCGTTTACGACAATGACGATTCGCTAGCAGGCTTGCGTTGCGTGGCCTGCTCGATCTGCGAGAAGGAGTGTCCGCCGCAGTGCATCTACATCGTGCTGGAGCGCGATGAGAACGGCAAGTCGCTCAAGCGGCCGAAGATTTTCGACATCGACGTTTCCGTCTGCATGAACTGCGGCATTTGCGCGGAGGTCTGCCCGTTCGACGCGATCTACATGGATGGCGAATATGAATTGAGCACGGACAACCGCTTCGAAGGACTCTTGTTCCATCGCGAACGCCTGGCCAAGTCCGCCGCCTATCACGCCAAGCTCCGTCCCGAGCAAGCCGCCGAAGTGGAGGCCAGACGCAAGGCGGAGGAGGAGAAAAAACTCGCCGCCCAAGCAGCGAAGGAAGCCAAGGCGAAAGCCGACAAGGAAGCCAAGGACAAGGCCGCCGCCGAAACCGAACAGAAAGGAGAGAGCGCATGAGTTTGTTAGCCACAACTCCCTTTTTGCCAATGAAGCTGGAATTTTTGCCTCGTCTTCCCCAGATGTTGGTGGAGGTGATATTTCACAGGCTTGGCGCGCCGGAATGGCTGGTATCGATCGCCGGATTCATCGTCGCCGCCTCGACCGTGGTCGGGGTTTTCATGGGCGGCTTCGCGTTACTGTCACTGGTCGAACGCAAAACGCTGGCCCGCATCCAGAATCGAATAGGGCCTAACCGAGCTGGCTGGTTCGGCATTCTACAACCGGTGGCGGACGGCATCAAGATGCTGACCAAGGAGGACATCGTGCCCGCCAAGGCCGAGTGGCTGTTGCATCTGGCTGCTCCGATTCTCATCGTGATCCCGTCGATCCTCGCGCTCGGGGTGATTCCCTACGGTCGCGAATGGACGCCGGTGCCGCTGGAACTCGGGCTGTTGTTTTTCTTCTCGGTCGGCGCGTTGACGGAACTCTCGGTGTTCATGGCCGGTTGGGCGAGCGGATCGAAATTCCCGATGCTCGGCGCGATGCGGGCAATTTCGCAGATGGTGAGCTACGAACTGCCGCTGATCATCTCCGCGCTCGGCGTGGTGATGGTTTCCGGAACCCTCTCGCTGCCGGTGATCGTGGACAAACAGGCAGGTTTTCATCTCGGTTTCATCCCCGCGTGGAATCTCTTCACTCCTTGGGGATTGGTGGCGGGGCTGGTGTTTTACATCGCGGCCATCGCGGAGGCGAACCGCTGCCCCTTTGACTTGCCGGAGGGCGAGTCCGAAATCGTCGCCGGCCACATGACGGAATACTCGGGCTTCAAATACGCGCTGTTTTTCATGGGCGAATACCTCGGACTCTTCGCCATCTCGGGACTGGGCATCACGCTCTTCCTCGGTGGCTGGCAGGCGCCGCTGCCTGGACTCGGGTTCGTCCCGTCGTGGATCTGGTTCTTCGCGAAGCTCGCGGTGGTCATCATGTCCTTCCTTTGGATTCGCGGCACTTTCCCGCGGGTGCGGATCGACCAGTTGATGCGCTTCGCCTGGCTCTGCCTGATTCCGATGGCGCTGCTCACGCTGCCAGCCGCGGCGATTTGGCACTTCGCCGGGCGCGGCTTGCTGGGGTGGGTGACGACCGTTCCGTTGCTGCTCATTCCATGGGTCATCATCACCGTGATTTATAATAGACGTCTCTCTCCTAGCACACGCATCTATCGATTCGCTGACTCATAGGTCTTATAGGACCCATAGGACCTATTTCTCATGATCCCGCTCCTCATACTCTCTCCGCTGATCCTCCTCGCCGCCCTTGGCGCGGTCTGGAAGGCTCGTCCGGTCCATGCGGCGTTGTTGCTTGCTCTCGCGCTGGCGCTGAACGCCGTGCTCTATCTGGTAATCGGCGCGGACTTCATCGGCCTGGTCCAGTTCATGGTCTATGTCGGCGCGGTGGCGGTGCTGATCGTTTTCTCGCTGCTCATCACCCGGCCCGGCGACGAGGCGGAGGAAATTTCGCGGCGTCCGCGCTCCCTGCTGCCGGGACTGGTTTGCACGGTGCCGGTGCTGGCGGTGTTGATCTGCTCGATTTCACGGGTGACCACGCCCTCAGCCGGCGAGGCTCCCGCGTTTTCGGTGGAGCAACTTGGCAAGGCGCTTTTCACCACCCACGCGCCAGCCGTCGTCACGGTCGGTGTTTTACTAACCGCCGTGATGATCGGAGCCGCGTTGTTTGCCCGCGATCCCGGTAAGAAACCTCAAACTCCTTCCGACCCATGACCCCGCTCAGCCTGTTGCTCACGCTTTCCTCGCTGCTGTTCACGCTCGGATTGTTCGCCGTGCTGACCCGCCGCAACGCGATTCTGATCCTTGTCGGCATCGAACTCATGCTCAACGCGGCCAACATCAACTTCATCGCCTTCTGGCGTTACGGTCCGCCCGATCCCGAGCTAACCGGCCCGATGTTCGTCCTGTTTTCCATCGCCATCGCGGCCGCCGAAGCCGCCGTGGGGCTGGCCATCATCCTGATGGTTTTCCGCCACACGCGTTCCACCGATCTTAATAAACTGGATTCCCTTCATGGCTGAAACACTCCAACCGCTTCTTCCCAACCTGCTCTGGTGGGTGCCGTTGCTGCCTCTGCTAGCGGGCGGGATCATCGCGTTTCTGCCGAACCGTCGCGGGCGGATCGCGTCGAAACTCGCGGTGGTGGCCCTGTTCGGTTCCTGCCTGATCGCGCTGGCCGCCTTGTTCTGCGCGCTGCCGGGAAAACCCTTGGTGGCGACTTCGCTGACGTGGCTCACCTTCGGCGATGTGGCGTTGAAAGTCGGCTTGTTGCTCGATCCGATGAGCGCGGCGATGGCGGCGATGGTGACCTTCGTCGCGCTGTGGATCTTCATCTACAGCATCGGTTATATGGAAAACGAAGCGCGCTTCGGGCGCTTCTTCGGGTTCCTCTCCTTATTCTGCGGCGCGATGTTGCTGGTGGTTTTGTCGAACAGCTTGCTGCTGCTGTTCATGGCGTGGGAAATCGTCGGTCTCGCCTCCTACATGCTCATTGGATTCTATTTTGAAAAGCCATCCGCCGCCGCAGCCGCGCAGAAAGCCTTCATCACCACCCGCGTCGGCGACATGGCGTTTTTCCTCGGCATGATCTGGCTCTATCGCCAGTCCGGCACGCTGCTTTTCTACGATGGTGGAAACGGTTTGCTCGAATCCGGCGCGCTCGCCTCGCTGGCCGGCACCACCACCATCGGCGGGCTAACAGTCTCGGCCGCCGCCGCGCTGCTCCTGCTGGTGGGAGCCATGGGCAAGTCCGGCCAGGTTCCGCTGCACACGTGGCTGCCCGATGCGATGGAAGGCCCGACTCCGGTGTCCGCGCTCATCCACGCCGCGACGATGGTCGCCGCCGGTGTGTTCATGGTCGCCCGCACCCATCCGATTTTCGCCAACGGCGGAGGATTGACCGTCCCACTCACCGCCTGCGCCTGGATCGGCGGAATCACCGCGCTTTACGCGGCGCTGGTGGCGCTCGCGCAAACCGACATCAAGCGCATCCTCGCCTACTCGACCGTCTCCCAGCTCGGCTTCATGATGGTCGCGCTGGGCACCGGCGGCGTGGCGGCGGCGATGTTCCACCTGATTTGCCATGCGTTTTTCAAGGCGCTGTTATTTCTATCCGCGGGCTCGGTGATCCACGGCTGCCATGGCGAGCAGGACATCCGCAAGATGGGCGGGCTTTCCAAGTCGATGCCCCGCACCTTCGTCGCCTACGCGGTCGGCATGATGGCGCTCTCGGGGTTCCCGTTTGTCTTCTCCGGCTTCTGGAGCAAGGAGGCGGTCCTGCACAGCGCGCAGGTGTGGCCGGGCGGCAAAGGCCCGTTTTTGTTAGCGGTCGCGGCGGCCCTGCTGACGGCGTTTTACATGACCCGCCAGGCCTTGCTGGTGTTCCGCGGTCGTCCCCGGACACCCGGCGTTTCCCATCCGCACGAGAGTCCTTCCGTGATGATCGTGCCACTCTACGTGCTGGCCGCAGGTGCTGTCCTGCTGTCCCTTGTCGGCACTCCTATCTGGCCGTGGTTTGAAAAATGGATCAACGGCGAATCCGCGGTCTTCGATGGCGGCGCACTGAACCACGGACTCGGACTGATCGCCCTCTCGCTGGGAATCGTCACCGTCGGCGTGGGCTTGGCTTGGAAGGTCTATCGAAATCCAGCGGAAGACAGCAGCGCTCCCGATCCCCTGGCGGGAAAACTCGGCGGCGTCTGGAATTTTCTCGAACGCGCGATGGGCTTCGACGCGCTCTATGAAAAAGCCGTCATCGGGCCGGTCGCGTTTTTCGCGGGTGCCATCGACGCCCTCGAACGCCAGGTCTTCGTGCCGCTGATGGGCGTGGGCGAGGCCTGCATCAAGACCTTCGGCCGCTGGACCGGAGCATCCGATGAAAAGGGCCTGAACGATGGCTTCAACCGCTTGTGTTCCGGTTTGCAAGACCGCGCCGACTCCGCTTCCCGCAGTCAGAACGGTCGTCCGCAGGGTTATCTCCGGGCCATCGGTCTCGGAATGTCCGTCCTTCTCATTCTCTATTTCTGGCTCAGCGCCTAGTCACGCCATGTTGTTACTCTCACTCTTGCTACTCCCCTTGGTGGGTGCCGTGTTGATCGCCGCATGGCCCGGTCTGGGCCGCGTGTGCGCGGTTCGCCTGGCGATCACGTGGGCCATCGTGCCGGTGGCGGTGGTCGCCGCGATCGGCCTCCAGGGCGGAGCGTCGTGGTCGCTGCCGTGGATGCCGGACGCGAACATCCATCTGGCCTTCAAAGCCGACGGCACCTCGTGGTTGTTCCTGCTTCTAACGTCGCTGATCACGCTTTTCTCCCTAGCAGTATCGGGCAAGTCGGACATCGGAGACCGCGCCTATTGCGCGCTGATCCTGGTGATGGAGTCGATGCTCTTCGGAGTCTTCACCGCCACCCATTTCGTCCCGTGGTTCCTGTGCTGGGAGATGACCTTGATTCCCGCCTATCTGCTGATCCGGTTGTGGGGTGGCAAGGGCGCGCCGCGCGCGGCGCTGCGCTTCTTCATTGTGACCCTGGCGGGCGGAGTCTGCATGTTGCTAGGTTTTCTCGCCTTGCAGTTGTCGGTCGGCACCATGGATTTCGCGGAGTTGAGCCGTCTCGCCGCCAATCACGAGCTTGCCGCGGGTTTGGCCAAATCCTTCTCCTCTACCGGTCTCGATGGCTACTCGCTGCTGACGGTGGTTGCCGTCGCCGTATTCCTTGGCGTGGCTGTGAAAATCCCCGTAGTGCCGTTTCACGCGTGGTTGCCGGATGCCTACGCCGAAGCCCCGACTCCGGTCACGATCTTGCTAACCGGCTTGCTCTCGAAGATGGGCGTGTACGGTTTGCTCCGGGTTTTCCTGCCGATTTTCCCCGAGGTGCTGCCGGGTCTGGCTCCCTGTTTGACCGCGCTGGCGGTGGCTACGGTGCTGCTAGGAGCGGTCGCCGCTCTCGCGCAAAAGGATTTGAAGCGAATCCTCGCCTACTCATCGGTCAACCACCTCGGTTACTGCGTGCTCGCAGTGGCGGCGGTGGCCGCGGCTCAGACGGACCGCGCGGCGATGGCCTCGGCGGTTTCAGGCGTCGTCTTGCAGGCCTTCAATCACGGCGTGATCGCTTCGGCGTTGTTCTTCGGCATCGGCATTCTTGAAACGCGGAGCGGAGGTCAACGCGGCCTGAATGATTTCGGCGGCCTGCGCGCGCGCATGCCGGTTTTCAGCGGACTGATGGGACTCGCGTTGTTCGCCTCGCTCGGACTTCCCGCCTTGAGCGGATTCGTCGGGGAGTTTCTGATCTTCAACGGCGTGTTCGGACTGGTTCCGTGGTCCGCCGCCATCTCTGTGATCGGCCTGCTGCTCACCGCCATTTTTCTGCTCCGCGTGATCCGCAAGGTGTTCCACGGACCCTTGCTTCCGACCATGGAGAAGTGGACCGATCTCACCGTCGGCGAGCGCTGGTTGTTCGCTCCCGCCATCGCCCTGATTGTGATTCCCGGTCTGTGGCCGCAGGTGCTGCTTCACTTCATCAATGGCGACACGCTCCGCCTGCTCGACCTCCTCCACCCGATCCCATGACTCCCGCCTGGACCATTCTATCCGCTTTCGCCGGGGCCTTGCTGGTGCTCCTGCTGCCCGCCCGCATGGCCCGGGTGGTCGCCCTCGCCGCGTCGCTTGTCGGGGCCGTGGCCGCGGCTGTTTCCTGCCTGTCGCGCCTGAATGATCCGGGCGGCCCGGTCTGGTCCTTCGACCGCCCGTGGATTCCAAGTCTCGGCGTCCGCTTCCATCTTGCCGCCGACGGGCTTTCTCTAACTTTGCTCTTGCTCACCGGCATCGTTGCGGTCGCCGGGGTGTTGTTTTCCTGGAACGTGGAACGCAGGCCGCGGGCGTTTTTCGCCTTTTTCCTGACGATCATCGGCGGGGTTTACGGCGTTTTCCTCAGCCGCGACGCGTTCCTGCTGTTTGTCTGCTATGAAATCGTGATCCTGCCGAAATACATGCTCATCGCCATCTGGGGATCGACCCACAAGGAATACGGCGCGATGAAGCTGACGATGTATTCCATCGGCGCGAGTGCGCTGATCCTCATCGGGCTGGTGGTCGCCTACGCCGCGGCCGGCGGGACGAGTTTCGACCTCGCCCATCTGGCAGGCGCGCATTATTCGCCCGCGCTTCAGGCATGGGCGTTTCCTGTGCTTTTCCTCGGCTTCGCGGTGTTGGCGGGCATCTGGCCGTTCCATACCTGGGCGCCGACCGGTCACGTCGCCGCTCCCACCGCCGCGTCGATGTTGCTGGCGGGCGTGGTGATGAAACTCGGGGCTTACGGCGCGCTGTGCGTGGCGATGCCACTGTTTCCACAGGGTTTCGAGCAATGGAAACCGGTGATCGCCGGGCTGGCGGTGATCGGAATTGTTTACGGCGCGCTGACCGCCTTGTCGCAGAAGGATCTCAAGTTCGTGATCGGTTATTCCTCCGTCAGTCACATGGGTTTTGTTTTGCTAGGTCTTGCTGCCGGCACCCACTGGGGTTTGCGCGGGGCGGTGTTGCAAATGATTTCCCACGGCGTCATTGCGGGACTGCTCTTCGGCATCGCCGGACGCGTGGTGTATGAACGCACCCACACCCGCGACTTGTCGGAGCTTCGAAAATTCGACTTGTGGCGCTCCCTGCCCGGTGCGGCGGTCGGCTTCACTCTCGCCACGGCGGCGTCGATGGGACTGCCGGGCTTCAGCGGATTCGTGGCGGAAATCTCGGTGGTGATCGGCCTCTGGCAGACTTATCCGTGGCTGGTGCCCGTGATCGCGGTGGGAATCATCATCACCGGCGCGTTCTCGTTGCGTGCCTTGCACAAGGCTTTCTTCCCGGTGAGGAAAACCGACGATGTCGCGGCACCCGCTCTTCCTCCGCTGACCTGGCCTGAAATCTCGGCCATCGCCCTTCTGATCGCCGTTTCCCTCGCCATCGGTATCTATCCGAAACCATGGGTCGTCCTGATCGACGACGGACTGCGCTCGCCCTTGTTCCAATCGATCCTCTCCAAGCCGTGAACTACTCCGCCCTATTCATGCAATTGCTGCCGGAAGCCGTGCTGGTGATCACGGCCCTGGTGCTGCTCGCCGCCGCCGTGGCGGTCGAATCGAAATGCGGCAAAGCCATCTCCAGCAGCGCGGCCATCGGCATCGCCGCGCTTGGTGTGGTTGCAGCCTCGCTCGCCCTATTCTTCATGCCGGCACCTACCGGGTCGGTCACGTCATTGATCGTGTTGGACCCCTTGGCGCGGATCTTCAAAGCGGTGGTTCTGGGACTTGGCCTGTTGGCCATCTTTCTACCGCCCGCCCGCCGGGAAATCGCGCAGCCCGGCGAGTTTTACGCGCTGATGTTGTTCGCGTTGACAGGCCTGTTACTGACGACAGGCACCAACCATCTGTTGTTCCTGTTTGTCGCGCTCGAACTGGCGAGTCTCTCGCTCTATCTGCTGGCAGGGTTTTCGCGCACTGCGCGGGCGGCCGAGGCGTCGCTCAAATATTTCCTGTTCGGGGGCGTCTCGGCCGCGTTCCTGCTGTTCGGGCTGAGCTTGATCTACGGCTTCTCGCACTCGGCGACCTTGCAGGGCGTGGCGGTGGCGCTCGCCGCGGGGCCGCCGTCTCCATTGGCGATCGCCGGGCTGGTGATGGTGGTGGTGGGACTGGGTTTCAAACTGGCCGCCGCGCCGTTCCACTACTGGGCTCCGGACGTCTATCAGGGCGCTCCCGCGACCAGCGTCGCGCTTGTCGCGGCCGCGTCCAAGGCGGTGGGGTTGGTGGTGCTCGTCCGGTTTCTAATGATCGGGTTTCACAGTGTTTCCGGCTCGGCGGACTGGGGCGGAATGCTCGCGGGTTGGTCGCCGTGGTTGGCGGTGCTCGCGGCGGTTTCGATGGTTTTTGGAAACGTGCTGGCCCTCGCCCAGACCAGCGTGCGGCGGTTGCTGGCTTACTCGGCGGTCGCTAACACCGGGTATCTCATGGTGGCGTTGAGCGCGAACGGAGTGTCCGCCGCCGGGGCCGCGTTGTTTTATGTCGTGGTTTACGGATTGGCGACGCTCGGTGCGCTCGCCGTCACGGCCGCCGTCGAGCGGGAGCGCGGAAATGACTCGCCCGCGGCTTTTGCGGGACTGATTCACCGTTCGCCATGGCAGGCGGTGGCGCTGCTGGTTTTCCTGACGTCGCTCGCGGGGATTCCGCCCTTGGCAGGGTTTGTCGGCAAGTTCGCCATGTTCAGCGCGGCCATGGCGGAATCCACCAAAAGCGGGACGCCGGGTCTAACGTGGTTGGTCGGGCTGGCCGCCATCATGAGCGCGATCTCGCTTTATTATTACCTGTCGGTTCTCAAACAAGCTTTCGTCAAGGAAGCGCCGGAAGCCGATGCCGTGGCGGATTCCACCGCTCCACTATCCCATCTGCTGGCCATCGGTCTGCCGGCGGTGGCGCTCGTGGTGCTCGGGCTTTTCCCGGCGCTGCTGCTCGATCCGATCGCCCGGGCGGTGGTGGAATCGCTGGGCCCTCGCTGACTACGGTTAAACTTGAAGTTGCGCTTGTGGCACGACGCCTTCAAAGTTCGCCTGATGAAGAAAGCAGCTATTGGATTTGTCGGAGTGGGAAGAATGGGGGCTAACATGGCCCGGCGTCTCTCGGATTTGGGATACCCGGTCGCCGCGGTTTATGACCACCATGAGGCGAGCGCGGCATCGCTTGCCGTCGAGTTGGGGTGTCTTGCGGCCAAGACGCTTCCGGAGGTCACCGCGGCAGCGGATGTGATTTTCACGGTGGTGACTGACGATGACGCGATGCGCGGAATTCTGGAGGGCGACGAGTCGTTGCTCAAGGGCGCGGCGGGCAAGATTTTCATCCACTGCGCCACGGTGAGTCCGGCGGTGCATGAAGCGGCGGAAGCCGCGGCGGCGGAGGTCGGGGCCGCGACGCTCGCGGCGAGCATGGCATCGAGCATTACCCAGGCGCGGCAGGGCACGCTCTATTTGATGGTGGGTGGCGAGTCCGCGGTTTTCGAGGAAATGGAGCCGCTGCTGAATGATATTTCAAGTTCGCTGCGACACGTCGGACCTGTTGGAAACGCGGCGAAGATCAAGGCGCTGGTGAACATGGTGATGAATATCAACACGGCCGGGCTGGCGGAGGGGCTTGGGCTCGGGGCCGCGCTGGGGCTGGATTTGCATTTGCTCAAGGAGGTTTTCTCACAGACCGGCGCGAGCTCGCGGGTGCTGGAAACCGATGGCGACGACATGATCACGCGCGAGCATGATTGTTATTTTTCGGCAGCCCATGCGGCCAAGGACAGCGGCATCGCGAACGCCATGGCCGATGCCGCGGGGGTGACGGTTCCGCTGTCCCGGGCGACCGAGGTGCAATACCGGAAAATGATCGACCTCGGGCTGGGAGAGCTCGACAAGTCGGGCATCGCGGAACTGACTTTCCCGGACCGCGCGGGGGTCTAACTTTTTATCGACATGATGACAGGAGCAGAAATTCGGAACCGGTCGGGCGAGAGCATCGACTACTCATTCCATCCGGGTATGCGGGCGGACGCGTTGGTGATTTTAGGTCACGGAGTGACGGGGAACAAGGACCGGCCGCAGCTCGTGGCGCTGGCGGAAGGCCTCGCCGCGCTGGGCTGGCCGTGTCTGCGGATTTCGTTTTCCGGCAACGGCGCGTCGGAAGGTCGGTTTGAGGATTGCTGCATTTCCAAAGAGATCGGCGACCTGCAAGCGGTGCTCGACGTGGTTCCTAACGACGTGAAGGTCGCCTACGCAGGGCACAGCATGGGCGGCGCGGTGGGCGTGCTCACGGCGGCGCGGGATTTGCGGATCCGGACGCTGGTTTCACTGGCGGGAATGACCCGTAGCGCGGCATTCGTGGAGCGGGAGTTTGGCGAAGTCACGCCGGACGCGGGCTTCATATGGGAGGATGAGAATTTCCCGCTGTCCCGGACTTTCGTTGATGATTTGAAATCGATCGACAGCACGCTGTCCGCGGCGGAGGCCGTGACCCAGCCGTGGTTGCTGATCCACGGCGATGCGGATGATGTCGTGCCGATTCAGGACGGGCTCGACGCGTTTGCGGCCGCCGCTTGCGAGAAACGGTGGGTGGAGATGGCGGGTGCCGGACATTCATTCGATGAGGCGAGCTATCCGAAATTGGTGGAAGCCGTGGATGATTGGCTGACGGCATCGTTCGGCGCAGGTTTTTGATTTCACGGAGGGCGCGGTGGTCGCTAGGGTCGCGCCATGCGGATTGATATCGTGACGTTATTTCCCGAGGTGGCGCTGGCTCCGCTGAGTGATTCGATCATCCAGCGGGCGCGGGCTGCGGGAATTGTGGAGGTGATCGGGCATCAGTTGCGGGACTGGTCGGAGGACAAGCACCGGCGGGTGGACGACTCTCCGTGCGGCGGCGGGCAGGGGATGTTACTCAAGCCGGAGCCGTTGTTCGCGGCGGTGGAGGCGCTGCGCGGTCCGGCGACGCGGGTGATTTTGATGACGCCGCAGGGCAAGCCGTTCAAGCAGGCGGTGGCGCGGGAACTGGCGGCGGCGGAGCATTTGCTGATCCTCTGCGGGCATTACGAGGGCGTGGACCAGCGGGTGATCGAGGCGTTGGTGGATGAGGAGATTTCGATAGGTGACTACATTTTAACCAACGGCGCGCTGGCGGCGGCGGTGCTTTGCGATGCGGTGATCCGCTTGCTGCCGGGCGCGCTGGGCGACGAGCGTTCGCCGGTGGACGAGTCGTTTTCCGATCCGAATCTGCTGGAGGCTCCGGCTTACACACGGCCGATCGAGTTCCGCGGGATGGTGGTGCCGGAGGTGCTGGTCTCGGGGCATCACGGGAAAATCTCGGCATGGAAGGAGGCGCAGGCCCTGGCGCGGACTCGGGCGAATCGCCCGGATTTATTGTAATGCGGTTACAAGTTGCTGGAAATCAGCGATGCCGAGGAAAAAACTTTCACCCGCCGGGCCGACCTTGTGCCTGCGGGGCCCGACTATTTGCCCGCCGGACGGACCTTTTGTCTGCTGGGCCGGACTCGTTGTCTGCCAAGGCCGACTTTGAGACCCGGAATGCCGACTCTTTGTCTGCCGGGGGTGACTTCGTGACCGGAAGGAGCGACCGTTTGTCTGCTGGGACCGAATGGGTGGCTGCCGGGCCCGACCCGGTGTCTGCTGGAACCAACTATTTGTCTGCCAGGCGCGACTATTTCAAAATGTCGGTCCGCGCGGCGAAAGTTGAGCTGGCCGGAGAATTTCGTTTTCCGATTCCAAATCCCTGCCAAGCTCATTTTCGTGAAGACCATGACGGATACGGCATCCCCGAATTTAGACGATGATCGCCCTCGCGTGGAGCCGGCCACGATCGAGGATTTGCCGGCGTTGACCGAGCTGGTGATGAACCTCTTCGACTTGTCTGGCGACTTTTCGCCGGACCGCGCGGTGCAGGAGCGCGGCTTGCAGTTGATCCTCGAACAGCCGAACCGCGGCCGGATCTTCGTGGTGCGCAACCAGCATCAGATTTTCGGGATGGTGAATTTGTTGTTCACCATTTCCACGGCCTGCGGAGGGTTTGTGATCCTGATGGAGGACGTGGTGATCCACCCCGACCACCGCGGCCAGGGCTACGGCACGATGCTGGTGGATTACGTGGTGGATTTCGCCAGGAAGAAGCAATTCAAGCGCATCACGCTGCTAACGGACCGGATCAGCGCGGAGTCGCAGGAGTTTTTCAAGAAGCAGGGCTTCGAGTATTCCAGCATGATCCCGATGCGGAAGATCATCGAGTGACGGGGGACTTGGACTCCTCAATGCCCCTGCGGTTTCTGACGCGGCTCCCATTCTTTTCGGGAACGCGAACGCACGGATAGAACCACGGGGATGCCGGGAGCGGGGTGGGCGGCGCGGTAGCGGTTGACGATGTAGGACTCGTAACTGGTGGCCATGAGCCGCTTGTCGTTGACGAAGAGCACGATGGTCGGCACCGGGATGACGCTGTATTTCTCCTCCACCGCGGCGGTGGCGTAGTAGAGCTTGAGGCGCTTGTTGAGCTTCTTGTCGATGGGCGGCGGGGTGGCGACGAAGGCCCCCTGGAGGATGCGGTTGAGCTGGCCGGTGCCGGGGATGTTTTGCGCGCCTTTTTTGATCTTGAGCGCTTCCTTGAGCACATGGTCCACCGAGCCGCCGGTTTTGGCCGAGCAGGCGACGAAGGGGGCGTAGTGGAGGAAGAAGAGCTCCTTGCGGACGTGTTCGCCGGCTTCCTCCAACCGCGCGGTGCGGTTGGCGCCGGGGTGGAAGAGGTCGAACTTGTTGAGCACGATCAGGCAGGGTTTTTTCTCCTCCATGATCAGCTGGGCGATCTTGCGGTCCATCGAGGTGATGCCGGCGGCGAGGTCGATGACGAGCACGCAGAGGTCGGCGCGGCGGACGGCTTTCTCGGTGCGCATGGCGGAGAAAACCTCGACGGAATTATCGCGCTTGGCCCGCGGGCGCAGGCCGGCGGTGTCGATGAGGGTGAAATTCTCGCCCTCGAAAGAGTAGGGGAGATCGACGGCGTCGCGAGTGGTGCCGGCGATGTCGGAGACGATGGTGCGTTCGTCTTTGAGGATCGCGTTGACCAGCGAGGACTTGCCGGCGTTCGGCTTGCCGACGATGGCGAGCTTGATGCCGACGGCCTCGGCGACTTCGGCCTCGGCTTCGGTTTCGGAAACGAGCGGGGCGATGACGGCGTCGATTTCATCGCAGAGATGGCCGAAATTCCGGCCGTGCTCGGCGGAGACGAAAACGCTGTTGCCGAGGCCGAGTCGGGTAAAATCCGAGTGGGAGTTCTCGTGCTTGTCGTCGTCCACCTTGTTGATGACGAGCAGCACGGGCGGCTTGGCCTTGCGGAGTTTTTGCGCGAGCGCTTGATCGACGGGGGTGAGCCCGGAATGTGCGTCGACCACGAACAGGATCAAATCCGCGGTTTGCATGGCGATGTCCGCCTCGATGGTGACTTGCTCTTCAAATCCGTCGTCGATGTTGCCACCGATGCCGCCGGTGTCGATGAGGGTGCAGGGGACTTGCGTGGCCTGGGAGGGCGCGGCGATGCGGTCGCGGGTGACGCCGGGTTGGTCGTGGACAATGGCGATCTTCCGCCCGGCAAGGCGGTTGAAGAGAGCTGACTTCCCGACATTGGGGCGTCCGACGATGGCAACAGTAGGCATGGAAATAAGAGTGCAGGGAATGGAACCGGGAAACAAGGCAAGAGCCATGGAAAGAAAAACCCCGCCTTTGCAGGCGGGGTTGATTTTACCGAACGGGAGATGGCGGAGCGGACGGGACTCGAACCCGCGACCTCCAACGTGACAGGCTGGCGCTCTAACCAACTGAGCTACCGCTCCATGTCCCGCTCGGGTGGCGGAAGCTAGTAAGCCGACCGGGCTGGTGCAATACCTTTTTTACTGTTTCGT
>CAMCCX010000053.1 GCA_945873305.1 Akkermansia muciniphila
ACGCCATCGTCGCCATCACCACCCCGGACGGAACGATCACCTACGCCAACGACCGGTTCTGCGAGGTTTCCAAATACTCGCGGGAGGAGCTGCTGGGCCGGAATCACCGCATCGTCAATTCGGGTTATCATCCGCAAGCGTTTTTCCGCGAACTCTGGGAGACGATCAGCAGCGGCCGGGCGTGGAAGGGCGAGATCAGAAACCGCGCGAAGGATGGCTCGATCTATTGGGAGAACAGCACCGTCGTCCCCTTCCTCGGCCCGGACGGGAAGCCGCAGCAATACATCGCCATCCGCACCGACATCACCAAGCGCAAGCAGATGGAGGAGGCGCTGTACGAGAGCGAGGAGCGCGTGCGGCTGGCGGCCGAGGCGGCCGACATCGCGGTGTGGGAGTGGGACCTGAGAACCAACGAACTCAAATGGGACGCGCGGATGTTCGAAATTTACGGCCTGCCGCCGAATCCGGAAGGCCGGGCAACCTATCAGGATTGGACCTCCGCGCTGCTGCCTGAGGAACTGGCCGAGCAGGAGGCGCGACTGCAGCACACCATCGCGACCTGCGGCCGCGACCAGCGCGAGTTCCGGATCACGCGCGCATCCGACCACGCGGTGCGGATCCTCCAGGCTTCCGAGATGGTGATCCCCGGAGCCGACGGCAAGGCCGAGCGGATGGTGGGGATCAATTTCGACTCCACCGAGATCAAGCTGGCGGAGGAGCGGATTCGCGAGCTCAACGCCGTGCTGGAGAGCCGCGCCGCCGCGCTGGAATCCGCGAACAAGGAGCTGGAGGCCTTCAGTTATTCCGTTTCCCACGACCTGCGCGCGCCGCTGCGGGCGGTGGATGGATTCTCGCGCATGGTGCTCGCCGACTACGCCACCAAGCTCGACGAAGAAGGCTGCCGGATGCTTGGCGTGATCCGCAGCGAAGCCCAACGGATGGGCCGGCTCATCGACGACTTGCTGGCTTTTTCCCGGCTCGGCCGCCAGCCGATCGAATCCGCGCGGATCAGCATGCACGCGCTGGCGCAAGAGGTCTTCGACGAGCTTTCCGAGGTCGAAGCGGATCGCAAAATACAGCTCGATCTGCATCCCCTGCCGCCCGCCCTCGGCACCGTGGCGATGATCCGCCAAGTGTGGATCAACCTGATTGGCAACGCTATCAAGTTCACCAAGGAGCGGGAAATCGCGGTGATCGAAATCGGAGTGACTCAGGGAGACGACGGCGGGCCGGTGTATTATATCAAGGACAACGGCGTCGGCTTCGACATGCGCTACGTGGACAAGCTTTTCGGAGTCTTCCAGCGCCTGCACTCCCAGCAGGAATTTCCGGGAACCGGCGTCGGGCTCGCGCTCGTCCAGCGCATCGTCCAACGCCACGGCGGACGTGTCTGGGCGGAAGCCGAAGTCAACCACGGCGCGACATTTTACTTCACCTTACCGAATCAAAAATCATGAAAACCCAAATCGAAATTCTCCTCGTCGAGGACAACCCGCAAGACGCGGAGCTCGCGATCCGCGCCCTCAGGAAGTGCCTGCCCGTGAGCCATTTGACCCATGTCTGCGACGGCCGGGAGGCGCTTGATTTCCTGCACGGCAGCGCGGCCGGGGAAGCCTGCAAACCGCCTAAAGTCGTGCTTCTCGACCTGAAACTGCCGAAAGTGAGCGGCCTCGAAGTGCTGCGCGAGATCCGCGCCAACGAGCGCACGGAACTGCTGCCCGTCGTGGTCCTGACTTCGTCCCGCGAGGACTGCGACGTGGCGGAAGCCTACCGGCTAGGAGCTAACAGCTTCATCGTGAAGCCCGTCGATTTCGAAAACTTCCTTGAGGTGGTGAGTCATATGGGCTCGTATTGGATACACCTGAATCAGGCTCCCCTAATTAAATTATGAACGCACTGGAAAAGACTGAAATCCGTATTCTCGCACTGGAAGACTCCGACATTGATTCGGAACTCATCATGCATGAACTCAGGCAGGGAGGGATAGAATTCACCGCCACCCGCGTGCAGACCGGAGCTGACTTCGAGCGCGCTATTTATGAATTCCGGCCGGAGCTCATTCTGGCGGATTACCGGCTGCCGACCTTCGACGGCGGACAAGCTCTGGCGATTGCCAAGGAGCGCTGCCCGGACGTGCCGGTCATCGTCATTTCCGGTGCCGTCGGCGAGGAAACCGCCGTGGAACTCCTCAAAAACGGCGCGACGGATTTCGTCCTGAAGGACCGCCTCGGCCGGCTCGTGCCCGCGGTGGACCGGGCGCTGTGGGAAGTGGAATTACGCAACGCCCGCCGCAAGGCCGAGGCGGACTTGCGCGCGCTCAACGAGCAGCTCGAACAGCGCGTCGAGGAGCGCACGCGCGAGTTGCGCGAGAAGAACGCGGTGATGGAAGAGGACTTGCAAATGGCGCGCGAGCTCCAGATGACCTTCCTCCCCAACCAGTTTCCCACCCTCCCGCGCGGCGCGCCGCAGGCAGCGAGCGCGGTGAAGTTTTCGAGCATTTTCCACCCCACCAGTTCGGTGAGCGGGGACTATTACAACGTCGTCCGCGTTTCGGACACCGCGGTTGGCATCTTCATGTGCGACGTGATGGGCCACGGCGTGCGCGCCGCGCTCGTGACCGCCATCATGCGCACGCTCGAAGAACAACTCAGCCACCTGGCAGGCGACCCCGGCGCGCTGCTCACCAAAATGAACCAGTCGTTGCGCGGCATTCTCGGCCAGCTGGGCGCCACCCTTTTCACCACGGCCTGTTATGTCGTCGTGGACGTTGCCACGGCGCGGCTGACCTTCGCCAACGCCGCCCACCCGAGCCCGCTGTTACTGCAAGCCGCGACCGACGAAGTCGTGCCTATCACCACTCCAAACGCCTCCGGCCCCGCGCTCGGTCTGTTTGACGGCGTCCACTATCACACCCGCGAACTCGCGGTGGAAGTGGGGGATTCCTTGCTCGTCTTCACCGACGGGCTTTACAAGGTGGAGAACCCGTGTGCCGACGCTTTCAGCGTGGACAGCCTGCGCGATGCGATCCAACAGCGCGCCGGGCTGCCACTCGCCAAGCTGATGCAGGATGTTTTCTCGGAAATCGAAACCTTCGCGGAAGGCGAGGCGTTCCCGGACGATGTCTGCCTCGTCGGGATGGAAATCGCGCGGCTGGAGATTCAGCCGGGGAAATCCTTGGTTTCGAGCGAGAACGGGTTTCAAACAGCCGCGAAGGAATCCTCCCGCATGGCCCTCGCCGGCCACCGCTGAGCGCGGTCCCGCACCCGCCTTTATCCTGCTGGATCGCGGCCGCAGCCGAGACGGCGCAGGAAGCGGGAATTGCCGCCCTGTGCCGTTAGATCGTGTCGCGCAGCGCCCCGGTCGCGCAAAATGACGCGGAAGATTCTTGCCTTCATCACCTCCTCATGGCAGATGATAACGATCCTTCAAATGGATGAATCCCTCCCTCATCGCGGGATCATCCGGCTCTGATTCCCCCTTGATCATTTGAAAAATCATGAACGCTCCACCTGCTCCCGTCCGCCATCCGGCGGGCAGCGCCATGCCGACCTTGATCGCCGGGGTGGCGGCGATTGTTGGCGGAGTGTTGTTTGTCACGATGCTCGGCTGCCCGGCCGGACTGGGTGACGGGCGCGGATTGTCCGCAGCGTCGATTTCCACGGGCTCGTTGTTTTTCGTAGCCGGCTTGGCGATGCTGCGCGTCGGCTGGCGGGATTCGGGGATGCGTTGGTTGATCAGCCCGTCGCGCACTGCCGGAGTCGCCAGCGGGCTGGCTTTGCTGCTGGTCATCGCGGCGTTTGCGCAGCGGAGTTCGAGAGACTTCGCCGCCGCCGCCGCGCGGGAAAAACAATCCTATCGAGTCATCACCAGGATTCGCGAACTGCGGAGCCACATCGATGAATCGCGGGACGCGGCGCGCGGATACGTGGTCACCGGGCGGGAGGAGTTTCTAACCATATTCAGCAAGGGCTTTCCCAAGCCGGTGGCAAACATCCGGGAGCTGCGCGAAATGACGGCGGCCAGTGAACGGCAGCAAGCGCGGCTCCGCAAGCTCGACAAGCAGATCTCCGCGGAGTTCGAGGCCATGCGGCGGATGGCGGACACCCGCCGGGACGCGGGGTTCGATGCGGCGGCCTTGCTGATGAGCGATGGCGGAGCCGCCCTAACAAATCAAATCCGCAAGGGCCTCGATGCGATGGAGGTCGAGGAAAAGCAAGAGCTCGCCGTGGGCGAGGCGGAGCGGGGCGCGCTCAACGGTCGCGCGTTCGCCATCCTGCCGGCGGGCATGCTGGTGAGCGTTCTGCTCCTCAGCTCAAACCTGCTGCGGCTCAACCGTGAGATGGCCACCCGCCAGCGCGGGACGCGGGTGTTAGCCTGGGAGAAAGGCGCGCTGGAACTCATCAGCAGCGGCGCGACGCTTCGCGAGGTTCTGGACGGACTGCTGCTAGGGATTGAAAGGCAGCTGCCGGGCGCGCTCTGCGTCGTCCGCCTGCTCGAGGACGGGCAGCTGCGATCCGCGGCGGCACCGAGCCTGCCGGACTCGTTCAACCGAGCCTTCGAGGGCTTGATTCCCGGGCCCAACGCCGCCTCGTGCGGCACCGCGGCTCATTTTGACCGCCAGATCATCGTTCAGGACATCCTCATCGACCCGCGGTGGGTGGAATACCGGGGCTTGGCATTGAGCCACGGTTTGCGGGCCGCCTGGTCCACTCCGATCCATGACAATGGCGGCGGGCTGTTGGGAATTTTTTGCGTTTACTATCAGGATTCCCACCGCCCCGCCCCCACCGAGCTGGACCTGATCGCGCGGACGGTGGACGTCATGCGCATCGCCATCGAGCGGAAGCGGGCGGAGGAGGTAATCCGCAAGCTCACCGCAGGGCTGGAGCAGCGGGTGGCGGAGCGCACCACCGAACTGCAAGCGGCCAACGCCACCCTCGGCGATTTCAAAGCGGCGCTTGATCGACACGCCATCGTCGCCATCACCGACGCGCAGGGAGTGATCACTTACGCCAACGACAAGTTCTGCACGATTTCCAAATATTCGCGGGAGGAGCTGGTCGGGCAGGACCACCGGATCGTCAATTCCGGCGACCACCCCAAAGCTTACATGCGCGACCTCTGGCAGACGATTGGCAGCGGTCATGTATGGAAAGGGAAAATTAGAAACCGCGCGAAGGATGGCACGGTTTACTGGATGGACAGCACGATCGTTCCGTTTCTAGGACCTAGCGGAAAGCCGACCCAGTTCATCACGATCCGCTCCGACATCACCGAGCGGAAGCGTGCGGAAAAGGCGCTGCGGGAGAGCGAGGAACGCGTGCGGCTCGCCACGGAGGCCGCCAACATCGGCGTCTGGGAGCGGGACCCGAAAAGCAACATGCTGCGGTGGGACGCCCGGATGTTTGAAATCTATGGCATGCCCGCGATGGCGGATGGCATGGTTTCCTATCAAGATTGGCAGGCGCGGGTTCTGCCCGCCGATCTAGCAGGGCAAGAGGCGCGGCTGCAACACACCGTCGCGACCTGCGGCCAGGACCAGCGCGAGTTCCGCGTCGTGCGCGCTTGCGACGGCGCCGTGCGCGTCATCCAGGCCGCCGAGAGGGTCATCCCCGGAGCCAAGGGCGAGGCGGCGCGCATCGTGGGGGTCAACCTGGACATCACCGAGCGCAAGCAGTCGGAACATGAAATCTGCGGGCTCAACGCCGATCTGCAGCGCCGCGCCGCGGAACTGACCGAGTCCAACAAAGAACTCGAGGCGTTCAGTTACTCCGTTTCCCACGACTTGCGTGCGCCGCTGCGGGCGGTGGATGGCTTCTCGCGCATGGTGCTGGCCGACTACGCTCCCAAGCTCGACGACGAGGGCCGCCGGATGCTCGGCGTGATCCGCGGCGAGGCCCAGCGGATGGGGCGGCTCATCGACGATCTTCTGGCGTTTTCCCGACTCGGCCGGCAGCCCATCGAGTCGGCGAGCATCGAGATGGAGGGAATGGCGCGAGCGGTTTTCGAGGAGTTGGCCTCACAGGAACCCGACAAGCAATTGCGGCTGGATCTCCGCCCGCTGCCGCCCACTCGCGGATCGGATGCGATGATCCGGCAGGTGTGGGTTAATTTGATAGGAAACGCCATCAAGTTCACCCGGGAGCGCGAGGTCGCCGAGATCGAAATCGGAGTGTGGGATGGCGGGGACAAGGGTCGGGTTTACTACATCAAAGACAACGGCATCGGCTTCGACATGTGTTACGTGGACAAGCTTTTCGGAGTCTTCCAGCGCCTGCACAGCCAGGAGGAATTCCCGGGAACCGGCGTCGGGCTGGCGCTTGTCCAGCGCATCGTGAAGCGCCACGGCGGCCGCGTGTGGGCGGAGGGGAAAGTGGGGCAAGGCGCTACTTTTTATTTCACGCTAGAGAGTCAAACCTGATGAACACCCCCCTCGAAATACTCCTGATAGAAGACAATCCGCACGACGCGGAGCTCACGATTCTCGCCCTCAAGAAGCGCAATCTCGCGAACCATCTCGTCCATCTGGAAGACGGCCGGGCGGCGCTGGATTTCCTGTTCGGCACCGGTGCTTATGAAGGCCGCGATGTCGATCTCCAGCCCAAGGTCGTGCTGCTTGATTTGAAGTTGCCCAAGGTGGACGGGATCGAAGTCCTGCGCCAGATCCGGGCGAACGAGCGCACGAAGATGTTGCCCGTCGTGATCCTCACTTCCTCCCGCGAAAACCGCGACGTGATCAATGCCTATCAGCTCGGTGCGAACAGCTACATCGTCAAGCCGGTTGATTTCGAGAACTTCTGCGAGGCGGTGATCAACATGGGACTCTATTGGCTGTTACTGAATGAAATACCGCTCATGAAACCATGAACACTGCTGAAAAACCCGGACTTCGCATTCTCTCGCTGGAGGACTCCGACCTGGATGCGGAATTGATCCTGCGCGAGCTCAAGCAGGGAGGAATCGAGTTCGTGTCCACCCGCGTGCAGAACGAAGACGACTTCGCGCGCGCGCTTGTGGAGTTCCAACCCGGCCTGGTTCTGGCGGACTACAAGCTGCCCACTTTCAACGGCGCGCAGGCTCTTGCGATGGCGAGAGAGCGCTGCCCGGACGTGCCGGTCATTATCATTTCAGGCGCGGTGGGCGAGGAAACCGCGGTGGAACTGCTCAAGAACGGCGCGACGGATTTCGTGCTCAAAGACCGGATTCACGGCCGCCTCGTGCCGGCGGTCGGGCGCGCGCTGCGCGAAGTCGCGGAGCGCAATGCCCGCCGCCAGGCGGAGGCCGACCTGCGCGCGCTCAATGAACAACTCGAGCAGCGCATCGCCGAGCGCACGCGCGAGCTGTGGGCGAAGAACGCGCTGATGGAGGAGGATCTGGACATGGCGCGCGAACTCCAAATGGCATTCCTTCCGCAGCATTTCCCCACGCTCCCGCGCGGCGCGGAGCAGGCGGCCAGCGCGGTGAAATTCTGCAGCATCTTCCACCCGACCAGTTCGGTGAGCGGGGATTTTTTCAACGTCGTCCGCGTCTCGGACACCGCCGTCGGCGTTTTCATTTGCGACGTGATGGGCCACGGCGTGCGCGCCGCGCTGGTCACCGCGATGATGCGCGCGCTGGAGGAACAGCTCGGCGAGCTGGCGGGAAGCCCCGGCGCGCTGCTAACGGAAATGAACCGCGCGCTGCGCGGCATCCTGCGGCAGTTGGGCACGACCCTTTTCACCACTGCCTGTTACATCATCGTGGACGTCGCTAACGGGCGGCTCACCTTCGCCAACGCCGGCCACCCGAGTCCGCTGCTGTTGCACGGCTCTCCGCGCGGGGTGGAGCCCATCACCGCCCGCCGCGTGCCAGGTCCGGCGCTCGGCCTGATCGACGATGTGGAATATCTAACTCACGAGCTGCCGATCGCCGCCGGTGACCGAATCCTCGCCTTCACCGACGGGCTGTTCGAGGTCGAGAACGCAAATGCGGAACCCTTCAGCATCGACCGCCTGCGCGAGTCCATTCGCAGCCGCGCGGGCCTGCCGCTGGCCGAGCTGCTGCAAGATGTTTTCGACGAGGTCGAGCACTTCGCGGAAGGCGAGGAGTTTTCCGACGATGTCTGCCTGATTGGCATGGAAATCTCGCGGCTGGCTGCCAGCGACGCCGCGTGAGGTGAGGGTCTTGACGACGTGAGATGAGATCCCCTAGCATGCAAGCCATTGAAACCCATATCATTCATTCCGCCCGTCGTCGCGCTGGTCATCGCCGGTGGTTGGATCGGCGCCCAGCGTCAGTCGATCTCCACTCTTGAGAAGGAAAGCGACCTTTTGCGCAAGCACATCGCCGCCCGCGCATCCGGGGCGGGAGCAGATTCGCCACCGGCGAGATCCGCCGCGCCGGGCAAGGAGGTGAAGGACAAGCCGCCGCTCGACTGGAAGAAAATCGCCGCCCAGTTCGCGGAAATGCAGCGCAGCGGCGGCATGGGAGACATGCGGACGATGATGCGTTTCCAGCAGCGCTTGCAAGCGATGACGAAGGAAGAACTCGTCAGCGCGCTGGATGAAATTGCCGCACTTGACCTGCCGGCGGAATCCCGAGCCATGCTCGAGCAGATGCTCATCGGGCCGCTCGTCCAGAAAGACCCGGAGCTGGCGCTCACCCGGTTCATCGGCCGGCTTCAGGATCAGCAAGGCGGCATGAGCTGGCAGCTTTCCAGCGCCTTGCAGGAATGGGCGGAGAAAGATCCAGCAAGGGCCTCGGCCTGGTTCGACCAACAGATCGCGGCCGGAAAATTCGACAGCAAATCACTCGATGGCAAAAGCCGTTCTCGCCAGCAGTTCGAAGGAGCCTTGATCAACGTCCTGCTCGCTTCCAACCCCGATGCCGCCGCCAACCGCCTCGGCGCGATCCCGGAAGACCAGCGCAGCGACGTCCTGTCGCAATATCAGTTCCAACAGCTCAAGGAAGAGGACCAGCTCGCGTTTGCCAAACTGGTCCGCAGCCAGGTGCCTGAGGGCGAGCGGGCTAACACACTCGCCCAGCAGGCCTCCTGGATGGTTTCCAACGACGGTTACTCCAAGGTCACCGAGTATCTCAATCGGATCGAAGCCACCCCCGCCGAGCGGGCCGAGTGCGCCGAGGAGGCCGCGGAATCGAAACTGAGAAATTACAACGGCAAGAAAGTGACCCGCGAGGATCTCGACGCGATGCGGGAGTGGGTCGGCAGCCAAGCCCCGGAAGCGCTGGGCCGCACCACCGGAAAAGCCCTCGGAAACGCCCTGCAGGGAAACCACAAAATGGAATTCTCCGAAGCCGCCGATCTAGCAGTCGAATACAATCAAGCCGGTGGCAACGACGAGGTGCTGGCCAGTTTTTTGGAAAGCTGGCCCGCGCGTCAAAACAAGGAACAGGCCCGCGCTCTCGCCGAGAAAATCGCCGACGGGAAGCGTCGCGAGGAAATCCTGAAATACCTCAAATAGTCCTTATGAAAATTTCCATCGCCGCCTCCGTTCTCATTCTTGCGGTCGCCGCCGGCTTCGGCTTGCAGAACCAGCAGCGGCTCGGCGTGGTCCGCGAGAACCACGCCCGACTCGCCGCCGAGGCCGCCAAGCTCGGCATTTCCCTCGACCCGTCTAACGACGCCGACCCCGTCCACATCACCAAGCGCGGGCGGGCGGACCGTGAGGCGGAAGCCAGACTCGCCGCCACCGAGTTCATCGCCTTCGCCAAGGAAATGGAAGCCATCGAGAAAAATGGCGGCGCGCCGGATGAGGCGATGCAGAAGCGCACGATGGAGTTCATGGACCGCATGATGTCGCTGGATTCCGCGCAGTTGAAGATTCTCATCGCCGAGCTTCGCGCCAGCAAGGAGCTCAAGGACGAGACCCGCCAGGGGCTCATCGCCTTTTCGATCATGACGCTCTCTAACGATCATCCGCAGGCCGCCCTCGCGCTTCTCACCGAGTCGTCGGACCTATTGGATAACGACAACATGGGCACGCACGTCGTCTCCTCCTCGCTCGCCAAGTGGGGCAAGGACGACCCGCTCGCCGCGCTGGAATGGGTGAAGAAAAACTCCGCGAAATTTCCCGACCTCGTCACTGAAGACGCCAAGCGCGGGCTGATCTCCGGCGCGGCTGTTAGTGATCCTAGGCTCGCCTTCAAACTCATCGGCGAGCTCGGAATCAAGGAAGCGGTTTTCCCGATTTCAGGAATCATCGGCGCGGCGAAGACCGCGGAAGACCGAACGGTTGTCCTCGGGGCGCTGCGCGAGCATCTGGCCACTATCAGCGACGAAGCCGCCCGCCACAACGTCGCGAACAACGCGGTCGTCGCGCTTGCCCGCGGTGTGGTGAAGGAGGGTTTTGAAGCCGGGACGAAATGGCTCGCCTCCGCCAATCTCAGTCCGGTCGAACTCGAAAGTTTCGCCAGCGGGCTTTCCTCCTCTGACAAGAAGGGGGAAAGCGGCCAGTGGATCGAGTGGATCGGCGCCACCCTGCCCGCGGACAAGAGCAGTGATAGCATCCGCAACATCGTGCGCAACTGGACGCAAGACGACTTCCAAGCCGCCGGCAAATGGCTCACCACCGCCCCGGAAGGTGAGGCCAAAAACACCTCCATCCGCAGCTACGCCGAGACCGTTTCCCGCTACGAGCCCGAGACCGCCGCGCAATGGGCGATGACCTTGCCTGCCGGAAAAGACCGCGATCAGACGCTCAAAAAAATCTACCACAACTGGCCGAAGGGCGACGACGTCGCCAAGGAAGCGGCCGCCGCGTTCGCGAAAGAGCACGGCATTAAGTAGGGCCGGGGGGAGGGGGCGAAGATGGGAGGAGACCTCCCAGCCCCTTATTTTCAGACGCTGCAGATTTCCACGCCTTGGCGGAGGCTGGCGAGGGGATCGGCGGCTAACGGGATGAACTCTTGGCCGACGAATCCGGTGTAGCCGGTATCCGCGATGGCGCGCATGATGGCAGGATAGAAAAGCTCCTGCGTGGCGTCGATTTCGTTGCGTCCGGGGCAGCCGCCGGTGTGGTAGTGGGTGAACCAGCGGTGGTTCTCGCGGATTGTGCGGATGACGTCGCCCTCCATGATTTGCATGTGATAGATGTCGTAGAGCAGGCCGAAGTTTTCGCTGCCGAGCGTCTCGCAAAGCCGGACGCCCCAGGCGCTGCGGTCGCACTGATAGTCGGGGTGGTCGATCTTGCTGTTGAGCAGCTCCATGACGAGGGTGAGGCCGAGTTCTTGGGCGAGCGGGAGCAGGCGGCGGAGGCCGGTGGCGCAGTTTTGGAGGCCTTCCTCGTCGGAAATACCCTCGCGGTTGCCGGAGAAGACGATGACGTTTTTCGCCCCGGCGGCCGCCGCGGCTTTCAGGTGCGGCTGGTAGATTTCCACGAGCGTGTCGTGGTGTTCGAGGCGGTTGAATGCTTTCTCGATGCAGCCGACTTCGGTGCCATCGGGCGTTTTCCCGACGGGGAAGCTGATCATCGCGCAGCTGAGGCCGTGTTTTTCCAAGACCGGGATGTCGTCGGGCATGATGAGCTCGACGGAGGAAATACCGATGTCTTTGGCGGCGACGCAGAGGTCTTCGAGCGGGGTGCCGCCGTAACACCAGCGGCAGACGGAGTGCTTGATGCGGCTCATTTGAGGAGATCCGGATTGAGTCGCTCGCGGAGTTCGGACGTCCAAAGGCGGGCGACGATGGTTTCCTGGGCGGCTTCCATGGTGGCGCGCTCGGCGGCGTCCTGGTCTTCATGGCCGGCGAGGTGAAGGAGGCCGTGGACCATGTAACGCAAAATTTCGCGGGCAAGCGGCTCGTCGTATTCGGCGGCTTGGCGCTCGGCGACTTCGGCACCGATGACGATCTCGCCGTGATGGAAGGTGATCACGTCGGTGGGCCCTTCGATGTCCATGAAATCGCGGTGGACTTGATCGCTGGTGGTGTCGTCCACGATGGCGATTTCAAGCGTGGCGAGGTGGAACAAGGGGGAGTCTTCCTCGGCGGCGTTTTCCAAGGCGAGCCGGGCGGCTTCGTGGGCGACGCTTTCGAGGGCGGTGAGCCAGCTTTCCGGGATTTCGGTGGCTTCTTGGTGATTGCCGATGATGACTTCGAGCGACATGGCGGTGTGGAATTGAGAAATCAGGCGCGCTTGGGCATGGGGGTCGCCTCGTTGGACAAGCGTTTGGTGGCGGTGGAGGTGTCGTCCTTCGGATAGTCGATGCGGCTGTGAAGCATGCTGCGGAGGGTGCCGGTGAAGCTTTCTTTGACGATGGCGAGGTCGCGGAGAGTGAGCGGGCAATCGTCGAGCTGGCCGTCGTTGATCTTGGCGTTGACGAGGTCGTCGACCATGGCGCGGATTTTCGCGGGGCTGGGTTTTTTGAGCGAGCGGGAGGCGCTCTCGACGGTGTCGGCGAGGGAAATGATGCCGCTCTCACGCGAGCTCGGGCGCGGGCCGGGGTAGCGGAAATTCTTCTCATCCACGGCGGGCAGGTCTTCGGGATTTTCGAGGCGGCGATCGACTTTTTCCATCTCGGCCTTCTTCTGCTCCTGGGCGCGGCGGTAGAAATAATAGACCAGCGAGTCGCCGTGGTGCTCTTGGATGACGTCGATGATCCGCGGGTTGAGCTTGTGCTTCACGGCCAGATCGACGCCGTCCTTGACGTGGGCGACGATGATCAGGGAGCTCATCGTGGGGGTGAGCGTGTCGTGGGGATTTTCGCCGCCGTCGTGCTGATTTTCGATGAAATAGCCGGGTTTCTTGAGTTTTCCCACGTCGTGGAAATAGGAACAAACGCGGCACATCGGGGCGTTGGCGCCGATTTTCTCGGCGGCGGCTTCCGACAACGCGGCGACGACGAGGCTGTGGTGAAAGGTGCCGGGCGCTTCGAGCTGCATTTGGCGGAGCAGCTTGTGATTCAAATCGCTGAGTTCCAGCCAGCTGATGTCGGTGGTGAGGTGGAAAGTGCCTTCAAACAGCGGAAGCAGCCCGCTGATGAGCAGTGCGGTCATCACGGCGGTGCCGAACGCGGCGGCGCTGCCGGAGCCGAGAAGTTGGAGGTGATTCATCGAATCCGGCCCGAAAATCGACGGGATATTCAAGCGCCCGAGGACCATGCCGATGACCAAGGTGACCGCCCCGACGTAGATGCCCGCTTGCAGGAGTTGGAGCCGTTTGCGGACTTGGTAAGCGAGCAAGACGCTGGTCATTCCGCAGACCAGACTGAGGATCATGTAAGGAAGCACCTCGCCTTGAGGAACGAGCAGGCAGCCGATCAAGGTGACATAAACGACGGAAAAGGAGGCAACCGCGCGGCCGAGAAGCACGCCGTGGAGCATCGGAGCGAGGGCGAAAGGGACCGCGAAAAACCGGAAAATTTCCGGAATTGAGCCGACATCGACCAAGCCCATCACCGCGCGGACCATCAGCAAGTGGCCGACCAGCCCGCCGAGCACGAGGACGACGCGGCTGTTGCGCCGGCAACGGTCCTGCAAGCTGACATGAAACATCACGATGGCGGTGACGGCGATGATGAATCCGTAAGAAGCGCCCTTGAGTGGATCCGCGGCGAAGGCCGTGCCGGCGGACGACTTGAGGACGAGCACGGCGCTGCCGACCGCGAAGACGGCGTAGAGCGCGAGCTTGACCCAAAAGCTGTCTTCCAAGGCCTGAATGACCGGATTTTCACTGTGCACCCGGCGCTTTTTTCCTGACGAAAGTCCCTCTCGGGCCAAGCGCCAGCGTTTGATGGCATCCAAAAATCCCACTGCGGTGTCGTATTCGGTTCGTCGTGCCGGCACCAAGGGAGGTGGCCTGCGGGACGGAGAACCTAAGTGCGGCCGGGACTTTTGGCAATCCGCAAATCCTTGGGGTGAGCGAGCTGATTTTTCAGTTTCCGCGTGCGGATCCGGGCCTTAGCGTCAGCGGGTGACGACGAACTCGGGAGGAATGCTGGTGGCTGCGCCGGAACGCTGGGACGAAGCGTGTTTTGCGGTGCCGGCGTTGCGGGCGCTGGTGGCATCGGGCTTGGGCACCGGGGTGCTGTGTGCGGCGGGGCAGCGGGAATTTTGGGAAACGGTGGAAGGGCTGACGGTGATCGATTTCCCGGAGAAACCGAAACCGCGGGTGGTGGCGACGGGGATTTCAGGCAAATGGGAGGCCTCGCTGGCGTGGGAAACCGGCTGGGTGGCGGAGGCGTTCAAAATCGCGGCGATCCCGCGTCGGCTTGGCGCGGACGAGCGGAAGTTGGCAAAACTGCTGACGCATCCGCTCGGATTTGCGGCGGGGCCGCTGGAGCACCGGGTGCGGCATTATCTGGCGGCGGTGGAGGAAATGGGCGTCGAGACCGGGCGGGCGGAGTTTTTCGCACCGGCGACGCTGGGCGTGGAACCGGTGCCGGGAGCGGTGTTGCTTTGCCCGGATTCGGACTTCGGGCCGAGCCACGAATGGCCGGTCGAACGGTGGTTGGAAATCGGGCGGAAGCTGATTGAAAACGGGAAACGCGTCACGGTCACCAGCGTGGACGGCGGGCGGGAACGCGGGAAATTTTTAGCGCGAAATCTCGGCGAAAGCGTCGAGTTCTTCCAGGCCACGCCGCTTGCCGGGACGTTGCCCCTGCTGGCAGTCCACGGCTTGGTTGTCGCCGCGGATGGCTCGTTGCCGCACCTCGCCGCGCACGCCGGAGCGAGGTGCATCACGCTCTTCGGCCCGAACGATCCGGCGTGGAAGCGGCCGCTCGGACGACGGCATGCCGTGGTCCGGCGGCACGTGGAATGCGCGCCGTGTTTGCTCGCGAAATGTCCGCTCGACCTGCGCTGCCAGAACGAACTGGAAACCGACCGCGTCTGGCAAGCGGTGCGGGAAAAGTTGGATCTATCATGATTCGCCTTTCCCCGGCTCCGGCAACAGCAGCGCGAAAACGGCTGCGGGGATGAACAACCAGGACGCCATCAATAACACGCCGGCGAAGTCGCCCTGCACCTTGTTGAAAATCCCGAAAAACACCACGCCCACGGCGGACAGGACGCGCCCGATGTTATAACAAAATCCCGCGCCCGTGCTCCGCAACAGCACCGGAAAAAGCGGCGGCAAGCACATTGTGAAAAGCCCGAAACATCCCTGCATCAGCCCGATGACCGCGAACAATCCATAAGTCGCGTCCAAGCTGTGGACGCCGGAAAACGTGAACCACATCACCCCGAAGTACCCTGCCAGCATCAGCGCGATCGCCTTGCCGTAGCCAAGGGATTTTGCGAGCGCGCCGGCGGCGAAATTTCCTATCAGCGAGCCGACCATGATCCACAGCAGCGCCATCACCGTCGCGTGGTCCTTGTCCGCCTTCAGATTTCCCACCTCCGCGAGGCTGCGGATGTAGCTTTGCTGCCAGAACATGAACGTCCAGTGCGCCGTGAGCGACACCGCGCAAATGAGCATCACGCGCAGGGTGACGCTGCGCACCTCCGGCCCGAAAAGCTCGCGGATCCGCGGCGCGGGCCGGCCTTTTCGCGCCTCGGTCCACTCCTCGGTTTCCGGCACCGCGCGGCGGATCCACAGCGTGATGAAAGCCGGCAGCACGCCGACGAGGAAGATCCATTGCGGAGGATGTCCCTTGAGCAAGGCACCGGCGAGGCATGCTAACAAAATCCCGCAATTCACCGCGCTCTGCAGCGTCGCGGCGATCCATGGGCGCCATTTTTTCGGCCAAGTCTCCGAAAGCAACGACGCGCCCACCGCCCACTCGCCGCCGATGCCCAGCGCCGCGAGAAACCGGAAAACCAACAAGTGCCACCACTCCTGAGAGAAATACGAAAGCCCGGTGAACAACGCGTAAGTTAGAATGGTCAGCACCAGCGCTTTGCTGCGTCCGATCAAATCCGCCACCCGCCCGAAAAAACCGCCACCCAGCGCCCAGCCAACGAGGAACGCTGCCTGGATGATGGACGCCTTTTTCCCCACTTCCGGATCGCCTTCCCCGGTCATCAGAAGCTGCGCCACGAACGCCGTGGCCACCAAGGTGTAAAGATGCATGTCCAGACCGTCGAAAAGCCAGCCCAGCCAAGCCGCCAACCCGGAGCGCACTTGCTGCGGTGAAAGATCGCGAAGATGACGGATCTCCTTGGTTGGAAATGGGTTCGGGGAATGATTCATCGGCGCGGCAGTTCATGAAAACTCTCTCTCCTTTGACGAGCCAATTCATCCGAGTCACCGTTCCGCGATGGCGGAGGGCGCAGAAAAACCACCGCCAACCGACAATTGGACGGACCTGTAACCGACAAATAGACGGCTTTACAACCGACAAATAGACGCTATTGTAACCGACAAATGGACGCAGAAAATCTACGCTATCCCCGCGCGCTCGAGCGGTCTCTGCGCGAGGCTTTGGCAGACACCCCGGTGGTTTGCTTGCTGGGGCCAAGACAATGCGGAAAGACAACGCTCGCGAAATCGGCGGAAAAAGACCGCGCTTACATCACGCTGGACGAGGCGAATTACCACCGCGCGGCCATCGAGGATCCGGACGGATTCGTGGACCGCCTGCCCGCCCGCGTCACCTTGGATGAAGTCCAGCGCGCGCCCGGATTGCTGCCGGCGATCAAACGGTCCGTGGACCGGGATCGGCGGCCAGGGCGCTTCCTACTGACGGGTTCGGCGAATTTGCTGCTCCTGCCAGGCGTGAGTGAATCACTGGCAGGCCGGATGGAAATCATCCCGCTACAGCCGCTCACCGAGTCCGAAAAGGAATTCCGTGTCGGTGATTTCCTGCGAAGTTTCCTCGATGGCAGCATCCACTCTTCGGTCATGCTCGGGGAGGACAATGACTTTTCGCCCGATCTCCCGCTCCGGCTGATAGCGGGCGGCTACCCGGAGCCACTTACCCGCTCGCCGGTCCGCGCACGCCAGTGGCACCGGCAGTATTTGAACTCAATCATCGAGCGGGATGTCCAAGACATCGCCCGGGTGAAGGACGGGCGGGAGCTGGGGCGCTTGCTGGAAATGCTGGCCCTCCGCACGGCTTGTTTGTTGAATGTGAACGGCTTGTCCAAGGATTTGGGATTGCACCGCGGGACGGTGGATCAATATCTCTCGATTCTGGAACGCCTGTTTCTCATCCGCTCACTGCCCGGCTGGCACCGCCACCCGGCCAAGCGACTGGTCAAAGCCCCGAAAATCCATCTGGTGGACAGCGGCTTGGCGGCAACGCTCGCCGATCTTTCCGCCGGAGATTGGCTATCCCGACGGGAGCTCATGGGGCATTTGTTGGAGTCATTCGTTGTTCAGCAAATCCACGCCCAAGCGGCCTGGACGGACCCGGACTTGCGATTTTGGCATTATCGGGACAAGGACCAGGTCGAGGTGGATCTGGTCATCACCCGTGGGGAAAAAGTTTGGGGCATCGAAATCAAGGCCAGCCGTTCGGTGGATCGCCATGACGGCAAGGGGCTCGACCGTCTGGCGGATCAATGCGGCGGAGATTTCCAAGGCGGCTGCGTGCTTTATGACGGCCGGGACATTTTGCCGATCGGAGGTTCCCGCCATCCAGCGGTGCCGCTTCGGAAGCTGTGGGAACTTTGACCGCGGCGGGAGGGCGGTGCGGCGGAGTCGGGGGGCCTCGGCGTCCGCTCCATGCCAGCGCGAGACCATTGCGCCAGCGGACGCGGAAGTTCACGGCTTAGGTCGGCATGAATGACCGAACCACACGCCAGTGTCCTCCTGCCAGAGCCGGCCATTGAGCTAGATCACTTTCGGGTGCGTTTTAGCGTTATGAGGAAAATTTCCAACTTCCTCAATCCTTTCTAAGTCGCTTATTTACAAGGAACTTAGATGGAGGCGGAGGAGGGAATCGAACCCTCGAATGACGGTTTTACAAACCGCCCTAAACATTGAAAAATAGGGATCTTCAGAAACTTACCTATTGGCAACCTATTGGTATCATGTTAGACAATGGCCTTGGCAAACCGGGGGCGGAAACTTGCAGCAGTGCCCTCGGACCTGGTCGCCGAACTGATGACCTTGCATCACCGGTGTGAAGCGGCTGGCACCACGGTGGCGGCTGCCGTTGATTTCTGGTTGCCGTATTACGCCAAGAAAATCGCCTCGATCCCGCTGCCGGATGCCATCGATCAATTCATCGATCATTGCCGGTCCCAAGGCAAGGCCACCTCGACGGTGAGGGAACGCGTGTATCGGCTCGGACTCTTGAAATGGGCGCACGAGGATACGCCGGAGATGACGGTGTTTGAGGCGTGTGAGGTGGAGAATCTGCGGGGTTTCATCAAAGACGAGGTGGAACGGACTTCGCCGGCCTCGGAGCGAAACGTGTGGGCGGTCATTTCAGCTTTTGGCACATGGGCCAAAAACCGTGACCTGTTGCCATCGAACCCCTGCACCGTGATCGAGAAACCCCAGCCGGGCGAACGTCCGGTCAAGGTGATGTCGCCCGATGAAGCGGATGACCTGCTGAAGATCGCGATCCGGCATTATGACCGTGAGGTGCTTTCCTATTGGGTCATTTCCCTATTCGCAGGGATCAGACCGCATGAATTTGTGACCGAGCTTCCGAAGCCGGCTGGCTGGATCACGCTGAACTGGTCGGCCATTCTCAATCGGACAAAGCTCGTCAAGGAGGAGCGCCTGGGGAAAATCAAGAAGGCGAGGCAGGTTCCGGTGAACGAAACGCTCGCATCGTGGATTGATTACATCCGGAAGCGTGAAGGTGGGTTGTTGGCCGGCCCGGTCGTCAGAGGATACAGCTTTTACCAGCGCTTCCGAAAATGGAAACGCGCCTATTATCCGGAAGGCATGCCTGCAATTGAAGACGACATCCTGAGGCATTCCTACGGCACTTACCGGGTTCTTCAATTGGGAGAAGTGGGTGTGGTGGCTGTCGAGATGGGCAACTCCGAGTCCATGGTTCGTCACCACTATCTCGATGGGGAAAGAACCGATGAAGAGGCCGAGCAATATTGGAAGCTGACGCCTGATGTGATCCTGAAAGACAAGCCAGAGTAGTGGAAGGCACCGTCGTTTTGGTTGGAGAATCCGCAGGCTTGCCGCTTGGGGGAGAGAGTGTAAGGAATTTTGTGTAAGTGGGATTCCGCTGATGGATTGTTAGTTATTTTCAGGCATGCGGTCGGCGAACTCGATGGTGAAGTGGCTCAGGGCGCCTGGCCAGTTGGGGATCGTCTGGGTCCATTTGGCGCTGATGTTTTT
>CAMCCX010000054.1 GCA_945873305.1 Akkermansia muciniphila
TGTCGCTGACCTCGTCAATCATCGCGCTTTTCCCCGCCCGGTTCCGGCTTGGATAACGCCGACGGCAGCTCTCCAGATATTCGTCTTTGCTCGTGTGGCTCATGATCCCAGATAGTGATTTCATCCGGGTGTCATTCTTTCTGGCGCAACGACCGACGAAAGCCGATTCCTCAGCTCCTCTCCAGTGTCATTCTACTTGGCGCAATGCGCGTATTATCGCTGGTAATGGAGTCCACCCGGTAACGCACAGACTTTTCGGTCTTTTCGAGCTGGGTGAGTGTGTAGCTCTTGAAAACGCCCGTGCGATCATACGGCTTCAAGCTCGCATCGGTGACGCCACCGAGCATCCCGGCCATGCTTCTCATGTCCTTGCCCAGCATGGCCACACTGTTGCGCAATGTGGTGAAGGGCGTGCAAAGGCATTCGGAATACGGCGAGGACGGCCCGCTGTATCGCGCGATGGGCTACGTGACGTTCAGCGAACGCAAAACCGACCTCATCCGCCGCCCGAAGGCGGGCAGCGGCCCGCCCGCTGGAAATGAAGAAGCCGCTGTCTGATTCACTCCTGGAAGAGAACAAAATCAGAACAGCGACTTGGGAACTCAAGCCATCGGTCCGCAAGGGCCGGTGGTTTTTCGTTCCACAGGCACAAACCATGGTTTTGCGAAACCGCCAAGAAAATGAATTCGCTACAGAAAATGAATTTGCATCGTGAGCGGCAGCACGATCCGGCCTGCCTAACCGGTAAAACGCATGATCACAGCGAGGGCACGTGTGCCCCCCTCGCGAAAACGCACTACATCCTTGGGATGAATGCGTTTTGATTTGGATCTGGAGGAAGACGCTCGCGGCGACCGGTGATCGCCATCAAGCGGGTGCGCCGATGGCTCCGGGAATCGGGCCGGGGCCTTCCGGGCGATCTTCTTCAGCAGCCTTGGTGACGGGCTTTTTCTTGAGCTCGTCCGGGACTGGCGGCGGCTTGGGAGCGGATGGCGGATTGCGCATTTCGCCGTGGTCGATGATGTCCTTGAGATGGGCGGCATCGAGGGTTTCGAATTCGAGAAGCGCCTTGGCGATGAGCTCGACCTTGTCGCGGCCTTCTTCGAGGACGCGGGTGGCAATGGCGTAGGCGTTGTCGATGAAGAGCTTGATTTCCTCATCGATGATTCTTGCGGTGTAGCCGCTGTAGTTGGTGCGGCGGCCGCCCATGTCGCCGCGGCCGAGGAAGACGGGACCATCGCCCTCGCCGTATTCGACCATGCCGAGTTTTTCACTCATTCCCCATTCACAGACCATTGCGCGGGCGAGCGCGGTGGCTTGGCGGATGTCGCCGGACGCGCCGTTGGAGACGTCGTCGCTGTGGAATCCTTCCGCGATGCGGCCGCCCATGGTGACGATGAGGTTGGCAAGCGCTTCCTTTTTCTGGGTGGAGTATTTGTCGCCGTCCGGCAGATACATCGTCGCGCCGAGATAGGGGCCGCGGGGGATGATCGTCACCTTGTGGAGCGGGTTGGTGTCCGGCAAGACCATGTTGAGGTAGGCGTGGCCGGCTTCGTGCCAGGCGGTGCCGGTTTTTTCCTTGTCGGACATGGCGAGGCTGCGGCGCTCGCGGCCCCAGCGGACCTTGTCGCGGGCTTCTTCCATTTCGTCGAGCGTGACGGCGGTGAGGCCGCGGCGGGCGGCGAGCAGGGCGGATTCGTTGATGAGGTTGGCCAGCTCGGCGCCGGAGAATCCGGGAGTTCCTTTGGCGATCTTGGAAAGATCCACGCCGGCGGCGAGTTTGATCTTCTTGACGTGGACGCGGAGGATTTCCTCGCGGCCATTGACGTCTGGCAGGGAGATGGTGACCTGGCGGTCGAAACGGCCGGGGCGGAGCAGCGCGGGATCAAGCACGTCCGGGCGGTTGGTGGCGGCGATGATGATGACGCCTTCCTGGGTGTCGAAGCCGTCCATCTCGACGAGCAGCTGGTTGAGCGTTTGCTCGCGCTCGTCGTGTCCGCCGCCCATGCCGTGGCCGCGGTGACGTCCGACGGCGTCGATTTCGTCGATGAAAATGAGGCATGGCGCGTGTTTGCGGCCTTGTTCGAACATGTCGCGGACGCGGGAGGCGCCGACACCGACGAACATTTCCACGAAGTCCGAGCCGGAGATCGAGAAGAACGGCACATCCGCCTCACCGGCGATGGCGCGGGCGAGCAGGGTTTTGCCGGTGCCGGGCGAGCCGACCATCAGCACGCCTTTCGGGATCGAGCCGCCGAGTTTCTGGAACTTGCGGGGGTCGCGGAGGAAATCGACGATTTCAAACAGCTCTTCCTTGGCTTCCTGGATGCCGGCGACGTCCTTGAAGGTCACCTTGTTGCGGTCCATCGTGAGCAGGCGGGCCTTGCTCTTGCCAAACGACATCGCGCCGCGGCCGGCGGATTTCATCTGCTGGCGGAACAGGAAAAACAGGATGCCGATGATCAGCAGGAAGGGCAGGAAGGTGAAAAGCGCGCTGCTGAGGTAGTCCTTGTTGCGCTCGTAAATGGCCTTGTCCTTGACGAGTTTGTTGAGGTCTTCGCTTTGGATGGCGGTCGAGACGGGCACGCTGAATTGGACGGCCCCGGCGACCATTCCCTTGGCGTCGAGCTGCACGGGAGGCTGGGTGACGATCTTGCGGGTGCCGACGATCACGGCGTCGTCCGAGCCGGCGGTGGTGAGAACGCGGAGTGAATTGACCGGGTCGTTGATTTCAACGGATTTCAGGGCCAGCGACTTGCGGAGCACCGCGAGGGAAAGGGTTTCCACATCGTTTTCGAGAGGCTTTTCCGATGCGGCGGCGACTTGCTGGAAGCGGATGTTGTCGCCGAGCAGTTCGTTGATTTCATTGCGCTGGAGCGCGAAATTGACGAGCACGCGGAAGTCCTTCTTCTGGGCTTCCGTCTTGGGAGTCAGGATCTCGGGGCTGACCCAACCGCTGATGGTGGCGTCGAAGGAGGTGTCGGTGGTGATCACCTTGAGCGGCTGCTTTGAGTTGTCCACCACGATGCGGCCTTGGTCCCAAGCTTGGCGGAACTGGGAATAGGTCATTGGGCTGACCGCCTTGTTGGTGTTGGTGAGGAAGGCGACGCCGAGGATGATCGTTGCCACGCTGAGGAGGCCCAGAAGGCGCCAGTTGAAGCCATTGGCCTCGCCTGGATTGCGGTTCGGGCTGTTCGGTGGCGGAGTTGAGTTCGGTGAATCGGACATAGGAGTCGTGAAAAAACCGGGCGGAAGGCGTGCGCTTGAGATGGGGCGCGCTACCAACTACCGTCCGGGAGTGAGGGAGAATAGCTTAAGGGGGTGAAAAGCAAACCCCTTTTTTGCACGAGTCTTGCGGGTGGGCGCAAGGTCTGCCAAGAAAGCCGGCGTGGAACCACCCGCACCCCAAAAAGACGTCCCCAAGTCGCCTCGCTTGAGGGCGCGCGCGCTGGGCTGGTTGCGGGCGATTCCGGGGGTGGGACGGCTGCGGGCGTTGCGTCCGGGGGCGGACGCGCACGTCGGGGTTTTGGTGGATGCCTTCGCGGCGTTTGCCACCTTGGACGACGAGCTGAGTTCGCTGGAGGCGGATCTGATTTTGGACATGCTGCGGAGCGCGTTTCCGGAAGTGGACCACGGGTGGCTGGGACGGCGGTTGCAACGCGCGGTGCGCAATCCGCAACCGCTCCAGGCGCTGGCGGTCGAGCTGAAGGACGGTTTCGACGATTCGGGAAAACTGGCGCTGGGCTTGCAGTTGTTCACGCTGGTGGACGCGGCGGGGCGCTCGGAGCGGAACCGGACGAGTTTCGAGGTTTTCATGCGGCGGCTGGGGCGGCCGGATTACGGGGTGGCGATCCTGCGGGAAATGCGCGGCGACGGCGGCGAGCCCGCCGACGAGGAGCTGCCGTTCGAGCGCTTGGTGTTCGGCAGGGACGGCGCGGACGTGTTGTTGCCCCCGGCGGCGGGCGACCACGAGTTCCGGGTGTACCGGGCGGGGGATTTGATTTTGGTGAGAAACACCGGCATCTCGCCGTTGTGGATCCGCGGGCGCTCGGTGGAAACCGGCTCGTTTTTGCGGATGCGCGAGCGACAGCCGCTGGTGGTGCCGGGGTGGACGCTGAGTTACGAGGACCTGATGTTTTTCCTCGATGTGAAGCGCACCGGCAACTCGCCGACGATCTATCTGGAGGCCGGCGGCAGCGGTCTGACCGCCGAGCGGACGCGCGGACGCCAAAGCGCGCTGCGGGTGAGATTCGGGCTCCGGGCGGAAGTCGAGGCTCTGCGGGACACCGAGCTGCATGCCGGCAGCCGCGGGCCGCTGAAGAAGGGCGAAATCGTCACCTGCCGGAATCACGAGCGGCTGGGCGACGCCTCGGGATTCAGTCTCTCGATCAACGAGCTTCGCCGCAAGGCCACGCAAAAGGGCCGGCGCTTCCGTCTGGCGGGCGACCGGCAGGAGTATCTGGTTTCCAACGACGCCTCCGCGCTCTCGCCGGGCGATTTGTTGTTAGGCCCGAAATTGTCGCCCAAGGCCGTGCTGTTCATCCGCTATGACGCGCAGCGCGCGGAGGGCGAGCTGGTCGTCAGGGAAAGCCACGGGCCGATTCTGGTAGATGGCGTGCCGGTGCGCCAGACCGCGGCGCTGCGGGACGGCTCGTTGATCCGCCTATCCGGCAGTCAGTCGGTGCGCTGCCGCTTCAGCGAGGGATTTCTGGACGAGGAGCGGACTTTGATCGAGTCGCTGCAGGTGGAGGATTTGATCCATGATTTCGGGCCGGAGGCGCGGGCGCTGGACCATGTCAATTTCGAGGTGAAACGCGGGGAAATGCTCTGCATCATCGGCCCGAGCGGCAGCGGCAAGAGCACCTTGCTTTCCGTTCTGTCAGGCCAGCGCGAGCCGACGCGCGGCAAGGTGAAACTGAACGGAATCCCCCTCTACGAGCGGCGCGAGCACCTTGTGCCGTTCATCGCCCACATGCCGCAGGAGGAGGCGCTCAATCCCCAACTAACGGTGCGCGAGCATCTGCGGCACGCCGTCACCATCCGGCGGCCGGCGTTGTCGCTGGCCGAGCACGAGCGGCGGGTGGACAGCATGCTCGCGGAGCTCGGCTTGCAGTCGATCGCCCGCCGGCGGGTGGGGTCTCCGGGGGAAAAGACGATTTCCGGCGGCGAGCGCAGCCGGTTGAACCTGGGGGTGGATCTGGGCAGCCGGGCGGAGGTTTTCCTGTTTGACGAGCCGATCTCCGGACTCTCGTCCAAGGACTCCGAGCACGTCGCCGAAACGCTGCGGTCGCTGGCCCGCGAGAAGATCGTGATCGCCTCGCTGCACCGGCCGGGCGCGCCGGTGCTGCGCTTGTTCGACAAGGTTCTGTTACTTGATAGCGGCGGGCGTCTTGCTTATTTCGGGACTCCGGCGGGGATGGTCGGCTATTTCCGGGACGCCTGCGAGGAGCTCGCGATCTCCCATCCGTCGGTCACCGCGAAGTCGCCGCTGGGGGCGGACTTCGTGTTCGATGTGTTGGAAACCCCGCTGAGCTCCATCGGCGGCGGGTCGAACACGGGAGCGGCGCGGCGTTTCCCGCCGTCGTTCTGGCAGGAGCGTTTCGAGAGCGTGGACCTGATGCAGTCCCTGCAGCCGGGAAGCGGTCCTGTCTCCAGACTCGGAGAGTCCGGGGAAGGGGAGCGCTTGCCGGTGCCGCCCAAGCCCTCGCGGAGATTCCATGCCGTGCTGGCGGTGTTCGCCACGCATTTCCTGCGCTCGTTGCTGTCGAAATACCGGACCCGCGGGACGATTTACAGCACCTGCCTGGAAGCGCCGCTGTTAGCCGCCTTGGTCGCCATCACCCTGCGGTCCTCGCCGGAAGGTCCCTACCAGTTTTCCTCGGCCCTGCACATTCCCGCTTACCTGTTCCTGAGCGCCACGGTCGCGATGTTCCTGGGACTGACGAACTCGGCGACGGAAGTGCTGCGCGACCGGCCGATCCTGCGGCGCGAGCGGAACTGCCAGCCGGGAGCAAGCTCCTACGTGACGGCGAAATTCGCCGCGTTGGCGCTGGTCTCGGCGGTCCAGTGTCTGGCTTATCTGATAGTGGGGAACTACTTTCTGGAGATCGACGGCATGCTGCCCGATCTCTGGCTGTGGATGACCCTAACGGCGTGGACCGGCACCGCGATGGCGCTGGTCGTCTCCTCCATCGTGAAGACCGAGCGCGCGGCGCTGACGGCGGTGCCGTTGTTGTTAGTTCCGCAGATGCTGCTGGCCGGCGCGCTGGTGCCGTACCGGGAAATGAACCGCGGGCTGTTCGAGGACGCGTCGAGCATCCGCGACCGGGGCGGGGTGCCGGTGCCGGCGGGGATCATGCCGCTGCGCTACGCCTACGAGGCGATGATCGTGGCCCAGGCCACGCGCAATCCGTTCGAGCAGGAGCGGCTGCGGTTGCAGCAGCGGATCGACAAGGCGCGTGCCAGCGAAGTGCCGTTGAGCGCCGAGAAAGTGGAGCGTTTCGAGCTCGTGAAAGAAGGCTTGCGGCGCTTGCTGGCTTGCGGTGCGACCTCGCCGGAGGAGGCCGAAAACCTGGTCGGGCGGATCCGGCGCACCGCCATGTATGGCAGCCGCGTCGAGGTGCAGACCATGAAGATTTGGCCGGAAGACGATTCGAAGGCGCGTCCGGCGTCCGAGTTTTTCGTCAACGAGCGGATCGATCTGCTCGTGCGCGAGGCGGAAACCTTCCGCAACGATTACCGCGACCAGACGCGGCGGATCGTCTTTCACGCGCTGAAGAAACCCATCCCGTTCATGAAGGCGAAGACCGGCGCCTCGGTTCACGAATACGTGGAGCGTGACGATGAGATCGAGACCCGGAAATATTGCGGTTTGGTGCTGGCGGGAATAATCCTCGGCTGCGGAGGGATTTCCATCATCATGATTTCCCGACAGAACCGGGAGACGCGTTAGGCGTTTTCCGGGGGAGGCGAGGCGACTTGGGCAAGCGCTTCCATGACCGCGAGCACGGCCGGCGGATCGAGCGCTTCGGGGACGACCGCACCCAGCACCAAGCTGCCGTAGGCGGTCTCCACGGGGATGACTTCCAGGGTCGCTCCGGCACCGATTTTCACATGGACGTTACCGGCCGAAGCACCCGGCCGGCGCGAGGTGAGCGCAAGGCTGCGGGCAAGGAAGTGCAGCCGGCCGTGGTGGCTCTCGTCGAAAATAACAGCTCCTTCGCGGTCGAGGATGAAAATCCCGGTGGCGGAGAAATTGTGGCGCATCCAGTCGCGGAAACGCGAGATCCGGTCCAGAAACGGACCGCGGGCGCTGGTCGGGTTTTCCGGTGGCGGCGGCGGCGGGCTAACCGGTGGCGGGGTCGGCACGGCGGGAGCTTGGACCTTCTGCGGCGGAAGCGGCGGCGGAGCAGCCGCGTAACCGACGAAGCCCTCGCCGAAACCCGCGTCTGCCAGAGGCGCGGCGGGTTCTGCGTTAGGCTTCATCAAGCGGTCGGCCAGGCGGCGGACTTCGACGGGATCCAGCCATGGATTGATCGGGTCCATCAGCCGCGAGCGGCGTGGTGGCCGCCGTTAGGTTCAAGTTTCGCCTCGATTTCCCTCCGCAGCGAATCGAACACCACCTGCGCGCCCGCGCCGTCTTCCAAGACGCCGATGGGCAAGCCGCGGGCGCTGGCCCGGACGAAAAGCCCGTCACGCGGGATCTGGGTTTGGAACACCATTTCCGGAGGCAGCAGCTGGCGCAAAGCGGCGGCGGCTTCGGTGCTTTCCGCGAGGTCGTGTTGGACCATCGTGAGGCAGACGCCAAGCACGCTGAGCCGCGGATTCATCACTCGCAGGCGGTTCAGGCCTTCTAGCAATTTCGGCACCGAGCGGATTCCCAAAGGCTCGGCTTGTTGGGGGATCAGGATCGCGTCGCTGGAGGCGATCACATCGCCGGTGACGCCGAAAAGTCCGGCGGCGGTGTCGATGATGCATAAATCAAAGCCGCGGGCGGAGACGCTGCGGATGAAGGCCCGGACGCGGGCGAGGTGGGCGCCCATCCCGCCGCCGCCGGCTTCGTAGTCGCTGCCTTGGCCGCTGGCGACGAGGGAAAACGTTTCTAACCGTGTTGGCACGATCAAGCGGTCGAAGGAAATCCCCGGGTCGGCCAGATAGTCGTAAAATCCGGCGAGCAGACGCGACTGGCGGGTGAGGGAAAGGCCGACGGAGCCTTGGGGATCGGCATCGACAAGCAGGGTTTTGACCCCGGCCCGAGCGAAGGAATGGGCTAAATTGATCGAGACGGTGGTTTTACCCACCCCTCCCTTTTGACTGGAAACGGCAATACTGATCACATTAAGCAGGGAATTGTGGCGCGACCGTAGCTTCGGCTTGCCACATCGGAAGTCTTTTCTTCAGGATGCGGGCGTCAGGGGGAGTGATTCATTTCCGCTGCTTCCATTTCCGCTGCTTCCATTACCGATCATGAACTTCCCCATCCCCCACGGCTTCGCCGCATTCGCCACGGTCTTGGGCGGCTTGATTTTGGGGACCGCAGGCTGCCGGAAGGGCAACGGCGAGACCCGGGACGGCGCCGGTCCGCCGCCGGTCCTGGCAAGCGAGCTGCTTTCTAACGATCTTGGCCGGCTGCCCGGACCGGTCTATCGAAGCCAAGCCGGTTCGCCGATCCATTGGCAAGCTTGGACCCAGGAGACCATGGAGCGGGCGAAGGCCGCTAACCGCATGGTCTTCGTCGTGATCGCGATGCCCCAGCAACCGGCGTTTCAAGGCGTCTTGAAGGCCTTGGCGAGCGATCCGGCCTTGGTTTATGCGATCAATCAGTATTACGTGCCGGTGCTCGTGGATGGCGACGCCTCGCGGGAGGTGGGCCTGCTGAGCGCGGATCTTTGCGCGGAAATCAAACGAGGCCTGCAAATGCCGCTGTTTGTCTGGATGACCCCCGATGCCAATCCGGTCGCGTGGATTCCCGTCAGTCATTCCTCGTCGATGAAGGTGTCGGAATTGTTCTATCAATCCCACTCGATGGTGACGCGGATGTGGGCGGATGACTCTGCCTACGTGGTGAAAAACAGCGGCTTGGACAATGACAACCGCCGCGGCCGACTGGCCCAGCGCAAGAATGCCAAGGTGATGAGCGAGCAACCGGCGGTGGACGCGGTCCGCTGTCTCCGCCAACTCGCGTCGCTTTACGATCCCTACTCCCGGAGTTTTGACGAGGCCGGCGGACTCTTTCCGGCGGGAGCCATCGAGTTGCTTGCCACGGCCGCGGTGCATCCGGGGCTGCCGGTCGAGACCCGCATGCGTTGTTTGGAAACGACTCGCGACATGCTCAAAGACTTGTTGCCAAGCGCCATGTTCGACCCGCTCGAAGGTGGGGTTTTCTCCTCCCGGCGGGGGAGTTCCTGGGCGCTGCCATCGTTTTCCCGCGATTGCGGCTCGCAGGCCCGCGCGGCGGTCGCCTTGATTCACGCCTACCGGGCGACGGGGGATCCGCTGGCTTTGCAGCGGGCGCTCGGGCTGATCGACTTCGCTGAAAAGTCCTACATCACCTCCGACGGGTTGTTTTCCGTCGGCATGATGGAGGAATCCGATCCGGCCGCATGGCTCTGGAATGTGGAGGAAATTCGCAAGGAACTCCGCCCGGAAGACGCCGCATGGTGGATCAAGGCGACGGACATGAAGGGCTTGGGAAATCTGCCTTCCGAGGTGGATCCCCAGCGCGAATATTTCCGCTGCAACAGCTTGGGGATGAGTCAGTCCATGGAGGAAATCGCGGCCGAGCAGTCACAATCTCCGGCCGAGTTCGCGGCCCGTTTTGACACCGCCCGGAAGACCCTGCTCAAGGTCCGCAACACCCGCCTCGGAACGGTCGTCCGCGACGATTGCGCGCATGCCGGTGCCACGCTGCGGATGGTGTCGGTCTATGCCGCGGCATTCGGTGCCACGGGAGACGCCAAATTCCGCGATAAAGCCGTCGCCTTGCTCAACCACGCGCGCACCGCCTTCGGCGATGGTCCGAAGCTGCGGATCTTCAACAAAGAAGCTCCCTCTTCCATTGGTGGCGGCCGGGCCTTCCTCTATGGCTTGGCGCTGCAGGCCGCGCTGGACGTTTCGGTCATCACATCGGATGAAAAATGGCTCGTTTGGTCCGAAGACCTCGCCACCACCGCGGCTGAATTGTTCACCGGTTCGCAATTCCTCAAGGAATGTCCGGACGACGCGAAAATCATCGATTTGCCAGTGACCGACCTGGTGATGTTGTTTGACGATTCCACGGCCGGCTTGATTTCGTTCGCCGAGTGTCGTCTTGCCGAACGCAATCGCCCGGTGGTGCCCAGTTTCAGTGAATTGGCCACGCCCTTGCCGACCTACGCCGTGGATCGGCCGATCCTTCACACGGATCTGTTGCAGGCGACGCTCGCCCGCCACTTCCGAGTGACCATCGTCGCCGGTTCCGGACTTTCGTCCGAGATGAAGCTCGCCACCGAGCGGCTTTCGATGCGGATGTTCCAACGCCGCGGCGCGAAATCCCCGGAGGAGGTGCCGGCCGGGTCCGTATTGGTCATTCTCGCGGATGGCGAGACCCGGCTGGTTTCCACGCCGGAGGCCCTGCAACAAGCGGTCTTGCCCTCCGCTGGGAAATCGTAAATCCTCGCCCGGAGACGCCACTCGAGCACCACTCATTCATGAAAAGAAATCCAGCGCTTGGTGCACTTTGTTTGTTGGCGGTCGCGCTTCCATGCGCGGCTGACACCTTCCTCTTGAAGGACGGCACCACCCTCAACGGGGCGGTTGTCAGTGAAGCGGGGGATTCTTACATCCTCGAAGTTCAAATCACCAAAAGCATCAAGGACGAGCGCAAGATCGCCAAGTCCGATGTCGTCAAAATCACCCGCGAACAACCCGGCGAGGCCGCCTTCGAGCCAATTTCCAAAATGGTGCCGACCCCGGATCTGCTGACGGCCGACGATTACAAAATGAGAATCGCCAGCGTCGAGAAGTTCGTGAAGGAGCATCGCGACAGCAGCAAGCTGTCGAACGCCAAGACGATTCTAGCGACCCTCAAGTCCGAACATGACGCCGTGGCGGCGGGCGGGATCAAGTTCAACGACAAGATCCTAACGGCCGCCGAATATCAGGCGAACATCTACGACCTCGACGCCCGCGTCCAGGAAGCGAAAATCCGCGGATTGGTGAACTCCAACCAGTTTCTCCAGGCGCTGCGGGTCTTTGCGGAGTTCGACCGCGACTACCGCAACACCCTTTCCTACGGAGCCTTGGTTTCTCTGATGCGCCAAGTGATCCAATCCCAACTTGCCGAGGCCAAGCAGTCGCTGTTGACTTTGGACGCCCGCACCAAGGAACAGGCATTGGGAATCCAGCGGATGCCCCTGGCGGACCGGAAAATCACCGAAGGCGCCATCAAGGAGGAAAACGCCCTGATCGAAGCCCGCTACAAGGCGGAAAAAGACGCCAAACAGAACTGGGTCACCACCAGTCCTTTTCACAAGGCATCCTTCGAAGACACCGTGAAATTCGGTGAACAGGAACTCGTCCGCCTTGGCACCGCGCAGACCGCTCTGGGCGTCGATGGCGGGAAAGCCTATCGCGACGCGTGGACCGCCGCTCACGGCGGAAACGCCGCCGCGTTCTCCGCCGCCTTGGCCGCCGCGAAATCCGCCGCCGTGCCCGCCCGCTATCTTGCTCCGCTTGAAGCCGCCGCCAAGAGCATCAAGTAAGCTTTCAGTCTATCATGTCCACGCCCCGCACCGCCAGCCGCAGCCGCAAGACCGCCGAGACTTCTATTGAACTGTCGATCGACATCGACGGCTCGGGAGTTTCCAAAATCGACACCGGCGTCCCGTTCTTCGATCACATGCTCACGCTGTTTTCCAAACACGGGCTGTTTGACCTCAACGTCAAAACCGTCGGCGACATCGAGGTGGACTATCATCACACCATCGAGGACACCGGCATCGTCATCGGCGACTGCCTGCGCGAGGCGCTCGGCAGCAAGGAAGGCATCCGCCGCTACGGCTGCTGTTATCTGCCGATGGATGAGACGCTCGCCCGCGTCGTCGTGGACCTGAGCAACCGCCCGCACTTGGAATTCCGCGCGCCGGCCGGCACGCCGTCCGCGCCGAACATGCCGTTCACGCTGGTCGAGGAATTCTGCCGCGCCGTCGCCTCTAACCTGCGGGCGAACATCCACGTCGAGGTGCTTTACGGCCGCGACGGCCACCACATCGCCGAGGCGGTTTTCAAAGGACTCGCCCGCGCCCTTCGTGACGCTTGCGAGCGTGACGCGCGGGTGAAAGGCATTCCCAGCACCAAGGACGCGTTGTGAAAGTCGGCATCATCGATTACGGCGGCGGCAACCTGCGCAGCGTCGCCAACGCCCTGCGCTCGCTCGGCGAAGATCCCGTCATCATCGCCAGTCCGGAGGACGTCGGCGACTCCACCCACTTGCTGCTGCCGGGGCAGGGGGCGTTTGGCGACACCATGGACCGCCTCGAAGAGCGCGGCCTCGCCGCTTTCCTCAAGGAATGGATCGCCGCGGACCGGCCCTACTTCGGGATCTGCGTCGGCTATCAGATTCTTTTCGACTCCAGCGAGGAGGCTCCGGAAACGGCCGGCCTCGGCATCATTCCCGGCACCGTCCGACGCTTCCTGGATGAGCCCGGCTTGAAGATTCCGCACATGGGCTGGAATTCCGCCACCGCCACTCGCGGCGACACCCACGTCTGGCAGGGGCTCGGCGCGGATCCGTATTTCTACTACATCCATTCGTATTTCCCCGAGCCGCTCGACGCCGGTTGCGTCGTCGCGGAAACGACCCACGGCAGCCAGCGTTTTGCCGGTGCCGTCGAGCGCGGAAACCTGTTTGCCTGCCAGTTCCACCCGGAAAAAAGCCAGGAAGCCGGCCTCCGACTGATCCGGAACTTCCTTGGTCTCTGAGGGGAAGGGACGTCTCGTCCCTTCATCCAGCCAAATCAATTCTTGGCATTCCGCGCCGGACGTGAGTATGTTCAACGGCTCGTAAACCGTTCCGCGGATCTCCCCTGATTTCCAGTCACGGTCCACGACGGCTGTTTCACGGGCGGGTTCCGCGAAATCTAACCTTGTCATCAGTCATGAAACGCAAGTCATTCCCCCTGTCTAACCGTGGCCACGTCATGGTCTCCCTGCTCGCCATGGTCGGCGCCGGCGTCATCGCTCTCAGTCTATCAAGCTGGATCTGGAGCTGGCCGCTGGCGCTCTCGGCGACCGATCCCACGGTGGTCACCCTCAACGTCGACGACGCCACACTTCGCCGCGAATCCAAGCTCTCAGCGAGTTTCGCACCCGTCGTCGAGCGGGTCGCCCCGAGCGTGGTCAACGTCTTTTCCACCAAGATGGCGCGCAATCCCTTCGGTCGGGACTTGCGGCCGTTGCTGGACGATCCGCTCTTCCGCCGCTTCTTCGGCGATCCGTCCGATGGAGGGGCTCCGCGACAAATTCCGCGGATGCAAAAGCAGCAAAGCCTCGGCTCCGGCGTCATCGTCAGCAAGGACGGCCACATCCTGACGAACAACCATGTGGTGGATGGCGCGGACGAGGTCAAGGTGGCGCTGCTGGGCAACAAGCGCGAGTACACCGCGAAGGTGGTTGGCCGCGATCCGAAGACCGACATCGCCGTGCTCAAAATCGACGCCGGTGATTTGCCGCCGCTCACCCTCGCCGCCAGCGACAAAGTGGCGGTGGGCGACGTCGTGCTGGCCGTCGGCAATCCCTTCGGACTCGGACAGACCGTGACCAGGGGCATCGTCAGCGCGACCCGCCGCGGCGGCATGGGCATCGAGGAATACGAGGATTTCATCCAGACCGACGCCTCGATCAATCCCGGTAATTCCGGTGGCGCTCTGGTAGATACTGACGGGCGGTTAGTTGGCATCTGCACCGCGATCCTGAGCCGCAGCGGCGGGAACCAAGGCGTGGGCTTCGCCGTGCCGATGGATCTGGCCCGCAACGTGATGGAGCAGATTTTGAAAAAAGGCCGCGTCGTCCGCGGCTACCTCGGGGTGAGCATCCAGGATGTGTCGCCGGAGCTGCGCAAGGATTTCTCCGTGCCCGAGGGGCGCGGCGCGCTCATCGGCGGCGTGACGGATGGCGGCTCGGCTGCGGACGCGGGACTGAAGAGCGGCGACGTGATCGTCGAGTTCGACGGCGAGCCCGTCGCGGACAGCCGCGACCTGAAACTGCTCGTCGGCCAAGCCGCGCCCGGCGCGAAATTGGAGCTGAAAGTGCTGCGCGACGGAAAGGAAAAATCCTTCTCCGTCACGCTCAAGGAAATGCCAGAAAGGTTAGACGAGGCCGCTTCCACAGGCGAGGAATCCGTCCCCGGCGAGGTGCTGCGCGGTGTCGCGCTCGCGGACATCGACGATGTCGCGCGGCAGCAGTTCGATCTGCCATCGACGCTCAAGGGCGCGCTCATCTCCGCGATCGACGTGGACTCCGCGGCCTTCGACGCCGGGCTGCGCGAGGGCAACGTGATTCAGGAAATCAACCGCCAGCCGGTTGCGAACGCGCAAGAAACCGCCGCCGCGATCCGCAAGGCAAATGACAAACGCCTTGTCCTCCTTGTCTGGAGCCAAGGCGGCAGCCGCTTCGTCGTGGTCGATGAGAGCAAGGAAAAGTGACGGTTCCTGAGCGCGGAAGAAACCTCACATGATCCGGTCAAGCAGCGGCGAGCCTGTCAGATAGCGCTGGAAATTTGATAGGAAATGCCGCACCAGCGTGCCGGACTCGTCGGCATGGCCGCCGGCGATGTGCGGGGTGATGAAACAATTCGGCTCGCTCCGCAGCGGATGGCCGGCGGGCAGCGGTTCCGGCTCGGTGACGTCCAGCCACGCGGCGGCGAGGCGGCCGGAACGCAGCGCTGCTAACAAGGCGTCCTGATCCACCGTGGTGCCGCGGCCGATGTTGTGGAACACCGCGCCGGGCTTCATCTGCGCGAGTCGTGCCGCGTCGATGAAATTTCGCGAAGCGGCGTTGTCGGGCAGGATGTTGATGACGTGGTCCGCCGTCGCGAGCGCGGCGGGCAGGCCTTCGGCGGTGACGGTTGGAAAGCCCTCGTCGCCGCGCGGGTGGCGGCGCATCGCGGTGATTTTCATTTCAAAAGGCGCTAACAATTTCACCAGCTCCGTGGCGATCCCGCCGAAGCCGAGGATCACCACGCTTTGCCCGCGCAGCGAAACCGAGTCGCCGCGCAGTTGGAACCATTCCGGCGAGCCGTTAGGTGTCTGGCTCCGCAGCGCCTGCGGAAGCCAGCGCGACTGGGCGAGCATGAACGCGAACACATGTTCGGCGCAGGCCGCCGCATAGACGCTGGAGCTGTTGGAAACCACGATCCCGCGCTCCGCCACCAGCGCGCGGAATTCCGGTGTGTCATAGCGCGTGAAGCCGGCCGAGCTGACGTGAATCCATTTCAACTTGTCGGAGCGTCGGATGCTTTCCAAATCGGGTTGGCCGAAGGCGATGTCTGCCAGTGGAAACGCCGGGCCCGGTTCCGCCTGGGCGAGCACCGAGGCCGCCGCGGTGCGCGGAAACAAGACTTCATGCGGCGCGGTGCCGTCCACTAGCAGCCGGGTGTTGGAGGCGTCGAGCGGCGAGTCGGAGAAGATTTTCAGGGCGGTCATGGCGTTTCGGATCACAGTTGACCGCCGTCTCAAATCGAGCCGCCGCGTGCTGCCAGAGCCTGGAAAACAGGTGTCGGCACGTAGCGGCGGACCGTCTCCTCCCAGCCCGTCGGGCCGGTCAGGCTCTTGATCATGCTCGACGAGAGTTCCGCAATGTCGCGCGGCGGCATCAGGAAAACCGTGGTGATTTCCGGAGCCATGTCGGCGTTGATGTGGCGCATCACCCGCTCGTATTCGTAGTCGTTCGGCGAGCGGATGCCGCGCAGGATGTATTTGGCATCCATCTTTTTGGCGTAGTCCACGAGGTAACGGTTGTCGAAATGGGCGATGACAAGGTGGTCGCGGCTTTCGATGGAGGCATGGAGCAGCTCAAGCCGCTCCTCGACCGAGAACGAGTAGCTTTTCGACGGATTGCTGCCGATCGCGACGATCAAGCGGTCGAACATTTCCAGCCCCCGCTCGATCATCCAGAGATGACCATTGGTTGGTGGATCAAAGGAGCCGGCGTAAACCGCAGTGCGCATGGGCGGCAGGCTAGCGGGGATTTTCCCGGACCGAAACCCTTAATTCCCGCCCTGAAAACAAATCCGCCGAATTGACATGCGGATTTTGACTTCGGTGAAACCGCTTGCTAAGACCTCCGCCTCAGCGCCTGTAGCTCAGTTGGATAGAGCACCCGCCTTCTAAGCGGGATGTCCCGTGTTCGAGTCACGGCGGGCGCACTTCTTAAAAATCAATCACTTACGACGATAAAAAGCCTAGCGGGAAAAAACGTCGATGGCATTTGTCTGCCCTTAAAAAACGAGAATTTCCAAGGAATCAAATTTCGAGCCGGTGACACCATGACGGAGTGATTCACGCGCACGCAGGTGGCGGCAAGGTCATAGCAGCCCCCAGATTTGGGGGCACCGATACCAGCCTGTCCGAGACGTGCGCAATTCTGCGCACCTTTCAAAATGGTGCTGGATTCTTAGCACCTCTCTGAGCAGCGGAGGACAAAGCAAATTTGCTTTGTCCTTCCTCCGGCACGAAAAAACCCGCCCCCGGATCTCTCCAAAGGCGGGCCATTCCCTGAGCAACTGCTATTGCGGAAAATTATGCGGGGAGTCCGGCGGGTAGCAATGCCTTGCGCGACTTCGCCAACGCCTTCTGCCCCTCGGCCAAGAGCGGCCGGAGATGGACTAGCCGGTCTGCCATGCTCAAGCTCCATCCGGCCTGCGAAGCTGCTGGTGCGTCGCTGTAGAGGATCGGCTGTTGCGAGCTGTCCAGTCCCGCCGATGAAACGGCTGATGCAATCGCCGGTGCTTGATCTCCAAATCGCAGAAAATCCGCGCTGCCGTGGTAGAGCCTGCGGACTTGGAAATCGGCAAGGCCAAGCGCGGCGGTGCGGGCGGCGAACAGCTCGAAACCGATGCCGGCCAATTCTTCGAGCAATCCCCGGAGTTCATCGGCGACCTTCAAGCGGTGCTGCCCACAGGCGAGGAATGCGCGTTGCAGCGCAATTTCCTTGGTGTCGATCAAGCGGTTGTAAAACTCGCGGGCGTTTTCTTCCGATGCCGTCAAAAGGCGGTCGAGTTTCCGCAATTTTGGATCATCGAGATTGATGGGTTTGAGCGTGGAAACCATCCCGCCGCCGAATGGCTTGCGATTGTTGGCGCTCATCACGCCGCCGACAAGCGCGGTGCCTTCCTGATTTCCAATTTTGAAGTTGCTCCCGAAAAGCTCGGTTCGGGCGGCGATTATTTCCGAAACATGCTCCCGCGCGGTGCGGAAGTCTTCGGTTAAATTCCAGTAATCCGCGAAGCATTTCGGCAGCTCATCCCAGCGGGCCGGGAGTGGCGCGGCCTTTTGGCGCGGTGGGGTCGGGTCGGTGACTACCACCGGGGCGACGCCGCTGTCGAGCAGGTCATAATCGCCGCGCTCAAGTTGCTCGAAAGTTCCGAAGTCGATCAGGACTTCCTCGCCAGCGTCAACGTGCCTTGATGGCTCATCGAGTGGGGTTAGGACCATCGCTCGGAGCGTGCGGACGCGGACGGGCGGCTTTGCTTTGCCGGTGACAAACAGTTTTTTGAAATCAAGGTTCATGATGTTTTGCGATTAGAATTTGGGTGCGTTCTTTTCGAGAAGTGCGACGCGACGCTGCCAATATGCACGGCTTGCGGCGGTTGCCGGGGTGGAGGCTGCGGGACGGGTGCGGCTTTGCCGGTCGAGTTCCTCTTGCCGTTTCTTCCCGGCGGGTGAGCCCCAGAAAGCACGGCTTTCGCGGACATTAGCGCGGAGTTCATCCGGGGTGAACCGGCCTGGTGTATTAGATCTTTCCATCTTTGCCATGGCCGGACGTTATAGTTTCGCGCTATCGCTTGCAACTCGATGATTGGTTAGGTTGTGAGAGTTGCGGGAGTTGTCGATTTGAGCCGCCCGCCTTTGGATGCATACCACGCCGCGCAATCCACCGCTGTGATGCGATAGACGCGGGCGTTGAACCGCATAGCCGGGAGTTCTCCGCGCTCGATGGCGGCGAGGATGGTTGACTTGGGCAAGCCGAGCAGATCGGCGGCTTGCTGCGGCTTGTAGCTGGTGACGAGTGGTTTCATGATTTCATGATTTCATCGAACGGGTTGTGATCTTTCGGTGCCGTGAATGCCACACGGTCCCGGCTGGCAGGTGTGAGGCCGAAGGACGACGCGAATTTGTGAATCATGAGCATGGCTTGATTCTTGATCGTGACGGCTGGATTCTTCACAGCTCCGCGTTCGGTGATGACGACCAGCCCGAGCCGGTCGATCTCGGCTTGTGCGGCATGGAAATCGGCGATGGCCTGACAGTAGCAGGAAAGGGCGTTTGCTTCGACTCTGGTGCCGATTCCTGCGGTCTGGAGTTCCGCAGCGGTATCTTCCCATACTTGGAGCGCGTGGCCGCGTAGAACGGCTGGTGGATCTCCAAGGATTGAATTGAATTTAGGGGCGGGCTTCGGTTTGATGGCTTTTGGTTTGCTCATTTTCGTGTTTTGTTAGTGGTGAGGAATTTACGCGGAAAACGGTTTTGGTGGACGCTTAAGAAAAAGGGATAGCGAACGGTGTGGGTAATGTTCGGGTCAGACTTTTGACCCGCCCCCCGGGTGGAGTTGGAGCCATAGCACGCGGGCGGCTTTGCCGGTCTTCGGATGTATCCATCCCGGCACGCGGCAAGGATGCTCGGGGCGACCTATCAAGCCCGCGTCGATACCAAGCGCGGGCGCGGTGTGCCTGAGTGATTCAAGCGCGGCCGGTGCCGGGGTGTGATACCAAGCGTGAATCGACTTGGAGCCGGTGAAGAGCACGGCGGCGAGCTTCCATAACAGCGCCTCGCGCATCCAACGGACGATTGCCAGTGATGCGGCGATGTGCTCGCTGAGTTCCCCGGGTGTGCCGGGTTGCTTCCCGTCGAAGCCGTCGAAGTCGAGCAC
>CAMCCX010000055.1 GCA_945873305.1 Akkermansia muciniphila
GGCCATTCTGGAATCTCTTTTGCTAGAATCTCGCTGCAAATGATCACGCACTCGTCGCAAATGTAGATTCCGGGGCCGGCAATCAGCTTGATGACACTGGTGTGGGGCTTGCCGCAGAACGAACAGGCGCAGGTTTTTTCTGAACTAAATGCTCATTGAATTGTTTTACGGAGTGAATCAGTGCCTCAGCCTTCTGCCGCGTTCCGGATCGCATCGCGGATCTTTGCATTTTCTAGGGCCGCTCACCATCGCGAAGAAGCATTGGGCGCTGCTGCGTTCCTCCCAGAGTTTGCCGAGGCGGTCCTTCTCGTTAGTGTCGTCATTGGTGGAGCGTTCTTCGCCTTTGTATTTCACGATGGGCAAGGAAGGTTGCCGAAGACTTACTGATGAGCCTCGCGTGTCTAGTCAGATCCTCGTCCATGCGTAATACGGCTGCCAGAACGGTGCCGCCGATCAAGGGTGGATGAATGATTTTAGGGAAGACGTGAGTTCCCTGGACGCGAATAGGATGTTTTTCACTTAGGACCCGCCGTCGCGCAGCTTCGCGTGGATGCGCGCTTGGAAGAGCGGCACGAAGGCACCAGCAGACTTTTTGAAGGGCTTTTCTGGCAGCGGAACGAGGGCACGGAGCAGGGCTTGCAGGCGATTGAACGACTTGGAAACCCGGTCGTAGTCGGGCGAGGAGATCGGCGGGTTGCGCCATTCGCCCTTTGCTGCGAGCGTCATCAGGATGCCGAGCGGGTGTTCCGGACCGAGTTGCTGGCGTTTGGGGAACGCGTAGCTACCCTCTTGGCCCGGTGCGGTCAGGCGGATCGTCTGGTTGCCCGGGATCTCGATGCTGATCTGGCTCCAAGTCAGCCCATTCCCGGCATGAATCACTGCCCGAGGCGACGATTCGTCGGATTGGCGCGGCTTGATGAGGGTTGGCAGCGGCACACGCATGGTCGGTTGGTCCTCGATCTGGGCAAGGCGCTGCGTGAGATCCACGAACTCCAAACGGTTACGGCTCCTCAAAGATTCCATTTCCTCAGTGAACCAGCGGCCCGACGGAAAAAGCACGGTCGAATCCGTTCGGCCCGATAAGTCGCGGAAAAGCTCGTGGTAATCGCCGAGGTGACCGGGCGGCAGGAACAAAAGAACCGGACTGACGTGACCGAAGGGGTTCTGGCACGATCCGATCCGACGGAGATTCCCGGAAGTCTCCCACGCGCCGTAGTCGAACCCGATGCATTTTGCCAGAGCCCGCGCGATGGGCTCCCAATGAGGCTGAATTTCCACCGCGTCCGCCGCTTTGATCGCGATTGGCGGTGTAGACCAATCGTCACAGACCGCCACGAAGTCCTCATCTCCATCTACCATCAGGTCCAGTCGGCGCGGGGGATGATCCGGATCGATCACGCATCTGGCCATGCGGCCGGTCCGTTTCAAAAACTGCTCGCTCCGATACCAGTCGGTGCCGAGGTGGTAGTGCCAATCACAAACCGCCGACCCCGCAGCCCCGACGCTCTCAAGCGCTTTCCAGAACGAAGGTTTCATGGCTAGTGTTGGAAAATCCGCGTTCGGCGAGCCATGGCTCGATGTTTTCGTGGAGGTGCGGACCGGAAACCTTGTCCCGGAGCGGATTAAGGACGACGGGCACTACACGGCGCTGCGCTGCAATCTTAAGATCAAAGCGCGCCTCTAGGAGGATCGCGTTCTGGAGAAGCGACGCGTTCAGGGTCGAAAGCGCATCGAAGACGTTCCCGCGGCTGAAAAGGACCTGTTGTCCGCCCGGAAGCTCAACCTTCAGCGATACCAGATCGGCGAATTGGATTTGCGAACTTGGGTCGCAGACGAGGATCGACGGGCCTTCGCGAAGCGGCTCAAGCGAGTAGCGCCTTGAATGCGCCAACGCGTTTGGCGACCCGTGAAACACGGTGCCGAATGCCTGCCGGTAGAGTTCCTGGAGCCGTCGGCCTATGCCGGAAATTTGCCATTCCCCTGTCGCATAGCGGAAATGCGCGACATCAACCCGCTCCGGTCTGAGGATCTTGGACGACGAGCGTCCATCCTCGTCATACACGCCGATTCGCTTGAGCAGGTCACCGTGCCGAATGACGAATGCTGCACCGCCCCGTTCCAAGCGAATGTGGACCCGACAGATGCCCGAGCGGGCGTTCCTCAAAAACCACGGACGCATCAGGTTTTCCAAACACCGGGACGACTCCTGACAATTTCAATCGCTGCGTTTGGGAAAAAGCGTGGGAACACGTTTGGCGAGCCACAGCCGGTCCGATTTTTTCCGGAGCGCGCATTCCCAGACGGTGACGACGTGCCAGCCGAGGGCGCGGAGAGCGGCCTCGTTGCGGAGGTCGCGGGCTTGGTTGCCGGAAATTTTCTCCTGCCAGAAATCGCAGCGGGATTTCGGCAGGCGGAAACCGGGGCAGTTTTCGTGGCCGTGCCAGAAGCAGCCGTGGACAAAAACGGCCGTGCGGTATTTGGGGAGGACGAGGTCGGGCTTGCCGGGGAGCGAGCGGTTGCGTGGCCCGCGCACAGTGAAGCGGTAGCCGGCGCGGTGGAGCAGCGAGCGCAACGCGAGCTCGGGTTTGGTGTCGCGTCCGCGGATAAGGGCCATCACCGCGGAACGCTTTTCCGGAGTGAAAACGTCGGCCATGACGGAATGAAAGCCAGCGATCCCAAGAACGCCACTGGAAAGGCGGCGCCATCAGCGCATCGTCCTCAGCGGGTCTTGAAATGGACTCTTGAACGAAGCACCGCGCCTTCGCGGCGGGAGTGGACGGTGAGTGTGTCGAGGTCGCCGAGGACGGCGATGGAGTCTTGGATGAGCTTTTTCCGGTCAACCGGGAGGGCGGCTCCAGTGATGGCCCCGGCGTTTTCATCGACCAGCTTGAAGGTGTCCTGCGAGTAGCGCTCAAGCGCCTTGAAGTTCACGCGCATGTAGAATCCGTGGCGGGTTTCGCCGCCGGCGTCGGCCTTGGCGAGGAGGTCGAGCGCTTGGTTTTTGGAGGAAGAAACGGCGAACCACTTGTCGCCGACGGTCACCGACGGGAGGAAGTCATCGTTGAAAAAAGGCAGCGGGAAAAACCAGGTGGTGTTGCCGTTTTTCTCGGAACTGAGAGGCTTCTGCATCGGGATTTCCTGGCCGGTTAGTCCGCTGATCTTGGCGAGCGTGCCGGTGAGCGTGGTGTTCATTTTGTCCCAGGAATCGGCGAGCTTGGAGCGGTCCGTCACCGGCGCGACGAGGGAAACGCGGGGAACCTTGGCGGTGTCCACCACCGCTTGCGGCAGGCCGGGAATGGCGGGAGCGGAGCCTTTGAGATCAACGACCAGCGCCCGCTCGTGACCGAGACTGCCCCCGAAATCGTTGCTGTAAGCATCCCACAGCGCGAGCATGTCGGGGCGGAATTTGCCATCAAACAGCTTGGCCATTTCCGTGAACTGCGTGAGTTGTTTGCTTTCGAACGGCGCTTCCGCGACTCTCATGCCCATGGCGTAGGCAGTCTCCAACAGCGCCTCGGCGTAGGCGCGGGCCTTCTCGTCATAAACGGCGCCGGACGTCATGTTGGCGAACAACACGACGTCTTCGGAAGCACCGAGGCCGGCGAGTTTGTTAGGAGACTTCCAATCGACCATGCCGTTGTCGGTGCCGCCGTGAGATTCGATTTTGAGGCCGTCCTCGAAAAAGGCGACCATGCCGAGCGAGTCGCTTCCGGCGAGTTGCCGCAAGGCGGCTTCGCGTTCGGCGACGATTTTGAACATCGCTTCCAAGTCCCGGGTGTCGCCGAGTCCATCAGCCCCGGTCAGCCCGTCACGCAGGCCGTCAGTCATTTCTGCCAGACCACCGGCGGCCCCCATCAGGGTGTCCATGGCTTGCTTCTGGCCATACACCACCGCGGCGAGGTCCTTGGAAACAAAGGCGTCGCCGAAGGCGAGAGCATCCGACGCGGCGAGCGACTGGCCGACGTCGCCAGCCAGCTTGAGATCAGCAGTGGAGCCGCCCAAGAAAAGGACGACGTAGTCCCCCACCGTGCCGCTGAGGATGAGCAGGTCCTTTTTCGCGACTGCGGCGAGCAATTGATCGACGGTGGCGGCGGCGAGTTCCTCGTCCATGTCGGCGCGGTCCTCGGCCATGGTGGCGGAAATTTTGGCCCCGAGGATTTTGACGCCTTCGAATTGGCAGCCGGCGGTTTCGATGGCAACGGGCTCGACCATTTCACCGAGCAAGTTGGCATTGGCGATCATCGCGGCGAGTTGCTGGGCGGCGGCGGCGCGATCGGCCTCTTTCGTCCTAAACGCCATGTAAACCGGCGGCATCTGGGTCTTTTCGAGAAGTGAAATTCCCGACTGCGGGTCCTTGAGCAGGTCCTTGAACAAATCCGCCCCATAGCTGTTGGCGAGCGAATCGCCGAGCGAGGACGCGTCACCGGATTTCACCGCGGCTGCGAACGCCTTGGCGATGGAGCGCATCTGGAAGTAGCTCATGCGGCGGTTGAAGGTGAGGAGGTTGCCGGTTTGCGCCGCCGTGGATTTGCCGAGCGCGAGCGTGAACTCGGTGCCGAACAAGGCAGCCGGACCGGTCGCTTCATCCGCTGCCGCACCCGCCCCGGCCGGCTCATCGCCGCCCACTCCCATTTGATTTTCAACGAGCTGCCAAAGTTTCGTGGCCTTGGCGCGAGAGGCGGTTTTCGTACCGTTATAAAAGGCGAGAACGCCCTCGGTGTCCTGCGTCAAGTGCCTGACGAAACCGAGCTTGGCGGCGCGTTCCTCCGGCGTCACCGAGGGAACCGGCAGCGGCACCTCCGGAGCGGGCGCCTCGGCCACTGCCGCCGGAGTTTCCGGAGACTTGACCGCTTCTTCTTTCCTACACGCCCCGAGGCTCAACGCCACCGCGGGAATCAACAGCCAGCTCGCTCGCAGTTTCATAGAGGCACGCAGCTAGAACTCCCGGACGAATCACCGCAAGCAGATTGACTATCATCAGGCTCCAAATATGGCGTTTCGCCGGGATTCTTCCAGTTCGTGCCAGATCCGGGTTGCGGGAAAGGCCGTCATATGGAACCTAGGGCCAGTCCGACTCACCATGGCAGCCATCACCACTCCACCCCAGAGCAACGCCCTTTTCCCGTTCGAGCTCGTCCGCCCGGAACTCGAGCGGGTGGAAGTCTCGATCCGCGAGCAAGTCCGCGCTTTCGACCCCGCCGTCGAGCCCTACGTCGCCTACATCTGCAACACCTCCGGCAAGCGCATCCGGCCCGCCCTCGCCATCCTCGTCGGCGGCGCGATCGGCGGCGTGACTGATGATCATTTGAAAATCGGCGTCATCCTCGAGCTCATCCACATGGCCACGCTCGTCCACGACGACATCATGGACGGCGCCAACACCCGCCGCATGGTCCCCACCGCCAACGCCAAATGGGGCAACGCGCTCTCTGTCCTGCTAGGCGACGTTCTGTTCTCCCACGCGCTCACCCTCGCCACCGATTTCAACAGCATCGACATCTGCCGCAAGGTCGGCAACGCCGCGCGGGAAGTCTGCCAGGGGGAAATCATCCAGACCCAGCGGCGCTTCGACCTCACCTTCACCAAGGCCGAGTATTTCCGCGTCATCGAGATGAAAACCGGCGCGCTGTTCGCCGCCGCCACTGGCCTGTCCGCCAATCTATCCGGCCTGGATGCCGACGCCGAGGCCCGCCTCTACAGCTACGGCATGAAACTCGGCACCGCCTATCAAATTTACGACGACTGCCTCGACCTCGTCGGTTCCGAGGAAATCGTCGGCAAGACGCTCCGCACCGACCTGCTCAAGGGCAAGCTCACCCTGCCGATTCTCAACCTGTTGGAAACCGCCTCCGAGGCCCAGCGCATGAAGCTCAACAAGCGCATCCTCGACCAGGAACCGCTCGACCTCCCCATCCTGCTAGGCATCGCCGAATACGAGGGAGCCATCGAGAGCGCCGTGGATACCGCGATGAATCTGCTAGCAGAATGCCGCGAGGATCTCGCCCCGCTCGGACAATCGGTCCATTCCGACGCCCTCGCGCAGATCACCTGGTTCCTCGCTGGGTTGTTGGAAAAATGCCGCAGGTGAAACCAGGGGCGCAAGCCTCTAACTTTGGACGAAGGGACGAGACGCCCCCTCCCCTTATTTCAGCTTTTCCGCTAGATCAGGAACCTGCGTTAGCGGGGGTTATCCGCACGGATCGTCCGCCTACTTTTGGCGGGGTTCTTCCTGCTCGCGCGCTTGTTCCTGCCGCTCGCGTGCTTGCTCCTGCTGGCGTTGGGCTTGTTCTTGCGCGCGTTGTTGCGCCTGTTCCTGAGCTCGCTGCTGGGCTTGTTCCTGAGCTCGCTGCTGGGCTTGTTCCTGAGCGCGTTGTTGCGCCTGTTCCTGAGCTCGCTGCTGGGCTTGTTCCTGAGCACGTTGTTGCGCCTGTTCCTGAGCTCGCTGCTGGGCTTGTTCCTGAGCACGTTGTTGCGCCTGCTCCTGAGCTCGCTGCTGGGCTTGTTCCTGAGCTCGCCGCTGGGCTTGTTCCTGAGCTCGCTGCTGGGCTTGTTCCCGCTGACGTTGCTCCTGTTCTTGAGCGCCCTGTTGCGCCTGTTCCTGTTGCTGCTTCATCACCTCGTTCTGAGCTTCGCGGGCTTTGTCCGCCTCGCGCTGCTTCTCCTGTTGCATTCTCAACGCCTGCTCTTCTTGCCTGCGTCTGACGGCTTCCTCCTCAACTTCACGAGCTTGTTCCGTCTCACGTTGTTTCTCCTGTTGCTGCGCTTGTTCCTGCTGACCGCGCTTCATGGCTTCCTTCTCAGCATCACGCGCCTGTTCCGCTTCACGCTGTTTCTCCTGTTGCATTTTCAACGCCTGCTCTTTCAACGCCTGCTCTTTCAGCCCCCTCTTGACGGCTTTCTCCTGAACTTCACGTGCCTGTTCACCCTCACGTTGTTTCTCTTGTTGCTGTGCTTCTTCAACCTGACCGCGCTTCATCGCTTCCTTCTCAGCTTCACGCACTTGTTCCGCTTCAAGTAATTTCTTCTGCTGGATTTGCTGAGCTTGCTCTTCTCGGCTGAGCTCGGCCGCCTCTTCCTGAGCAGAGGGCGCGGGCTCCGCTTCCCGAGGTTTCTCCTGCTCCATTTTCAGCGACTGCTCCCCGCGGCTTCGCTTGGTCGCTTCCTCCTGAACGTCCCGGACTTGTTCCGCCTGGCGTTGTAACACGCGACGAGACTCATCCTGTTGGAGATTGCCAGCATCGGGCCGGCGCGCGGGTTCGTCGTTAGGAAGGACAACGGGTTGAGCGTTTTCCCGGGGACGACTCGGGGCGTTTGGCAATCCCGAACGCTCCCGGCCCCGATCGGGTTGTTGGACCAGTGGCTCAGGCGCCGGGTTTTTGCTCGCATCCGGAACCGCTGGGATTTCCATCCGTCCGGACTCGCGTTTGCCGGGATCCGCAGGCCGCGGGCGCTCAGGACTTCCAGCAACGCGGCGGCTTTCCTGAGAGCGCCGGACACGGAGCTGGTCTAACTTCTCACGTCCGCCCAGTTCCTTCACGGTCTGCTCGGCCTTCCGGCGGCTCTCCCCGCGACTTGCCTGGTAACGGTTGGCGAGCTCGCCGGCCATACTTTCGCTGCGTTCGACTTTGGTGGATTCCATGCGGCCCTTGATCCGGCCGGGCTTGAGGGAATCGTTCCAGGCAGCGTCGATGTTAGGAGCGGAAACCACAAGTCGATCACCTTGGACTTGCGAACGCATCGCCAGCGAATCGCGGCTTTGGCGGGCGCGCTGGTCAACCTCAATTCGATAGAACGGCAGCGGCCGGCCGATCCGGTCGGACAGCCTGTTATACTGCGGTCCGCCGGAAATCACCTGACGATCGCGGACGTGGATGTGGGTGATGTTCCGGGTTTGCTGAACGAACGTCACATTGCGGGAAGCTGGCAGACAGTTCCTATAAATCGGGCTGCCGAAGTTCCGGATTTCGACAAAATTGAACCACAGCGCGCCGATCCCGAACTGGACCTCCACCGTGGAATCCCAGGAATGCCCGCGATAGGCCAAGGTCTCCGGCGGGAGCGGCGCCCAGCCGATGTGGCTGTCATTTTCCCGCCATGAAACCCAGCTCGGAGCCCACTCGGAACCCGGCACCCAGATCCAACCGTAGCCACGGAGCAAGGCCCAACGGCCGTAGTGATAGGTCGCCCAGCCGAAGGGTTCTTCCGAAATCCAGGTCCAGCCGCGGTCAGAGCACGCCCAGCGGCCGCGGGAATAGGGACGCCAGTTAGAATCCCGCACGACCACCGGTTGCCAGACATAACCGTAGTCCGGGGTCTCGAACCAAGAACCGTAAGAGGACAACGAATCGTAAAACATCCCATAGTCAGCCACCGGCTCGCTCAGTTCGGTCGGCTCGAATGCCAGAGCCTCGCGTCCGGCCAGCTCGCGGTCGCGCTCGCTGAGTTGTTGCTGGTGGCGGCCGAGATCGTCGTCTTTTTCCTCAAGCGCCGACTGAAATTGCTCCAGCCTGCCTTCGCGGTTGGCCAAGGCCTCCTCACGCTTGCGGATGGCCTCGTCCTGCGCGGCGGCGGCGTCCCCCTGTCGGCGTTCCAGTTCGGCCCGGTCTTCCTCGATCTGAAGGCGCTCGCGTTCGATCGCGTCGCGCTCCGCCGCCAGTTTCTGATCCTCGAGCTGTTGTTCGAGATCCTGCTGTCGCGCGGCGGACTCGTTGTAATTCCGCTCAAGCTCGGCGATTTTTCTAGCGGCATCAGGCGATTGCCGGTCACAGCCCGATGCTGCGAACATGACCAGGGCGGCGAAGGAAATCAGATATGGATTCTTCATTGGTTTTTGGGAAGTCAGGCCGCTTCGACGCGACTCGCGCGTCAAGCATTCATAAAATTTCGCCTCATGGATTTCCGCCCGCGACCACCTCGAAGACCACGCGCGGCTGGCCGCTCCGGCCGCCCGACAATTCGCGGCGGGTCACCTTCGCGCCGAGCAACTGCTCGATCATCCGCTGCTCCATCGCGATCACCCGCGGGTAGCGCTCGAAAGCCCGCTGCAGCGGGTTATGAAATTCCTCGATCCGCAGACCGCTTTCCGGGTCCTCCACGCAGCGGACAAGACAGCCTTCCTTCTCGCGCAGCGCGGCCAGCTTGGCGGATTTTTCACTGACCGTTCGCGCCTTGGAAAGCAGCGGCTGCCATTTTTCCTGCTGCTTTTGGAAATGCTGGAAAAACAATTTGTCCGGCGCGTTCTCGCCGAAAAGCGCCTTGAGTCCTTCAAGTAGATCGAGCGTGAAATCCGTCCCGGCCTGCGGAAACAGCGCGTCCGCCTTGGCGCTGAGGCTGTAATAAATTTCCGGCCGCCCCACCACCGTCCGGGGAACCCGCGAGCGATCCAGATATCCCGCCTTTTTCAGTTCCTCGCAATGCTGCTTCACCGCCATATAACTCACACCCAGCCGCCGCGCCAACTCGCCAACAGGCAATCCGCCTGATAGCTTGAGCTCCTCAAGCACCGCTCTCCACTGCGGTTTGACCAGGTCTTGGAATACGGGAAGAAGCATGACTGCGTAACCTAGGTTCGACTCATTCAATGGATCCGGCAATGGCCAAATTCGCTCATTTCCCTCCCTCCCTCGGCCTGAAGGCCTGGATCAGGAATGCGGGAGACTCGCGGTTCTGAACAGTTTTCCAGCCCCGCCGCGCAGGCTGCTCTTGGTATAACACCGCGTGCTCGAACCTGAGATCCTCCAAAATAACCGCTTGGACGCACCGGCACATTTCATGATCCTTCAGTGAGACCAAAATCACACCGCCGGGTGAGAGGAATCCCGCATAGCGGCGGATCGAATCCTTAATCTGGCGCAAGGTCAGATAATACATGACTTCGTTGAATACAATCACATCGAACCGGCATGACGGTTGATAGTCCTGAACCGTCGAAACCTCCAGCAGATGAGTGACGGCCCGACTCCTGTTGGATTCCGCGAGATTTTCCCTTCCTTTGGAAATCGCAACGTCGCTGATGTCAACGCCGCAATAGAAATCCACTTCAGGCCCGAGGTGGCGGGCGAGAGTCGCTCCCGCGCATCCCAAGTCGAGAACCGACCTGGCTTCGGGTGCCACCTGTCTCGCTAGCAGGACGGTGACTGAGTTTCTGAGATCAATCGAGAGCGTGCCACCGAGGTAAGAAGAAGCCCAGCCTGCCAAGCTGTCGTTCCAATAGTCGCGGTCCTGATGATGCCGCTTTCCACGGCAGAATTCCACGAGCCCATAAAACCTAACACCAGCATGCGGGATGGCGTAGATGAAGCGCTTCGTTTGGGAAATCAATTTTTGAATCATGTCAGCGGAGTTGGCGACAGACCGCGCCGGAGAGCGGAAACTCGGCGGGTGACTATTCCGAGAATTCCGGCGGCGGAGCGGGATGATCCGAGCCGAGCAGGCGCTCGACTTGCGCCGCAGCCTTCATTTTATGCTCGTCTTTGATGTAGGCGGCGACCGTTCCGAGGGCGGCGACCAGCGCGCCCCAATCGTCGCCAAAGCCCGCGCCCGGAATCATGTCCGGGATCAAATCGGTGGGTAAAACCAGATAGCCCAGCGCGCCGACGATGACGCCCTTCGCCCACGTCGGCGTGTCGCGATCCTGCAAGCAGTAGAAAAGCGTGAGGGCGGTGAGCAGGGTTTTGCGCCCGGCACGGACCGCGGCCTTGCGCAAGGTGCGCCACAACCGCGGCGCGGAATACCAGCGTGGCGCGGAGAGCGGGATCGGTAATTGCAAAGGATCTGACATGAGCAGGATGGAAATGGAGGACGGAACGCTCGCCAACATGCGCCGATTTCCCGCTCCGGGCAAGGAGAAGCGCCCGCCGGCGATGGATCGCCAAATCCAGCGGTTGCACCCCGGCCGCCAAGTCGCTAGCGTCGCGGCGTGTCCCGTCCAGTCGATGTCCTCCTAGAATTTCTCGAAGCCGAGCAAGCCCGCGGGGTGACCCACGTGCATCTGGACGACGGCGCGCGCGAGGCTCTGCGCGAGGTTTTCAACTCTGCCAAAGCCAAAAAAGCCGCCCCGCCCCGGCTCGAATCCACCCCGACACCGACGACTGCGGAAATCCACTTGGATCCACCCCAAGCTCCGGTGGCGACTGCGCAAATTTCCATCGAGGGCGCGACGCGCGCCGAGCAGATCGATTCGCTGCGCCGCCAGGCGGAAAACTGGGCGCCCGCCAAATCACTCGGCTCGCTGCGCGAGACGATGGTTTTCTCCGCCGGAAATCCCGAGGCGCGTGTGATGCTGGTGGGTGAAGCGCCCGGCTATCAGGAAGAGCGCGAGCGCCAACCCTTCGTCGGTCCGGCCGGCCAGAAGCTCAACGACATCCTCAAGGCGATGGGGCTTTCCCGCGAGGAAGTCTATATTTCCAACATCGTCAAATTCCGCCCCTCCACGCCGAAGCAAACCACCAACAACCGCAAACCGGTCGCCGCGGAAATCGCCGCCTGCCTGCCGTTCATCCGCTCGGAAATCGACATCGTCCGCCCGGCCTGCATCGTCGCGCTCGGCGAGACCGCGGCGGAGGGACTGCTAGAAATCACCGGCACCGTCGCCTCGCTGCGAGAGCGGTGGCACGACTATCAAGGCACGCCGGTGCGCGTCACCTATCATCCGAGCTACCTGCTGCAAACCGGCGACGGCCACCAGACCAAGCGCCAGGTCTGGGAGGACATGCTCGCGGTGATGGAAAAGCTCGAACTGCCGATCTCCGAGAAACAGCGCGGGTTCTTTTTGCCGAAGGCTTGAACTGGCGCTCTTCGTATGTAGTCCGACCCTTCAGGGTGTCTTCATTGCCGCCCGAAGACACCCTGAAGGGTTGGACTACGTGCGAAGAGGCATCCCTCCATTTAATCCACCAGGCCTTTTTCCCCGAGGACACGCATCGCCTTGGGCGCGCGCTTGCGCCGCAGCCCGAACTGCCGCACCGCGTGCCGCTGCAAATGGGCGGCGGCTTCCTCGACATCGTCCGTGAAGAAGATCAGGTCCGGATCATCCGGGCTGAGAGTCCCCTCCTCCACCATCTGATGGATGAAATCCATCAGCGGCTGCCAGTAATCCCTGCCCATCAGGATGATCGGAAAAATCTTCAGCTTGCCGGTCTGGATCAGCGTCATCGTCTCGAACATCTCATCCATCGTCCCCGACCCGCCGGGCAGGATGATGAAAGCGTAGGAATACTTCACCAGCACCACCTTGCGGGTGAAAAAATAGCGCATCGTCACCGAGCGCTGGACGTAGCGGTTGAGCTCCTGCTCGAAGGGCAGCTCGATGTTCACGCCGAGCGAACGGCCGCCCGCCTCGAAGGCCCCCTGATTTCCCGCCTGCATAATGCCGGGCCCGCCGCCGGTGACCACGGTGAAGCCGAGCCGCGCGCAAGCCGCCCCCATTTGCCGCGCCATTTCATAGTAACGGCTGCCGACCTTCGTCCTCGCGGAACCAAAAATTGTCACGCACGGCCCGGCGAAATGCAACGTCCGGAAACCCGTCAGCAGATCCTTGCCGACCCGGATCAACGTCGTCAAATCTCGCAGCCGCGAACTCGGCCCGGACAACAAGGTCCGGTCAGGCAGCTCCAGCTCAAAGACCTCCTGGGCGACGAGTTCCTTCTCGGAGATCGATCCCTCGACCTGCGGCAGTTTCGGACATTCGGGTGAATTCACGGCACCTTTTAACACCCATTCTCCCCCTCGGGTAAAACGAAAAACGCGCCCGACCCAGCGGGCCGGACGCGTTTGAATCCATTCCGGGAGAAATCAGGCGGCGAAGTTCGCGGCGACCACGTCCCAGTTCACCACGTTCCAGAACGCGGCGATGTAGTCGGGGCGGCGGTTCTGATAGTTGAGGTAGTAAGCGTGCTCCCAGACGTCGAGACCGAGGACCGGCTTGCCATCGCAACCGGCGATGGCGGCGCCCATGCACGGGCAGTCCTGGTTGGCGGTGGAGCACACGGCGAGCGAGCCATCCGCCTTTTTCACCAGCCACGCCCAGCCGGAGCCGAAGCGGGTGGCGCCGGCCTTGGCGAACGCTTCCTTGAACGCGTCAAACGAGCCGAAGGCCTTGTCGATCGCCGCGGCAAGCTCGCCGGAAGGAGCCTTCGCGCCGCCGGGGGCGATGACTTTCCAGAAAAACGAGTGGTTCGCGTGACCGCCGCCGTTGTTGCGGACCGCGGTGCGGATGTCCTCGGGGATCGAGGCGAGATCGCCGATGATTTCGCAGAGCGACTTCGCTTCCAGCTCGGGCTTGCCGGCGAGCGCGTTGTTGAGATTGGTGATGTAAGCCTGATGGTGCTTCGAGTGGTGGATTTCCATCGTGCGGGCGTCGATGTGAGGTTCGAGCGCGTCGTAGGCGTAACCGAGGTCGGGTAGTGTGTGGGCCATGGGAGTGAGGAGTTTGGTTTGCGTATCGCCAGGCCATCCGATACGACGAATGAGCGAAGCGACCGCCATACGAACCCGGACCGCACGCCATCCGCAAGGACAAACCATGAATCTTCCTCCAGAAATCGCGCCCTATCTCCCGCAAATCCTCGCCGCGATCGCCGGACTTTTCGTCGGCTGGCTGTTCACCCGGCTCGCCGCATCCGGAAAAATTTCCGCCGGCAACGAGCGCTTGAAAGCCGAGGAACGCCGCTCCGCGGAAATCGAAGCCCGCCTCGCCCAGTCCGGCTCCGAGGCCCAGCGCAACGAGCAGGACGCCCAGACCTTCCGCAACCAACTCACCGAAATCCGCGCCCGCCTCGACAGCGAAATCAAGGCCGCCGCCGAGAAACAAGCCCTCCTCGAACGCGCGGAAATCAAACTCTCAGACACCTTCAAGGCGCTCTCCGCCGATGCGCTGCGTTCCTCGTCCGAGCAATTTCTCCAACTCGCGAAAACCTCGCTTTCCACCCAAACGGAGGAGGCCAAGGGCGAAATCGAGAAACGCAAAACCGCCATCGAAACGCTCATCAAACCGATGGCCGAGTCGCTCGGGAAATTCGATCTCCGCATCGGCGAGATCGAGAAATCCCGCGAGGGCGCTTACTCCGAGCTCCGCGAGCAAGTCCGCGCCCTCGGCGAGGGCCAGCTCGGCCTGCAGCGCGAAACCGCCTCGCTCGTCAAGGCGCTCCGCCAGCCCACCGGCCGCGGCCAGTGGGGCGAAATGCAGCTCCGCCGCGTCGTCGAACTCGCCGGCATGCAGGAGCACTGCGACTTCGAGGTGCAGCACAACTCCACCACCGACGAGGGCAAGAAACTCCGCCCCGACCTCATCGTCCGCCTGCCCGGCGGCAAGATCATCGTCGTCGATTCCAAGACGCCGATGGACGGCTACCTCGACGCGTTAGAAGCCAACGACGACGTCATCCGCGAGGAGGCGCTCAACCGCCACGCCCGCCAGGTTAGAACGCACATCCAGCAGCTTTCGTCGAAGAACTACATCGCGCAGTTCGCCCATACGCCCGAGTTCACCGTGCTGTTCCTGCCGAGCGAATCCTTCTTCTCCGCCGCCCTCCAAAGCGACCCCGGCCTGATCGAGCGCGGCGTGGACCAGGGCGTGATCCTCGCCACGCCCACCACGCTGATCGCGCTGCTGCGCGCCGTTTCCTACGGCTGGCGTCAGGAATCGATCGCCGAGAACGCCCGCGAAATTTCCCTGCTAGGCCGCACGCTGCACGAGCGCCTCGGGAAACTCGCCGACCACTTCTCCAAACTCGGCCGCTCGCTGGGCAACGCGGTCGAGCAGTATAACAGCGCCATCGGCTCCTTCGAAACCCGCGTCCTCATCACCGCCCGCAAGTTCGAGGAACTCAAGGCCGCGCCGGAAGCCGCCACCATCGCCAACCTCGAACCGATCGATAAAATCCCGCGCAGCTCGCAGTCCACCGGCGCGCCGCCCGCCGCCCTGGCCGCGCTCGCGCGAGCCAGCGAAGTGGCCGCCCGCCACCAGGAACCGGTCACGCTCACCTTGAACACCGAAGCCGCGGAAGCCCTGCTCGCGCCCAACCAAGACGACGATTTCACCTTCGTCCCCGACCCGCCCGCCAGCGCCCGCAGCGCCGCGGCAGACCTGAGATCCGCGTTGGGATAAAATCCTCGGCCGCTTATCGCATGCCCGCCGCCGATCTATCTGGAAACCCGCGGCGCTTCGTGGTCTTCACGGTATTTTACAACGCCCGCGCCTACTATCCGGTGCTGGCGATCCTGTTTCTCGACCTCGGACTGACGCTGGACCAATTCGTCCTCCTCAACCTCATCTGGGCCACGACGATTCTGCTATTCGAAGTCCCCTCAGGCGCGCTCGCCGACACGCTCGGGCGGCGAAAATTGCTGATCACCGCGGCGGGCCTGATGGTGTTGGAAATGCTCTGCCTGCTGCTCGCGCCGCGCGGCGGCGGGGCGGTGTTGGTCGCCTTGTGTGTCTTGAACCGGGTGCTTTCCGGGCTATCAGAAGCATGCGCCAGCGGCGCGGACGAGGCGCTGGCTTATGATTCCCTGCCGGAAAACGAGCGGGCGGACTCATGGGACAAGCTGCTCGCCACCACCATGCGCTGGCGCTCTATCGGTTTCGTCGTCGCGATGGTCCTCGGCGGCTTGATCTACGATCCCGCTCCGCTGAACCGCTTGCTGCCCGCAGATTTCCAACTCTCCCACGACATCGCCCACCGACTGCCCGTCGCCGTCGTGCTTTGTCAGGCGCTCGTCTGCTTGTGGGTCACGCTGAGGATGGTGGAGCCGCCGCGCCGTGTGGCGGCGGGAGTCGGAAACTCCTGCCAGACCGCCTGGAAACTCACCTTGGAAACCGCGCGCTGGGTTTTCACCAATCCGCGGACTTTGGTCGTGGTGGTGATCGGCCTCGCGATCGATTCGATCGTCAGGAATTTCGCGACCATCACCAGCAGTTACTACCGGCTCATCGAGCTGCCGGAATGGAGTTTCGGCTTCATCGGCGCGGCGATCGGCGCGCTCGGCTGGTTCGTGCCGGGCATCGCGAAAAACCTCAACCACCGCTTCGGCACGCGGACCAATCTCGGCATCGCCGCCGGGGTTTCACTGGTCGGACTCACCGCGCTGATTCCTGCTTGGCCGCTTTTCGGCCTGCTGCCCGCGATGCTGCTCATGACGACTCTCGGCTACCTCGGCTTCACCGTCAGCCGGGCGCTCCACGGCCTCGCGGATTCTAGCCGGCGCGCCACCGTGCTCTCGGTCAAAGGACTCGCGTTCAACCTCGGCTACGGGCTCTTCAGCCTCGGCTTCTCGCGGTTGCTCGCGCATTTCCCGGACCAACCGCCGGGAGCGGCCCTGCGCGCCGCGTTTTTCTGGCAGGTTCCCGCCTTCGCGCTCGTCGTGCTGCTGCTGTTCGCCGGCGCGAGCCGTTTGCGCCAACGCGCCGCCTGATCACGCGTTCGCCTGCTCCATTTGCAGCTGCGGCCTGCGGTGGCGGTGGATCCAGACGCTCTGCACCAGCCCTAGCAGGAACATGCAAATCACCACGAAGGTGCCCGAGTAACTCACCAGCGGCAGCGGAATCCCGGTGATGGGCATGATCAGCACACACATCCCGATGCTCTCGAAAACGTGCGCGAAAAACAACGCCACCACCAGGCACACCAGCAATCGCCCCGACACATCCCGGCTGTAAAATGCGATGAAAAGCCCCTGCACCAACAGCAACGCGAACGCCGTGAGCAGCAACAAACTGCCGCGAAAACCCAATTCCTCACCGATGACGCCGAAGACGTAGTCGTTGTGCGCGGTCTCCCGCGGGATGAACCCTTTGGCGTGCAACGACCCCTGCTCCGCGCTCGCATTGTGGCCGGCGCCTTTCCAGCCCGCTTTGCCGATCGCCATCGAGACGTTGTGAGGCGCGTAGGCGTCGCCATTGATGTCCACCTCGCGGCCCTGCATCATGCGCAGCCAGACGTCGATCCGCTCCGGCCCGCGTTTGGAAACCAAGGGCAGCGCCACGAAATACAGCAGCGGAATGATCCCCGCGCCAAAGAACGCCATGCACGTGAGATAACGGAACGGAATCCCGCCGATGAGCAGCGCGACGATCGACACCGGAATCCAGACCAGCGCCGAGCCCATGTCCCCCATTTTCATCACCATCAGAAACGGCACCACCGCGACCAGCCCGATGATCCCGATGCGGATGAAAGGCGCGCCAAACCACCGGTGCAGCTTCGGCAAATCCTGCACCAGCCAGGCGATCAGCAAAATCCCCGACGTGATCCCGAGCTGCGCGGGCTGGAATGAAAGCCCGCCCAGCCTCAACTGGTGCACCGAGTCGTCCTGCTGCATCGCCACGATCATCAAGGCCATGCTCACCAGATAGAACGGGATTCCCAGCCAGCGGATCCACCGGTAGTCGATGAACGCCGCGGCGAAATAAGCGATGCTCCCGATCAGGATGAACGTCTTCTGCTTCGAGGCGAAATAAGCCCCCGCGCTGCCGAAGTGGGCGAGATTCTCCTTGGTGAGCGAAACGTGCCGCGCGGCGCTCTCAATCATGAACACGCCGAAAATCAGGAGCCCGTACATCACCAGTACAAGCACCCAGTTCATCCCCAGAATTTTCCTCAAAAACGGCGTCATGACAGACTCGCCGGCGAACATACGCCTCCCGTCCCCCATGGCAAGGCAGGCGTGAAATTTCCACCCGCGCGCCAAAGCCCCCCAATTCCTTGACACCCAGCCGCCCGGAAAACAGCTTACTCGTATGGCAAACAGTCTCTCTTACTACGCCGGCCTCGACATCGGCGGCACCACCGTCAAGGCCGTTTTGGTCAATCATCGCGCCGAACAAGTCGGGCCGCTGGTCGAGGTCCGCAGCCGGGTCAAAGACGGTTATGAAGCGACTTTCGGCCAGCTCGACGACGCGCTCGACCAACTCGCCGCCGGAGCCGGCATCGACCGCAGCGCCATCGCCGGCATCGGTCTGGACGTGCCAGCGCCTAGCAGCCAAGGCGTCATCTGGGGCCGCGCGAATCTCGGCGAAGACTGGGTCGGCACCGACATCCAGGAGAAATTTTCCGCCCGCAGCGGCGTGCCGGTCCACATGACCAACGATTGCAACGCCGCCGCGATCGGCGAATACGCCCTGCGCCACAAACACCTCGGCAGTCTGTTGCTGGTCGCTCCCGGCACCGGCCTCGGTGGCGGTTTCGTGCTCCCCGGCGGCCGCAGCTACGAGGGCGCTAACGGCCTCGCGCTCGAAGTCGGCCACATCACCGTGCCCTTCCGCGAGGACGACGGCGAACTGCCGACCTGCTCCTGCGGGCTCAAAGGCTGCGCCGAAGCATGGGTCTCACTCGTCGCGCTCCGCCGCCGCCTGCGGCTCGAACTGGCCAAGCCGGAATGGGCCGGCCACGCGCTCAACCAAGACCCCGCGCCAGTGGAGGAAAAAGCCTTCAAACTCCGGGATTTCGCCGAAAAGGGCGACCCGCTCGCGGTGCAGATTTTCAAACAACAGGGATTCATCCTCGGCTACGCCATCGCCGACATGGTCCGCACGCTCGATCCCGGCTTGGTCGTCATCGGCGGCGGCCTGGCGGAAGCCTCGTTCCGCGACCAATACCTGGCGTGGATCGAGGAAGGTTTCGCCGACCGCGCCTGGCCGGTTTACCGGCGCAGCCCGCTCGACCCGAACGTGATCACGACCCAGTTCGAATGGGCGGTCGGCGGCGACGCCGCGGCGGCGATCGGCATGGCCTACACCGCGCAGGAAATGTTTCAGTGAGGCATTAGATCGGATGGAGTCACCGGGGATGGGCAA
>CAMCCX010000056.1 GCA_945873305.1 Akkermansia muciniphila
CAAAAACCTCGGAGCCTTGCGCCGGATTGTCCTCAACCTGCTCAAAATCGATCTATCCGACACCCGCAGCCTGCCGAAGAAGCGCCGCCGCGCCATGCTCGACCTCAACTACCGCAATTCTTTGCTCTCCCTAGCTTGATCGCCGTGGGGGCACCCGGAACGTTATCCCCTTTCCGAATCGGCCCGGATCATGCTTAAACGCCGCCGCGCATGACAGACACCGCCAGCAACCCCATTCGAGAGCAGCTTCGGCTGGAAGGATTCGACCTGATCGACGAACGCCTGCAATACCTGCTCGGCTGCCTGGAGGAGGCTCTGGTGAGCACCGGCGAGACGGAATTGCTGCCGTTTCTCCCCTGGTCCGGCCGCGAGCCGGAAATCGGCGCCGCGCCCGAGGGACTGCCGCAGCTTTATTCAATCGGCTTCCAACTCCTCAACATGGTCGAGGAGCGCGTCGCCGCGGAAATCCGCCGCGAGCGGGAAAAAGCCCTCGGCGCGGAATCCATCCGCGGCTTGTGGCCGCAGGCACTGCGGGATCTCCGCGCCATCGGCCTCACGCCCGAGCAGATCCTCGCCGTCCTCCGCGACGTGCAGGTCGAGCCCGTTCTCACCGCCCACCCCACCGAGGCCAAGCGCTCCAGCATCCGTGAACGCCACCGCGCGCTCTACGATGAAATGGTCCGCAACGAGTTCCCGAAATACACCGGGCGCGAACGCCGCCGCATCCGCGAGCGGGTCGTCACCACCCTCGAAACCCTCTGGCGCACCGCGGAAATCCACCTCGTCCGCCCGGACATCACCAGCGAGCTGCGCAACGCCACCCACTACCTTCGCGACCTTTTCCCGTCCGCCATCAACCGCCTCGACCTGCATTTCACCGAAGCCTGGCGCGACGCCGGCCTGCCGCTCGACCTGCTCCGCTCCGCCGGCAACATCCCCCGCCTCATCTTCGGCACCTGGATCGGCGGCGACCGCGACGGCCATCCGTTAGTCACGCCCGCGGTCACCGGGAAGACGCTCGCCACGCTGCGCGAGTCCGCGTTCAAGCTGCTGCAAGTGGAGCTGTTGGAACTCGGCTCGCAGCTCACGCTTTCCCGCTACCTCACGCCGGTGCCGGCGGAACTCCAGGCACGGATCGACCAACTGCTCGCCATGCTCCAAGGCAGCTCCGGCGTGGCGGAAATCCTCGACCGCTACGAGGAGGAGCCGTGGCGGCAAATGACCGCGCTGATGGCCCTGCGGCTGCGCGAGCAGACTTTGGGGAAACCCGGCTATCGGAATCCCGCCTGCCTCGCGGACGACCTGAATTTGCTCTCGCGCACGCTCGCCGCGGCCGGCTGTCACTTGCTAGAGGAAGCGGCGATCCGCCCGCTGCGGCACAAGCTGGAGATGTTCGGCTTCCATCTCGCCACGCTCGACGTCCGGCAGAACTCGGAATTCCACGACAAGGCGATCAGCCAGTTGCTCGCCGCCGCCAGCATTCCGGACGGGGAAAACTACGCCGCCTGGCCCGAGGAAAAGCGTTTGGAATTCCTCAACGCCGAGCTGAAATCGACGCGCCCGTTTCTCCACGACGACCTGCGCGTGGGCACCGAGGCGGACGACGTGCTCGACTGTTACCGCGTGCTGGTGCGGCATCGCCGCGAATGGGGATCGCCCGGACTCGGCGCGCTCATCGTCTCGATGACGCGCCAGCTCTCGGACCTGCTCGGCGTCTATCTGCTGGCCCGCGAGGCCGGCCTGATGGAACTCACCGCGGAGGGTTTGTTCTGCCCGCTGCAGGTCGTGCCGCTGTTCGAAACGATGGACGACCTCGACCGCTCGCCGGGCATTCTGGAGGCGTTTTTGCAACATCCCCTCACCCGCCGCTCGCAAGCCGCCGGGATTTTCAGCGGCCAGCAGGTGATGCTCGGCTACTCGGATTCCAACAAGGACTGCGGCATCCTCGCCGCGCAGTTCGCGCTGCAGCGGGCGCAAACCGCGCTCACCCGCGTGGGCCGCGACCACGGCGTGCGCCTGTGCTTCTTCCACGGCCGCGGCGGCACGATTTCCCGCGGCGCGGGGCCGACGCATTGGTTCATGGCCGCGCTGCCCTCCGGCGCGATGAGCGGCGGCTTCCGGATGACCGAGCAGGGCGAGACCATCGCCCAGAAATACGCCAACCTCGCCAACGCCACCTACAACCTCGAACTCCTGCTCGCCGGCGCCGCCGTCACCACCGCCCGTCACCGCCACCTTCCGGCGATGGAGGATCCCTGCGAAGCCTTCATGGCGCGGCTGGGAGAAACCAGCCAGGCGGCCTATCAAAACCTACTCAAGGCGGACGGGTTCATCGAATTTTACCGTCAGGCGACGCCGATCGACGCGTTGGAAAACTCGCGCATCGGCTCGCGCCCGGCGCGGCGGACCGGCAAGAAGGGATTTTCCATCAGCGATCTGCGGGCGATCCCGTGGGTGTTCTCCTGGACCCAGGCGCGCTACTACCTGCCCGGCTGGTTCGGCGTGGGCTCGGCGTTAGAAACGCTCAAGGCCGAGGACCCGGCCGGGTTCGCCAAGCTCAAGCAAGCGCTGCCGAAGTCCACCTTCCTCAGCTACGTGCTCACCAACGTTGAGACCAACCTCGCCTCGGCGAACTTGGAATTGATGCGCGACTACTCCGGTCTCGTTGAAAACGAAACGCTCCGGCAGAAATTCAACACCCTCATCCGCGACGAATTCGAGCGGACCCGGCTTCTGCTCGCCGAGCTGTTTGACGGCGAGATGAGAGACCGCCGCCCGCGGATGGCGAAGACCTTGGAAATCCGCGAGGCCCCGCTCCGCGTGCTCCACCAGCAACAAATCGCGCTGCTGCGAGAGTGGCGCGGCCATGTGGCGGCGGAACGGACGACGGAAGCGGATTCGCTCCTGCCCAAGCTTTTGCTATCGATCAACGCGATCGCCTCCGGCCTGCGGACGACCGGCTGAGGCGGATTGAGCCGGAATCAAAGGCTCTGCTCCCGGCTGAGACAGCCGGGACACTTTGCAAGGGCGGAACTCCCCAATTTGGGGGAAGCCGATCTCATTGACTTGAGATGCGCCCATCCGTTTTTTCCGGCGACGTGATTCGCAACCCATTCACCACTGCAAGGCGCTTGCCGTTCCTGATTCTTCCGCTGTTGCTCGGCAGCGCCACCGTGCTGGGCGCGCGACCGTGGTCGTTCATCGGGATTCCGCAGCCGATGGAAGCGGAGTTCATCGGGATGAAAAACGGCGGAGTGGTTTTGCAGGGACCCAATGGCAAGAATTTCGAAGTCCCCGTCACCAGCTTCCCACCGGCGGACCAGCAATACCTGAAGTTGCTAGAGAAGGGCGGCGGGCAGACTTCCGCTTTGGAACTCCCGGGCAAGCCGATCACCAGCCGCGCCGGACCCGAACGCCAAACAGCAACAGGCGGCGGACGCGGCGATGGTGAAGATGCTCGATGAGACGCCGTTTGTGGAGCGTTAAGCGCAGGGTCCCTAAACCGGGGAAACAGAGGAGACTCCTAACCACTGATGCCTCTGATTTTTCAGGACAGAATTTCAGAATCTTTGCCCGATATCCGGCGCGGGCGCTCCGGCAACCGTCTTCCTGGGAAGAAACGCTCTAGCAACGGCGCTGCCAGGCCTCGGACTAGGCTTTGAAACGCTCGGAGACGGCGGGCCAGTTGACGATGTTCCACCAGGCGGCGATGTAGTCGGGGCGGCGGTTCTGGTAGTGGAGGTAATAGGCGTGCTCCCAGACGTCGAGGCCGAGGAGCGGGGTGCCGAGGTCGGCGTCGGGGACGAGGCCTTTCATGGCGGGGTTGTCCTGGTTGGCGGTGCTGGTGATTTTGAGCTTGCCGTCTTTGACGATGAGCCAGGCCCAGCCGGAGCCGAAACGCTTGGTGGCGGCCTCGCCGAAGGATTTCTTGAAGGCGTCCATGGAGCCGAACGCGGCGTTGATGGCGGCGCTGAGTTCGGCGGACGGCTTGCCGGATTTTTCCGCCGGGGCGAGGGTTTTCCAGAAGAAATCGTGGTTCCAATGACCTCCGCCGTTGTTGCGGACGGTGGCGCGGAGGGCTTCGTCGCCGACGGTGGGGAGGCTGGCGAGGAGCGATTCGAGCGGCTGCTTGGCGAGCTCGGGCGCGGTGGCGAGGGCGATGTTGAGGTTGTTGATGTAGGCGGCGTGGTGTTTGCCGTGATGGATTTCCATGGTCCGCGCGTCGATGTGAGGCTCCAAGGCGTCGAACGCATACGGCAGGGCGGGCAGCTTGTGGACGGGAGCGGTTTGGGCGCTGGCGGCGTGGGGAAGCAAGGCGGCGGTGGCGGCGAGGGTGCCGAGTTTCACGAACTTCCGGCGGTCGAGGGAGAATGAATTTTTCATGGCCGGGCTACTTAAGCCGGGCGGGAGGGAAATTCAAACTCTGATTCAAATGGCCTCGCGGGCGAGCGCGGCGGCACCGATGGTCCCGGCCTCGTGGCCGAAGGCGGCGGGCAGGATCCGCAGGTGGTCTTTGAAAGGACCGGAAAGCTGCGCGAACAGGTGTGCTTGGAAGGATTTGAAAAGGAGCTCGCCGGCACGGGCCACGCCGCCGCCGATGACGATGGCTTCGGGATTGAGGAGCCAGCAGCAGTTCATGGCGGCGGTGGCGAGCATCCGGCCGATCGCGTCCCATTGCGCGAGGGCGACGGGATCGCCGAGGTGGGCGGCGGCGGCGAGGGCGGCGGGCGTGCATTCCTCGAAGGCTTTTTCAATCCCGGCCGCGCGATAGGCATCGTGGGCCGTCGCGGTGATTTCGCGATTTCCGACATAATCCTCCAGCGCGCCGAGATTTCCGTAATGGCCGGGCCGTCCTTGGTAGTCGATGGAGGTCTGGCCGATTTCCCCCGCGCCATGGCGGGCGCCGCGGATCATCTGGCCGTTGGCGATGATGGCGCCGCCGACGCCGGTGCCCATGGAGATGAAAACGACGTGCTGGAAACCGCGTCCGGCACCGCATTTCCACTCGGCGAAGCCCATGCAGTTGGCGTCATTTTCGACGATGACTGGCAGGCCGGTGACCTGATGGAGAATTTTCCTGAGGGGAACCGCGGTCCAGCCCGCGACATTGGTGAGATTGTAAACCAAGCCCGCGTCGAAATCGACGAAGCCGGGCATGCCCACGCCGATGGCGGCGATGCCCGGATGCTTGGCGCGCAAATCTTCGACCACGCGGACCATGGCGGCGATCAGCTCTTCAGGGCTGGAAAATTCCTGGGTGGCGATGGGCGGCGCGTGGTCGATGATGTGGCTTTGAAACACCACGGCGATTTTCACCGAGGTGCCGCCGAAATCGATGCCGATGGTCAGGGGGCTGTCACTCATTGCGGGAAGAGAGGTATTGGACGGGTTTCAAATGGCACGGATTTAATCACCAAACACGCGGGCGGCCACTTGGCGGAGGCCGTCGAGGGTGATGTCCGGATCGACCGCGTCGATTTCGGGCAAGCCGCGGGCGATGAGCGCCGCATCGCCGCCGGTGGCGACGACTTTCGGCGTGCCGGGAAGCTCGGCGCAGATCCGGGCGATGATTTCCTTCACCAGTCCGCGGTAGCCGAAAACGGCGCCGACTTGCATGGCGTGGACGGTGGATTTCCCGATGGCGGAGGCGGGCTCGGTGAGTTCGATCTCGGGCAGCAGCGCGGTTTTGCGGGAAAGATAGCCGGACATCGCGCCGAGTCCGGGGGCGATCACGCCGCCGCAGTAGGCGGGCGCGGCGGAAATGACGTCGAAGGTCACGGCGGTGCCGAAATCGATGATGACGGCGGGAACGCCGTGGCGACTGAGGACGCCGGCGGCGTTGGCGAGGCGGTCCGCGCCGATCTGGGCGGGCAGCGGGTAGTCGATGCCCATGCCGAGCGGGCTTTGGTGGTTGAGAAAATGCAGCGGGGATTTCCCTTCGAAGTGGGCTTGGAGAATGGCGGCTTTTTCCGGGACGACGGAGCAAACCATCACGGCGTCGAAGCGAATTTCCGCGAGCAGCGAGGCCAGCGAGTCGGGAGAAATTTCAGCGGTCGGCAGCACACTCCGCCACGGCAGCAGGCGGTCGGCGTCGGCGAGGGCGAATTTGGTGCGGGTGTTGGAATTGTCGATCAGGAGCCAGGCCATGGGTCACCATTGGTTGGTGGTGAAATTCTTGTACGTGGAAGTCGCGAGTTCGGGGACTGCGTTTCGGGTTTTGATCAGGAGTTTTCCGTCGTTCAGATGCAGGGTGAGAGGCCCGGCGAGATCGGCGGGCTCGAGCCAGAATTTGAACCAGATTTCGGTGGTCCCCTGCCCTTCGCTGCCGCCAAATCTCGTGTCGGCGGGCTCGTGAGTCGCGCCGGTGGCGGTTTCGAGGCGGGCCGGTTTCTGCAGATCGTGAGTCATGCCGGGGGTCACTTTGAGGCGCACATCGACCCAGAAATAGGATTGGTCGCGGGTGACCAAGGTTTCGACGATTTTGCAGCGCGCGGCGGGATCCGGCCGCCAGGCGTAGGGCCGGAACCAGCTCCAAGCCGCGAACGCCGAGGAAAGGAACAGGCAAACCAACAGGGAATTTCGCAGGATCTGGCGCTTCACGCGGAGAGAGGAGACTGATTGGAGCGGTGCTGCAAACGAAAACGGGCGGGCCGTTTCCGGCCCGCCCGTGGGAATTAACAACCCATTTGAGAAATCAATGTTCGTAGCCCACTTCGCCGTGCTCGGCGAGATCGAGGCCGGCTTCTTCGATTTCCGGTGCTGGGCGGAGACCGATGACGGCTTTGACGATGTAAGCGATGATGGCGGTGGCGACCACGCTCCAGACGATGGTCAGGCCGACGGCTTTGAATTGCTCCAAGAGCAAGCCGTTCTTGAGACCGGCGACCACGGAGTTGGCCTTCTCATCGGCGAAGACACCGGTGAGGATGGCGCCCAGGGTTCCACCGACACCGTGGATGCCGAAGGTGTCGAGTGCGTCGTCATAACCGAGCAATTTCTTGAGGTATGCAACGGCGAGGAATGGAATGACCCCGGCGAGAACCCCCATGATCATTGCGGAACTGGTGGTGACAAATCCGCAAGCGGGAGTGATGACGACCAGACCGGCGACGATGCCCGAGCAGAAACCGAGAACACTTGGCTTGCCCTTGAAGATCCATTCAATGAGCGCCCATGCAAGTCCAGCGGTGGCGGCGCAAAGCGTGGTGGTGGTGAATGCATTGGAGGCGATGGCGTCCGCACCGAGCGCGGAGCCGGCGTTGAATCCATACCAGCCAACCCACAGCATGCCGGTGCCGACCATACAAAGAACCATGCTGTGAGGAGCCATCGACTCCTTGCCGAGTCCTTTGCGCTTTCCGAGAATCATGCAGAGCACGAGAGCGCTCCAGCCGGAGGTCATGTGAACCACGGTGCCGCCGGCGAAGTCGAGCGCCTTGATGCCTGCCGTAGGATTGAGAGGACCGCACATCAAGCCGGTCGCAGACCAGACCATGTGGGCGAAGGGAAAATACACGGCGAACATCCAGATCACCACGAAAGCCATGATGGCAGCGAACTTCATCCGCTCAGCAATGGCACCAATGATGAGCGCCGGAGTGATGATCGCGAAGGTCAGCTGGAACATGGCCCAGATGCTGTCTGAAATCCACCAGTAGCCAGCTCCGGTGTTGCCCGGCTCGACGCCCTTGAAGAGTGCCATGCTGAAATCACCGATCAGGGAATTTCCCGCGCCGAAGGAGAGCGAATACCCGCAGAGCCACCAGATCGGGGTGACCACGCAGGCGATTCCCAAGCACTGGGCGAGGACGGAAAGAACATTCTTGCGGCGGACAAGACCACCGTAGAACAGCGCCAGACCGGGCAAGGTCATGAAAAGGACAAGCGCGGTGCTCACCATTTGCCATGCGTTGGCTCCAGGACCCGGACCTTTCACGAGCGACTCGGCGCCGCCCGCTTTCTCGGGACGAGCCACATTATTCATGTAAGCCTCCACGTCAGCCAGTCGCTCCTCGATCGTAGGCACAGCCGCGGCGGCAGCTTCCGCAGCCGCAGGAGGCGAGGCTGCGTCCTGCGCATGCGTGTTGTGAGACAGGGAAATGGCGACGAGCGCGATTGCGGCAGCCGTGAGGGCTCGGATTTTATTGAGATGTCGACTGGTCATGGTGGTCAGAGTTGGTCGGATATTTGATTGCTTGGCCCCGACGATTCCAAATCCTCGTGGCTTGAAATCCAACCAAGCAAACACCGTGCCAAAATTACAAACCTCTGCGATTCACTAGGATCGAGCTTCATTTAGCACAAAAACCAAGAAAATGACAGGTTATTGCTTGCCAGCGCTAAAGCCCGCCCCTATCCCCCGACCCGTCGGGACGCTGATCCGCATCAAAATTATTCTGGACAATTACTTCGGAAAGGTGAACCTTTCGCCCAACGGAGAGTTTCCAGCATGACTTATAACATGCGGGACGCGAGATCCGATTTTGCTCCTGCCTGTTCCGCAACCCGGTGCAGCAAGGACGCAAGCAGCAACCGAAAACCAACACAACACTATGCAAAACTACTGCAAAACCATTGGCGCCTTGGCCGCTGCCTCCGCCCTTGTGGCCGGCAACGCTAACGCGGAAGTCGAATACGAACTCCACACCGGCTACTCCAGCGAGTATCTGTTCCGTGGTATTGACACGGGTGACGACCTCATTGAGGTCGGTGCCGATGTCGCTACCGAATGGAACGGTCTCGGCCTCAGCGCCGGCGCTTGGTACGGCAGCTTCGACTCGGCTACCACTGCCTCCGACACCGACGAACTCGATCTCTACGCCGAAGTCTCCAAGGATCTCGGATTCCTCAAGGCATCTGTCGGCTACATTGCTTACATTTACAATCAAGCAGCTCTGAACAAAGCTACTGATAATTTGGGCGACACTCAGGAAGTTTACTTCTCCGTGGCTCGCGACTTTGGCTTTGCTGAAGCATCACTCACCTACTTCTGGGATATCGAGAATGGCAACAACGGCTATTCCGAGCTCGCCCTGAGCCGTAGCTTCGAACTCAGCCCATGCCTTGCCCTCAACGTCGGCACCAACGTCGGCTATCTTGTCGATGAAGGTCAAGCCACCGCTTGGACCACCAAGCTCGCCCTTGACTGGGGCTTCGCCGAGCACGCCAAGCTGTCGCCGTTCGTGGCTGTGTCCGTCGCCCTCAGCGATGACAACGACACCGCATACCTCGGTTCCGGCAACGAATTCGTTGCAGGTTCGATGCTCAGCGTCAGCTTCTAAGCTGAACCGAGTCATCTGACTTGAACTACCTCTGGGGCGGTTGCGAAAGCGACCGCCCCCTTTTTATGTCCACGCCGGTCGCTATAATTTCGGCAAAAGAAATCACATTCCGCCTTGGAAATCCACCGATCTCCGGGAAAGCTCCGCCCATGTTCCTCGGTCTTGATTCTTCCACCCAATCCCTCACGGCAATCCTGATCGATCCCGAAGCGGGACAAATCAGCTGCCAGCTTTCAGTCAACTTCGGCGCGGAATTTCCGAACTACCATTCTCCAAGCGGATTCATTCCCGGCGGCAAGGATGGCGAAGTCCATGCGAACCCGTTGATGTGGCTTGAGGCGCTGGATTTGCTGCTCACCCGGCTTGCCTCAGCCACGGATCTTTCAAAAGTCAAAATGATCGCCGGATCCGGCCAACAACACGGCTCGGTCTATCTCGACTCCACTTTCGACGCCCGCCTCGGCAAGCTTGACGCCTCACTCGACCTTTCTTCCCAGCTCTCCCCCGCCCTGACCCGTGCGACCTCGCCGATCTGGATGGATACCTCGACGGCAGCGGAGTGCGCGGAAATCACGGCCGCGCTCGACGGCTCCGCGGAAGTCTGCGCCCGCAGCGGTTCAATCGCCATCGAGCGCTTCACCGGTCCGCAAATCCGCCGCTTTTACAAATCCGATCCAGCGGCCTACGAACGCACCAGCCAGATCCACCTCGTGAGTTCGTTCATCGCTTCGGTGATTGCCGGAAAATCCGTGCCGATTGATTTCGGCGACGGTGCCGGGATGAATCTCCTCAACCTTTCCCAACTCGGATGGGACACCGATCTGCTTGCCGCGACTGCTCCCAACCTCGGGGCGAAGCTCTTGCCTCCTGCCGCAGCAACAACGGTCCAAGACCGGATTTCTCCCTATTTCATCAAGAAATACGGCTTTGCAGAAAACTGCCGCACGGCGCTTTTCACGGGCGACAATCCTGCATCTTTGGTCGGCATGGGCGCTACCGCAGCCGGCAACGTGGTGATTTCCCTCGGCACCAGCGACACCTTCTTCGCCGCCATGCCGGGTCCGAAAACCGACCCGAACGGCTTCGGCCACGTCTTCGGAAATCCGGCCGGCGGCTTCATGTCGCTGATCTGTTTCCGCAACGGCTCCCTCGCTCGTGAAGCCCTGCGCGACAAGCTCGGCTTGGACTGGACGGCGTTCGATCGCGAAGCACTTGCCCCCACGCTTTCATCGGCCGGAGAGAATTTGATGCTGCCGTTCTTCGGTCCGGAAATCACCCCGCGCCACGACTTCTCAGGACCGGTTCTACAAGGCTCCTCCGCCTTCGAATCCGGCGCCGATCCGGCGCTGCAAGTCCGCGCGCTGCTTGAAGGACAATTCCTCAACATGCGCCTTCACTCAGAATGGATGGGCGTGAAAACCGAGCGCATCCGTCTCACCGGCGGCGCCGCCAAAAACGACGGCATCGCCCAAGTCGTCGCCGATGTTTTCCAAGCGCCCGTCGAACGGCTCGATGTCTTGAACTCCGCCGCTCTCGGTGCCGCGCTGATCGCCGCCGTGGCGGATGGCCACGATCTGCCGACGCTTCAGGAAACCTTCTGCAAGACGGCCGCCGGTTCCTCGCTCCAACCGAACCCATCCCTTGCCCCGACTTACGATGCGGCGCTCGAACGCTTCCAAACCCTTCTCAACGCCAACCGCTGAGGGGATTCTCGCCGAAAGTTTGACCAATCCTGACTTCTCTCCTACTTTGCCGCCGCGATGACGATTGACCAATACGCGAACCGATTTGTGTGCGACCTCGTGGCCTATGAGCCGGGGAAACCGATTGATGAAACCGCCCGCGAGCTCGGGCTCGACCCTTCGCAAATCGTCAAGGTCGCCTCGAACGAAAATCCGCTCGGCCCGTCGCCGTTGGCGAAAATCGCCATGCGCGAGGCGCTTGAGGAATCCCACATCTATCCGGATGGCGGCGGCTATCGTCTGCGCAGCGCCATCGCCGAATCCTTCGGCATGAACCTATCCAACGTCGTCCTCGGCAACGGCTCCAACGAAATCATCGAGTTGTTGTGCCACACGTTTTTAAACCGCGACGCGGAACTCATCGCCGCGAAACACGCGTTCGTGGTTTACAAGCTGATGGCCACGCTCTTCGGAGCGAAATACGTCGAGGTGCCGGATCCGGGTTTCGTGCACGACCTCGATGCGATGGCCGACGCGATCACCGACAAGACGCGCCTGGTTTTCATCGCCAATCCTAACAACCCCACCGGCACGATGGTCAGCCAGGAGGCGATCGACCGCTTCATGGCGAGGGTCCCGGCCCACGTGATCGTTGTCTTCGACGAAGCGTATTTCGAATTCCCCGACTCGCCACCGGACGCGCTCAAATATGTCAGGGAAGGCCGGAACGTTTGCGTATTGCGGACGTTTTCGAAAATCCACGGACTCGCCGCCTTGCGTGTCGGCTACGGATTGGCTTCGGAAAATGTCGCCACGCTCCTGCAAAAAGCCCGGCAACCGTTCAACGTGAACGCCATCGCCCAAGCCGGTGCCCTCGCCGCGCTCGCGGACACGGACCACATCGCAAAGACCCGCGCGGTGAACAGCGCCGGCATGGCGTTCTATGAAAGCGCCCTGGCCGCTAGAGACTTGGAATACGTGCCGAGTTTCGCCAATTTCCTGCTCATCAAGACCGGCGATGGCGACCGGGTTTTCCGCGACATGCTCAAGCAAGGCGTGATCGTCCGCGCGATGAGCAGCTACAAACTCCCCGACTGGATCCGTATTTCTATCGGCACCGAATCACAAAACCGCCGTTGCATGGAGGTGCTCGATTCCGTGCTGGCGGCCACCGCGGCTGTTTGAAATTCCCCCGCCCGCGTTTGACAGCGCGGTTCTGATTTCCTAACTTTTCATCATGGCAGATTTTGTGAGTCCAAAGCCCCAACGGAAATTCCATTGCCGGCACTGCGTCGGGAAAATCATGATTCCCCCGGATCTTCCGCCGACGACCGGCCGCCAAACATCCGCCTCGGCATCGAAGAAGTGACTAACCGGATGGAAACCATTCCAGATCCGCACCGCACGACGATCGCCGCGATCGCCACGCCGCCCGGAATGGGCGCGGTCTCGTTGCTGAGGATTTCCGGACCTGACGCGATCCGAATCGCGGACCAGGCCACCGGCGGCAAGGCGTCTTCCGTGATGTCCCGCACCACCCGCTACTGCACCATCCGGGACGCCGAAGGGCAAATTCTCGACGACGGGTTGATGACGGTTTTCCGCGGACCCAACAGCTACACCGGCGAGGACAGCGTCGAGTTCACCGGCCACGGCGGGATTCTCGTGACCCGCGAAGTGCTGGCCCGCTTTCTCGCCTGCGGCGCCGTCGCCGCCGGGCCGGGCGAGTTCACCCAACGCGCGTTCCTGAATGGAAAACTCGATCTAACGCAGGCGGAGGGAGTGATGGATCTGATCTCCGCGCAGACCCGGCTTTCGCTGCGCGCCGCCCGCAGCCAGCTGGAGGGCACGCTCGGCCGGCGCACCACCGAGGCACGCGACCAATTGCTAGAAACCCTCGCCCATCTCGAGGCATGGATCGATTTCCCGGAGGAAGACATCGACCCGCAGACCGGCGCGTTGCTGCGCGGCCGCGTCGGATCGGTCCTCGGGGTGGTCGATTCCCTGCTCGCCACCGCCGATCAAGGACGGGTGCTGCGTGAAGGCGTTAGGACCGTGATTTTCGGCGAGCCCAACGTGGGGAAATCCAGCCTGCTCAACCGCCTGCTAGGATTCGAGCGCGCCATCGTCAGCGACATCGCCGGCACCACCCGCGACACCATCGAGGAAGTCGTCAATTTGCACGGAATCCCGCTCCGGTTAGTCGATACCGCCGGCGTCCGCGAAGCGTCCGACCGGATCGAGGCGGAAGGCATCCAGCGCACCGTCAGGCAGATTGAAGCCGCCGACCTTCTGTTAGAAGTCGCCGACGCCAGCCAGCCCCGGCCCGCCGACGCCATCCTTCCCGCGACCGCCGCCAAGCGCCTTCAGGTGCTCAACAAAACGGACCTCGGCGAGCATCCGTCCTGGGCGGGAATCGAGGCTGTGCGGCTTTCCTGCACCACAGATACTGGCTTCGATCTGCTCTCCGACGCCATCCGCGATTCGCTCCATTTCAGCGAGGCGGACTGGGGCGAGCACGCGGTCGCCATCAACGCCCGCCATCAGGCGAGCCTCCAACTCGCCCGCACCTCGCTGCTCGCCGCGCTGGAACTCCTCAATGATCGATCAACCGATCCCGAGCTCGCCGCGATCGATCTCCGCGAAGCCCTCGACGCGCTCGGGGAAATCCCCGGAAAAGTCGATACCGAGGACCTGCTGGGCGTGATTTTCAGCAGCTTCTGCATCGGGAAATAAGCCGCTCATTCCGCGCCACCGAGAATGCGCGCCTGGTCGAAATCGTAAGCCGTCAGCTCGAGCACGACGCGCTCGCCCGTGCCGAAGCCGGCATTCGCCTCGGTCAGCGGCTTTGAGAGATGGGCGAGGATTTTCTTCCCGTTCGGCAAGGCGACTCGATAGAGAACCGGGTTGAGGTTTTCCAAAATCTCTCCGACGGCGTGAATCGTGGCATCTGGCATGGCGGGCGCGAGTCTCAGCCGAAAACCTACTTGCCGACAAGCCCCGCCCGTGCCAAATTTCACGCCGCATTCCGCGGAAGCATGATGACCTTGCTTGACGGAAAGCTCAGGAAGACCATCATCCCGCCCGACGCCTCACCGCAGTTTTTTGACGTTTTTCATTCCCAAACATTCCCTCTCCCACACCGCCATGAACCATCGTTTTCTCACCGGATTTGCCGCACTCGGATGCGTTTTGTTCGCTTCCTGCACTCCTTTCAACGAGCAACAAACCAAGCGACCCGCTCAAAAGCCGGCGCAGAAAACCGCCACCGCCGCGGAACAACAAAAGGTCCAGGAACAACGGGATCTCATGAAGCAAAAGGAAGAGCTTACGAAGAAAGACGATCTTGTGAACCCGGCACCCGTGACTCCGGCCGACACCACCGCCCAAACCACTCCGCCCACCCAAGCTCCCACCCCGCCGGTTGAGGAAAAGCGCGCGGAATACAAGTTCGCCAACAAGGTCCCCGGCAAGGACGGCTTCGTTTTCAGCCCGTATAACAACAAGGTGGTCGATGTTCGCGACATTCCCAGCGGCACCCTGGTTCAAGACCCGACCTACACCGGCGCTGGCAAAGGCTATTTCCGCGTGCCTTGAGATTTTCCTGATTCCCGGTAAACCTGCTTAGGAAAACCGACCGGGTCCGGCACACTGGACCCGGTCTTTTTGTTTTTAATGAAGACGGATTTTCAAAACATCACCATCCTCGGAGGCGGCTTGCTAGGCGGCTCACTCGCTCTTGCGCTGGGTGGGTTGGAAAACCCGCCAACGGTTAGTCTCTGGGCGCGCAAGCAGGAAACCGTCGAGGCGGCCCGCGAGCTCGGCATCGCCGGAGCCACCGGCGACCTTGGCGAAGCCGTTCGCGACGCGGATCTGATCGTCCTCGCCGTCCCGGTCGGCTCGATGGCCGCCCTCCTCACAGCCGCTTTGGAAGCCCGCTTGCGCGACGGTTGCTTGATCACCGATGTCGGCAGCGTGAAACGCGTGCCGCACCAGCAGCTCGGCCCTTTGCTGATAGGACGGAAAATCCAATTCATCGGCAGCCACCCGATGGCCGGCTCCGAGCGCAACGGCCTCGCCGCCGTCACCGCGAATTTATTCAAGAACGCCGCCTGCCTGCTCACCAACGACGACGGCGCGCCCGCCGAACTCACCGCCGCCTTGGAGCGGTTTTGGAAAACCATCGGCTGCCGCACCTCGTGGATGAGTGCCGCGGTCCACGACGAGCTCGTCGCCCGCATCAGCCACCTGCCGCACCTCATCGCCGCCAGCGCCGCGCGCGTTTGTTTGAAGGACCCGGCGGAAGGCCGCTTCGGCGGCGGCGGCCTGCGCGACACCACCCGCGTCGCCGCAGGGAACCCCGCGATGTGGGCGGAAATCGTCACCGAAAACCGCGAGGCGCTCATCGGCCCGCTCCGGGAAACCATCGCCGATCTCCGCGAAATCCTTGCCACACTCGAAAGCGGCGACCAAGAACAAGCCCGCCAATGGCTGGTCACCGCCAAGCAGCGGCGCGATCCGTTGAACCCACCTCAATAGCCCTTTTTGCCAACTCACATGTCGGAATTTCGAGTCAAAGCCATTTCAAAACTGCACGCGGAGTTCAGCGTCCCGGGCGACAAAAGCATGTCCCACCGCGCCGCCATCCTCGGCGGACTTTCCAACGGCACCTGCACCATCCGCAACTTCCTCCCCAGCGAGGACTGCATCAATACGCTCAATGCCATGAATGCGCTCGGCGCGTCCTACGAGGTCCTCGACGAGCTCGAAAGCTACGGCCCGATCAACTTGCGCATCCACGGCCAGTCGATGAAACTCAGCGCGCCCGCCGCACCCATCGACTGCGGCAACGCCGGCACCGGCATGCGCCTGCTAGCAGGCCTTCTCGCCGGACAATCCTTCTCCACCGAGCTCTTCGGCGACGCCTCTCTCTCCTCGCGGCCGATGGGCCGGATCACCATCCCGCTCGGCCAGATGGGCGCTCACATCGAGACCCGCGGCGAGAAACCCGGCTGCGCGCCCCTGCTCATCCACGCCGCCAAGCTGCACCCGATCACTTACGACATGCCGGTCGCCAGCGCCCAGGTGAAGAGCGCCGTGCTGCTAGCAGGACTTTTCGCCGATGGCGAAACCACCGTCATCCAGCCCGCCGAAACCCGCGACCACACCGAGCGGATGATGGCTTCCTTCGGCATGACCACCCGCCGCGCGGGCAACGCGATCTCGATCGACGGCGGACAAGTCCCCCAAGCCTGCGATTTCACCGTGCCCGGCGACATCTCCAGCGCCGCCTTTTGGCTCGTCGCCGCGGCCGCCATCCCCGGCTCGCGCCTGCTGATCAAGGACGTCGGCCTCAACCCGACCCGCACCGCGATTCTCAAAGTCCTCGGCCGCATGGGCGCGCACATGTCGGAAATCGTCCATGAGTCCGATGGCGAACCTATCGGAAACATCGAACTCCACGGCGCGTCCCTCACCGGCACCACGATTTTCATCGATGAAGTCCCGAACCTGATCGATGAAATTCCGGTCATCGCCGTCGCCGCCGCGCTGGCGCAAGGCCGCACCATCATCCGTAACGCCAAGGAACTCCGCGTCAAGGAATCCGACCGCATCTCCACCGTCGTCAACCACCTCCGCGCCATGGGTGCCGAGGTCGATGAGTTCGAGGACGGCATGGAAATCGAAGGCGGCAAGCCGCTGCACGCCGCCGTGATCGACAGCCACGGCGACCACCGCATCGCCATGGCATTCGCCATCGCCGGGCTTTTCGCAGAAGGTGAAACTGTTATTAAAAACACCGACTGCGTGAACACCTCCTATCCGGGATTCGCCCATCACCTCGACGCCATTCTTCACGAGCGCTCGCAAGCCGCCGACTTCACCCTGCCCACCGTTTCCCGCGCATGACCGCCACGCCCCGTTTCGCCATCGCCATCGACGGCCCCGCCGCCTCCGGCAAAAGCACGCTCGCCCGCAAGCTCGCGCAACGCCTCGACCTCGTCATGGTCAACTCCGGCGCCATGTATCGCGCCGTCACCTGGAAGGCGCTCCAGGAAAACATCGATCCATCAGATACCGCCGCGGTCGTAGCATTGCTAGACCGCATCGACATCCATTGCGGCGAAAAAGGCATGACCTCCACCTGCACCATCGACGGCGTCGATCCCGGCGACGCGCTCCGCAGCGAAACGATCAATTCCAACGTCTCGACCATTTCCGCGATCCCGGAAGTCCGCGATAAGTTAGTCGCGCTCCAGCGCGGTTACCTCGACCACACCAGCATCGTCATGGAAGGCCGCGACATCGGCTCGGTGGTGTTTCCGGACACGCCTTATAAAATCTATGTCGATGCCAGCGAAGAGGTCCGCGCCGCCCGCCGGATCGCGGCCGGCGAGGTCGATTCCATCGCCCAGCGCGACGCCGCCGACAGCGAGCGCACCACCGCCCCGCTGAAAATCGCCGATGGCGCCGTGGTCCTCGACACCTCGAATCACACCATCGAGAGCGGCGTCGATGCCGCCATTGAAATCCTCAAACAACAGGGCCTGCCCGCACTCCCATGAATCCGGAAACTCCCATGCGCTGGATCTATTGGTTAGGTTGGATATCATTCGGCGCCGCCTTCCGCACGCTCTTCGGTCTTAAAATCGTCGGCGAGGAAAACCTGATTTCGGAAGGCCCGGTCCTCATCGCTTCCAATCACCAGAGCTTCCTCGACCCGCCGCTCATCGGAAACCTCTACAAGACCGAGATGACTTACCTCGCCCGCAAAACGCTGTTTGTGGGATTCGGCAAATGGCTCTATCCGCAATGGAACGCGATCCCGGTGGACCAGGACCGCCCCGACATGGGAAGCCTCAAGACCATCATCCGCAAGCTCAAGGAAGGCGAACGCGTGCTGGTTTTCCCCGAAGGCGAGCGCACCCTCAACGGCGACATCGGCGAGGCCGCCCCCGGCATCGGCCTCATCGCCGTGAAATCCGGCGCGGTGATCCAGCCGGTTAAAATCTCAGGAGCCCGCGAAGCCCTGCCCCGCGGCTCCGGAAAAATACGTTTCGCCCGCATCACCGTCACCGTCGGCAAACCCATCCGCCTGACGCCCGAGGAGCTCAAGGCGGCCAAAGGCAAGGAAGACTACGACCGCATCGCCAAGCGGATCATGAGCGCCATCCGCGAGCTGTGAGTTCAAGCCGTGGCGGTGGTTTCCGTTCCCGCGAAAGCGCGCCTCTCCGGTCATGCCGCTTGACTCAAGAGTGAACCGCAGAGCCGCGAAGGACGCAGGGAAATCGCAAAGCCGGAATGATGAAAAGTTTTCCATGAGGAAGGCAAAGCGAGTTCTTCCGCAGCATCCCAGAACCACAGCCCGCAAGGCCACGCTCGCCGCGCAGCCATCGCCAGTAGCCAAGAAACACCTCAAAGTGGTTTGACCCCGTGAAGGCATTGCCTACAACGAACAATTACGCATCAATCCTTCACCAAGCCGCCGGCAAACGCCAGCAGTATGGGAAGCCACCAAATTACAAATGGCACCATCAACCACTTGGCAATCCGCTCTTCATTCTCCCTTACCACGTCGCACCGGAGGTAAGGACCACGACTTACCAACTTTGACACCACGACATCCATGTCCCTTCCAATGGGCGTGATACAAAAAAACCATGCGACAACCGCACCTGTCAGAAGCACGTAGTCCGTAACCCATGATCCCATGCGCGGCAACACACCTGCCGCGGCAAGAGTCAGATACCAGCCAGCGGCCCC
>CAMCCX010000057.1 GCA_945873305.1 Akkermansia muciniphila
AAGAACGGCTTCGGCAAATCGTGGGTTTTCCCGAGCACGGTCACGCGGCGTTCCTGCATCGCTTCGAGCAGCGCGGACTGGGTTTTCGGCGAGGCGCGGTTGATTTCGTCGGCGAGCACGATGTTGGTAAACAGCGGCCCCGGCTGGAAAACGAAATCGCGGCGGCCGTCGATTTCCTGCGGCACCGGGTTTCCCGTGATGTCGCCGGGGAGAAGGTCGGGGGTGAATTGGACGCGCTTGGTGCCGAGTTTGAGCAGTTTGGAAAGGCCCTTGACCAGCTCGGTTTTGCCCAAGCCGGGCAGGCCTTCGAGTAAAATGTGGCCGCGGGCGAGCACGCCGGTGATCACGAGATCGATGAGTTCCTCCTGGCCGAAGAGGACTTGGTTGAGCCCGCTGGAGAGCGAGCGGAGGTGTTTGGCTGCATCGGCGACTTCCGTTTCGGTGGCGTTTTCCATGGATTTCGCCGTGAGGCTAACGTAGCCCCGGCGTTTGGGAATGACGAAGGTGTGAAATTTGCGTGAAGGGCATCTTTCCCGCTTCCCGCTGGATGTTTTTGGACGAGAGGTTTAAATGATCCCGTTATGACGATTTCCACCACGGATTACGAAAAACTCGGGCAGTTCTATCTGGGGCGTGGCTATGATCCGGAGGCGAAGAAGGTGCGGGACGATTTGATCCTCTATGATTCCAAGGACCTGGTGACGCACGGCGTGGTGCTGGGCATGACGGGCTCGGGGAAAACCGGGCTTTGCCTCGCGCTGTTGGAGGAGGCGGCGATGGATAACATCCCGGCGATCATCATCGATCCGAAGGGCGATATTTCGAATTTGCTGCTGATGTTTCCCGATCTGGACGCGAAGAGTTTCCGCCCGTGGATCAATGAGGACGACGCGGCGAAGAAGGGGATCACGCCGGACGAACACGCGGCGAAGACGGCGGAAATGTGGAAGACCGGGCTGGCGGACTGGGGGCAGAATCCGGAGCGCATCGCGACGCTGCGGGAGAAAGTGGACATCAATATTTTCACGCCCGGCAGCAAGGCGGGGATTCCGGTTAGCATCCTGAGTTCGTTGGAAGCGCCGCCGTTCGAAATCATGGACGACGCCGAGTTGCTAGGTGAGCGGGTGGAAAGCACGGTCTCGTCGCTGCTCTCGCTGGTGGGCGTGGAGGCGGATTCCATCCAGAGTCCGGAGGCGGTGCTGGTGGCGGCGATTTTCCAACATGCGTGGGCGGCGGAGCAAAACGTGACGCTCGAAATCTTGATCCGGCACATTCAGAGGCCGGCCTTCGACAAGGTCGGCGTGATCGATCTGGAGTCGTTCATGCCGGAGAAATCCCGCCAGACGCTGGCGCTGAAGTTCAACAACCTGCTCGCCTCGCCCGGCTTCGCGAGCTGGCTGGAAGGCCCGCCGCTCGACATCGCGAAGATGCTGCACACGCCCGCCGGCAAGCCGCGGATTTCCATTTTCTCCATCGCCCACCTCGGCGACACCGAGCGGATGTTCTTTGTCAGTCTCTTGCTTAATCAGATGCTCGGCTGGATGCGTGCGCAAAACGGCACGACCTCGCTGCGGGCGCTGCTCTACATGGATGAAATCTACGGCTACCTGCCGCCAAGCGCGAACCCGCCGTCCAAGCGGCCGATGATGACGATACTCAAGCAAGGGCGCGCGTTCGGGCTGGGTTGTTTGTTAGCGACACAGAACCCGGTCGATCTGGATTACAAGGCGCTGTCCAACATCGGCACCTGGTTCCTCGGCCGGCTGCAGACCGAGCGCGACAAGCTGCGCGTGCTCGACGGGCTGGAAGGCGCGGCCGGATCGCAGAACGCGAAGTTCGACCGGGCGGACATGGAGCGGCTCATTTCCGGCCTCGGCAACCGGGTTTTCCTGATGAACAACGTGCACGAGGACGCGCCTGTTATTTTCCACGTCCGCTGGGTGATGAGTTATCTGACTGGCCCGCTGACACGGAGCCAGATCAAGCTGCTGATGGACCCGAAGCGCGGGGAGTTCATGAAGATTTCCGCTCCGGCCGCGACTGCGAAGCCGATGGGCATGCCGGCAATGAATGCCGCTGCCTCGCCACGCCCGAACGTGGGCGCGGGGGTGACGGAGATTTTCGTGCCGGCCGCGGGAGATGGGGCCGAAACGACCTATAGGCCTTATCTGCTGCGCAACGGCGTGGTGCATTTTTCCTCGGCCAAGGTGGACCTCGATGGCTCGCGCACGGTGCGCCTGGTGAACCCGATCACCGCCACCGGCATTGATTGGGAAACGTCCGTGGAGGCGCCTGCCAAGCTGGTAGAAACCGAGCCCGCGGCCGGTGCGGGCTTCGCCGAACTACCGGGATTCGCGATGAATGCGGCGAATTACAAGCAGGTGGAAAAGGACTTCGCCGAGTGGCTCTATCGCAACGAGAGGGCGGATGTGTTTTCTTGCCCGACGCTCAAGGAATGGTCGCGGCTCGGCGAGAGCGAGGCGGATTTCCGCGCCCGCATCATGCATCAGGCGCACGAGGCCCGCGATGCCGCGATCGAAAAGCTCCGCGCCACCGCCGCGAAAAAAGTCGCCACTCTCGAAGCCCGCCTGCGCGCGGCGGAGGGCCAGCTCGCCAGGGAAAAAGCTGAGTCCAGCTCCGCGAAGATGCAGGCGGGCGTCTCGGTGCTGGGCGGCATCCTCGGAGCCGTCTTCGGCCGGAAAGCCGGGCTCGGATCGATCACCCGCGGCACCTCGTCTATCGGCAAGGCGACCAGCGCCTACAAGCAACATCAGGACGTCGCGAACGCCGAGGCGAAGATCGAGGGCGTCGCAGGGGAAATCCAAGCCATCCGGGATGAGCTCGAGGCGGGCATCGCGAAATTGACCGATTCTTTTGATCCAGCGTCGCTGCCGCTCGAAACCGAGTCCATCAAGCCGACGAAAACCGACGTGAAGGTGGAAACCGTGGCGCTGCTGTGGCTGCCGTTTGACGCGAGAGGGGAGAAGGCGTGGTGATTTAAAAACCTCTTGCCCTCGGCGGAATGTCCCGCCAATCTGCCGCGCACCAAGGCGGCTTGGCGGAATTGGTAGACGCGCTCGACTCAAAATCGAGTTCTAACGAGTGTGGGTTCGAGTCCCACAGCCGCTACTTCTCACTCATTGCGACAGCCGGTATTTCCCCGACACACGCAGAAATGGCCTCTCCCGATACGACCTCCCGCACCATCGGAATCATCGCAGGCAGCGGCGTTTATCCGGAGACCTTCATCGCCGAGGCGCGCCGGAAAGCGCCGGGAATCCGGCTGGTGGTGGTCGCTTTCCACGGCGAGACGAAGCCGGAGTTGGAGAAACTCGCGGACGCCACCGAGTGGGTGCGGGTGGGGCAGCTGAGCAAGCTGATCAAGTTTTTCCGCCGCGAGGGCGCGGACGAGGCGGTGATGATGGGGCAGATTTCGCCGAAGAATCTCTTCGATCTCCGGCCGGACCTGCGGATCCTGATGATGCTGGCGCGGGTGAAGGAGCGGAATGCGGAAACGTTGTTCGGCGCGATCGGCGACGAGTTGGCGAAGGACGGAATCACACTGCTGCCGGCGACGACCTTTCTCGAGAACCATCTACCCGGACCGGGCTATGTTTGTGGACCGGCATTCAAAAAGCGCCAGCTCGCGGATGCGGATTTCGGGTTCCGCATCGCCAAGCAAACGAGCGCGCTCGACATCGGGCAGAGCGTCGTGGTCCGCCACGGCACGGTGCTCGCGGCCGAGGCGTTTGAAGGAACGAACGCCTGCATCAAGCGCGGCGGAGAGCTTGGCCGCGGGAAAGACGTGCTGCTAGTCAAGGTTTCCAAGCCGAACCAGGATTTCCGTTTCGACGTGCCGGTCATCGGCCCGCAGACCATCGAGACCTGCGCCGCCGCCGGGGTGGGGGGCATCGCCATCGAGGCGGGGAGGACCTTGCTGTTGGAAAAAGCGCGCGTCGCGGAGCTTTGCGACGAGCATGGAATCGGGATTCACGCCGTGGAGTGAGTCACGGCAGCAAGTCGGTGTAAGTCCCCGGATCACTGCCGGGAATCTCGATCGCGCCGCAGTTTTTCGCGTAAAATTCCCTCGGTCCCACGCCGCCGATGATCGCGTAGGCATAGCCGATGTCGCGCAAGCCTTCGAGCGCTTTGAACAGCAGCGCCTTGCCCAAGCCGAGTCCGCGGGCGTTTTCCGAAACACCGGTCGGCCCGAAAAACCCGCGCTGGGTCGTGTCATAACAGGCGAAGCCGAGGATCTGTTTGTCGCGCGTGGCGATGAAGCAGGCGATGGGCTGGCGGGTCATCGCGACTTCCACCTCGCTGACCCATTTTTCCGAGAAATGCGCCCTCGCGAAGGCCGCGACCGTGTGTTTCTCGAAGGCCCGCGCGCGGCGCAGCGTCACGCCTTTGCCGGCGGTTTCCGCATAGAGTGACGCCGATTCCGGCAAGTCGTAAAGGCGCACCAGCATGTCGATCATGGGCGGAGTAAAAGGCCGGGCGCGCGGCCGGGGAAGCTCGATTTCGCGGCGGTCGGTCGTTTTTTGTCGAACGCCGCGCGCATCCATTGATCGCGTTGCTTGTCAGTTGACCTCATCCGGCCAGCCCCATAGCCTGTCGCCGTTCTTGCAATTTTACCTATGAAAACACCAATTACCGTCTCTATCACCGGTGCCGCTGGCCAGATCGGCTACGCCCTGTTGTTCCGCATCGCCTCGGGTTTCGTCTTCGGCCCGGACCAGCCGGTCAATCTCCGCCTGATTGAAATCGAGCCCGGCTTGCCCGCGCTGCAAGGGGTGATCATGGAGCTCGACGACTGCGCTTTCCCGCTGCTCAACGAAGTCATCGGCACCGCCGATCTCGACGAGGGATTCAAGAACGCCAACTGGTGCCTGCTCGTCGGCTCGGTGCCGCGCAAGGCCGGAATGGAACGCGCCGACCTGCTCGGCATCAACGGCAAGATTTTCACCGGCCAAGGCCAGGCCATCGCCCGCAACGCCGCCGAGGATGTCCGCGTGTTAGTGGTTGGAAATCCCTGCAACACCAACGCGCTCATCGCCATGAACAACGCCGCCGGCATCCCCGCCGACCGCTTCTTCGCAATGACCCGGCTCGATGAAAACCGCGCGAAAAGCCAGCTCGCCAAGAAGGCCGGCGTCCATCAGTCGAAGGTCACCAACCTCTGCATCTGGGGCAATCACTCCGCCACCCAGTATCCGGATTTCACCAATGCGAAGATCGACGGCCGTCCCGCGACCGAAGTCATCAGCGACCACGAGTGGCTCAAGGGCGAGTTCATCAGCACCGTCCAACAGCGCGGTGCCGCCGTGATCAAGGCGCGCGGACTCTCCTCCGCCGCCTCCGCCGCGAATGCCGCGCTCGACACCGTGAAAAGCCTCGTCAATCCGACTCCGGCCGGCGACTGGCACTCCGTCGCGGTCTGCTCGGACGGTTCCTATGGCATTGAAAAAGGCCTGATGGCCTCGATGCCGATTCGCACGATCGAAAACGGCAAATGGGAAGTCGTTCAAGGCGTGCCGGTGGATGCCTTCAGCCAGGAAAAAATCGATTTCACCATCAACGAGCTCAAGGAAGAGCGCGACGCGGTGAAGGATTTGCTGCCGGGATAAAGATGTTCCGGCTGTCTCAGCCGGATTCCAGACCTCCGCTTCCGGCTGAGACAGCCGGAACACATTCTTATGCAGTCTTCGCGACCGCTGGCCAACCACGGCGCTTGCGATTTGTCCCCGCCGGCCTATTCTGCCGCCAACCAACCATCCACTGACATGTCCGAAACCAAATCCACCCCGCAAATCACCGCCTATCTCAAAACCTTCTGCGGCTGGAGCGAAGGCATCCGCGCCATCATGCGGAAATACGACCTTCCCTACGAAGAGAAGGACATCATCAAAAACCCGGCTTTCCGCTGGGAAATGGAGCAGCGAAGCGGCCAGTCGCTCTCGCCATGCGTGGAGATCGACGGCCACATGCTGCCGGACATTTCCGGCGAGGAAGTGGAAAAGTGGATGCTCGAAAACGGCTATTTCGAAGCGAGCGACGCAACGCCCGACGCGCCGATCAATTCGTCCTGCACCGACGAGCAGCACGCGGAGATGGCGCTCGGGCGCACGCCGGCTCCCGGAAAGATCCGTTTTCTCGACTGAAATCGATTTTGCAGACAAAAGCCTCCGCGTGGGGCATTTCCTCTCTTGAACGATGAATTCTCCCGCAAGCGCATGGAAACAGTGGTTGGCCGAAAACGGCCCGCGGCTGCTTCTTTTCGCCCGCGGTTGGAGCAATTCCCGGCATGACGCCGAGGATCTCGTCCAAGAAGCGATCCTCCGGATGTGGCACCACCAAGCCGAGAAAGGCGGCGGTCCGCCGGATCTGCCGCTGGTTTTCTCGACCATCCGCTTCTGCGGGCTCAACCACCACCGCAGCGAGTCGCGCCGCCGGAAGCGCGAAGAATCGGTGATTTATCTGAACGATTTCCAAGACGTCTGGCTCGACCCGGTGCTCGAAGAGGACGAGGAAGCCGTGATTTTACGCGAAGCCGTCCAGAATCTCAGCCAGAAGCTGCGTGAAGTCGTGGTGATGAAATTCTGGGGCGGGCTGACGTTTTTGCAAATTTCGGAAACACTCGCGATTTCGCCCAACACGGCGGCTTCGCGCTATCGCTACGCGTTGGAACAACTGTCGCACGAGCTGCGCCGCGTGAAGGAGGACCGCCATGCAAGCGCCTGATCCCATCGAAACAATCCTCGCCCGCTTGATGCCACCGGCATTGAGCCAGGACGCGCAATTTGAAATCGAAGCAATGATCGATGAGCTGGCGGGGCCCGAGGCTGAAAACGTCGTCGGCATTTCAGCCGGTCGTTGGCTGGCGCGCGTGGTGATCGGCGGCGGCATCGCGGCTGCGGTTGGGGCGATGTTTGCGATTTCGCCGGTGTTTAAAGGTTCCCGGGAGCAGCAAGTCGCCGTGGCATCGCCTGTTCTTTCAAATTCGGGACTGGTTTTGGTCAGTGAGTCCGACCGGATCGAGTCCATGACCGACGAAGGTTGGCAGGAAAACCCGGACGGCTCGGCCATGCGCGCCCTCCGCCTCAATGCGGTGGAGGAAAACAACGTGCGTGACGAGGAAACCGGGATGGAGGTCCTTATTTCCGAGGCTCGTGAAGAGATTTTGCTGATGCCGATCAGCGCGTTTTAATATGAAACCAAGTCTGGTCGCCGCCGTCCTGTTTGCCCAGACCTTGCTGTCCGGCGGCCAAACCACGGAAGGACAGGTACCGCGAGCGCCTCAGGCGTGGCTCGGTTTGCGGGTGGCCAAGCCGGACGAGGCGATCACGGTCCATGTGCCTTCGATCCCGCCGGGCGTCGGATTCGTCGTGAAATCCATCGATCCGGGCGGACCGGCACACGCGGCCGGGCTTCTGGAGCTGGATTTACTGTGGAAATTCGGCGACCAGATGCTCGTGAACGAAGCACAGCTCGCCACTTTGTTGCGGTTGGAGAAACCCGGCTCGGAGGTCGTGATTTCCGGATTTCGGGGCGGCAAGCCGTTGGAAATCAAATTGAAACTCGGGCAGGCACCGGTATTGAACAAGCCGTTCTCCGGAGAAATGGTCGAATCCGCCGTGCTTCCCGGGACTTGTGACGGCCCGATGCGGATCGTCAACATCGCCGAAAAAAGCGCCAGTTTTTCAAACAACGAAGGTCGGGCGGTCGTCCGGCGGGACGGGGAGATTTTCAAGGTGAAGATCGACGGTTTAAAAGGAGCGGTGATTTTCGAGGGCGATTTGTCCGACGATGATGGACTCGAACAAGTTCCAGAGAACTGGCGGCGCAAAATCCATGTGCTCTGCCGGACCTTGGACCAGACCCTCGACGGCAGTAACCCTTCCCAGCGTCAACCTCGCCCGCGGGTCGTCCCACCGTTGCCGCAAAAGCCGTAAAAACCGAAGGGCTGGTAGTTTATCAAGGGAATGCCTTGCGTTTTCCAAGTCGGCTTCCCATCTTCTTTTGCATGCATCCTGATGTGGCGAAACTGGTCGAGGCCGGTCGCATTCCCAAACCGGTCGGCGAGCGCCTTTCTCAATTGGCTCCCGGAAACTTTTGTATTCACAAATCCTTCGGCGCCGGCAAGGTGACCGACTGGGATCTTCCCGGAAAGAAAGTCACCATCGACTTCGAAAAATCCACCGGCCAGACGATGGAATTGCAGTTCGCGTTCCAAAAAACCGAGTGGATCGGCCCCGACGATTTCCGCGCGAAAAAAATCGAGCAGCTCGAAGAACTCCGCGCCCTTTCCAAAAGCGATCCGCTCGCCCTCATCGTCCATCTTCTCGAAAGCCACGGAGGCAGCATGACCGGCGACGCTCTCGAAAAGGAACTCTCCGGCGCGGTCATCCCGGAGGCCGGCTTCAAAAAATGGTGGGACGCCACCAAGAAAACCCTCCGCGAAAGCCGCCTTGCCGCCGTCCCGCAGAAACGCACCGAGCCGATCGTTCTCCGTGTCGGTGACCGCAGCCCGGCCGAAGCGCTCGTCGCCGATTTCGAAGCCGCCCGCGACATCAAGGGCATGATCCGCGCCTTGGAAGCCATCGCCGCGGACATCGGCGCGTTCGAAAACGACACCGAATCCCTCAAGCGTCTGCTCAACGACATCGACGAGGGCGCGAAAAAAGCCGCCCGCGTCCAGCTCGGCCAAGCCCTCCAACTCGTCGCCGCGCGCGACGAAGTCATCGGCTCGTCCAAAGCGCTCGAACTCGATCCGAGCGCTGTCCGGCTCTCGGATCTTTTGCTTTCCGCCGATCCCACCCGCCTGGCCGAAGAGGCCGGCACGCTTCCATCCGGCCGCCAGCGCGCGGTGTATGAAGCGTTCCCCAACGCCTTCGCCGACGACTGGGTCAGCAAGATCGTGCAGGTTTTCGACCGTGTCGGCGCCCGCGGCGTTACCGAGATCGCCCGCATTTTACAGGAGCGCGACTCGATGCCGGCTCTCGTCACGCACCTTCGCTCTGCCATCGCCCGCCGTGCCCTCGGGCCGGATGCGCTGATCTGGGTTTGCCGCGAGCGCAAAGGACCGTCGCAGGAAATTTTCAGCGCCGACGTCGGAGCCGCCGTTCTCAATCTTCTCGAAAACGACCACCTCTCGGACGGCCCGCGCAAAACCTCGCGCCTGCAATCGCTGCTCGGCGATGACAAGTCCCTGCTAACCGACCTCGTCGGCATCATGGATGTCAACGAGGCGCGCAATTTCGGCCGCCGCCTGCTCGATTGTCCGGTCTTCGGCGATCTTGAGAAAAAGTCGCTGATGGCCCGCATCATCAAGGCCCGTCCGGAAACCGCCGAGCTCGTCAACGGAGTGAACGCGAAGCGCCCGGAAGAAGTTCTCCTCGTCTCATGGGAAAGTCTGGAGAAGAAAAAGGCCGAGTTGGACGACATCATTCGCAACAAGATTCCCCAGAATCTCAACGACGTGAAAATCGCCCGTTCCTACGGCGACCTTCGCGAGAACTTCGAGTATAAGTCCGCCAAGGACCTGGAAAAATATCTCGGCCTCCGCCGCAACGCCTTGGAAAAGGAAATCGCGAATTCCCGCGGCACCGATTTTAAAGGCTCCGACGCCAGCAAGGTCAACATCGGCACCGTGGTCACCCTGACCAATATCGCCGGTGTGGAAATCGTCATGACCGTCCTCGGTGCCTGGGACTCCGAACCCGAGACCAAAACCGTTTCCTATCTATCCGAAGTCGGCAAGGTCCTCGTCGGCCGCGAACCGGGCGACACCGTCCAGGTCCGTGACGAACTCACCGAACTGATGGGCGAACTCACCATCCGCTCGATCAAGCCGTTCAATCCCTGAATTTCAAAAACCCACCCTATCCAATACCAAAGCATAATTATGGACTATACCACCATTGTTGAAATCCGTGGCCGCGAAGTGATCGATTCCCGTGGCAATCCCACCGTTGAAGTTGACGTCCACCTCGAAGGTGGCGCGATCGGCCGCGCCTCGGTTCCCTCCGGAGCCTCCACCGGCGAAAACGAAGCCGTCGAACTCCGCGACGGCGACAAGGCCCGCTACGGCGGAAAAGGCGTGCTCAAGGCCGTGGAAAACGTCAACGCGATCCTCGCTCCCGGGCTCCTTGGCTACTGCGCCACCGAGCAAGCATCGATCGACGCCGCCATGCTCGCATTGGACGGCACCTCGACCAAAATGAATCTCGGCGCCAACGCCATCCTCGGCGTTTCGATGGCCGTCGCCAAAGCCGCCGCCTCACAGCTCGGCGTGCCGCTTTACAAATACCTCGGCGGCCCTAACGCCAAGGTGCTTCCCGTCCCGATGATGAACATCATCAACGGCGGCGCGCACTCCGACGCGCCGATCGACTTCCAGGAATTCATGATCGTGCCCGTCGGCGCGCCGACATTCCGCGAAGCGCTGCGCTACGGTGCCGAGGTGTTCCACGCCCTCAAGAAAGTCCTCCACGACCGCGGCCTCTCCACCGCCGTCGGCGACGAAGGCGGATTCGCCCCGAAACTCGCCGGTGCCGAGGATGCCCTGGGCGTCATCGCGCAAGCCATCGAACTGGCCGGCTACAAGTTGGGTGACGACATCGCCATCGCCCTCGACGTCGCCGCTTCCGAGTTTTTCGACGCCAAACAAAACGCCTACGTCTTCAAGAAGTCCGACAAGTCGATCAAAAGCGCCGAGGAAATCGTCGCTTACTACGCCGGTCTCCAGAAGAACTATCCGATCATCTCCATCGAAGACGGTTGCGGTGAAAACGATTGGGACGGGTGGAAGGTTCTCACCGAGAAGCTCGGCAAGACCACCCAGCTCGTCGGCGACGACCTTTTCGTCACCAACGTCGATTTCCTCAGCAAGGGCATCAAGCTCGGCGTCGCCAACTCGATCCTCGTCAAGGTGAACCAAATCGGCACCCTTACCGAGACCTTCGACGCCGTCGAACTCGCCAAGGAAAACAGCTACACCGCCGTGCTCAGCCACCGCTCCGGCGAGACCGAGGACAGCACCATCGCCGACCTCGCCGTCGCGACTAACTGCGGCCAGATCAAAACCGGCTCCATGAGCCGCTCCGACCGTATCGCGAAATACAACCAACTCCTCCGCATCGAGGAAGAGCTGGGCGATGACGCGGTCTTCGGCATCAAGAAGCTCAAAGTGCTCGGCTAATCACCGAGTGGGCCTCCCAGCCCGTAACACTTCCTGAGAACGGCGGACCCCGAAAAGGTCCGCCGTTTTTTAGTGGGCGAAAGCGCGGACGGGGACGGTTTCCCGAGGAATCCGCAGCACTGTTGGAAAATGCCGAAATAAACGATTTTCGGGTTGTCAAATCCCCAGCGGGCACTCTTACTGCCGCCCCACCCGCAAGGGTGCAGGAGATTAAGGCCCGATAGCTCAGTCGGTAGAGCAGTGGATTGAAAATTCACGTGTCGGCGGTTCAAATCCGTCTCGGGCCACCTTCCTCAACCGCTTTTGGGACCGCTGATTTCAGTGGATAGCGCGCCTCGCCGGAAAAAACACACCCGCGCCCGAACACTTGCCGAACGCGGGTGTGAACCCATTTCCATGAAAAAATTGTTACCGGGGTCAGTTGTCGGGAAGACCCAGTTGGCCGTTCGGCTGCATTTGCAATCTTAGGCCGTTGCCGTTGAAATTGGTGTCGAGATTGAGGCTTTGGACTCGTTGGCGCACGTCATCAGGAGCAGAGGCCCGGTCTTGGGCGGTGTCCCACGGGCCGCTCCAGGTGACATTGTCCTGCTGGTCGCGAATAGTCACTTCCTTGCCGCCGTCCTTCGATTTCACTTCGACGCTTCCTTGTTGGTCTTTCATTCTAACTGTAGCCGCGCCCTGGATTTGAGGTTGGGCGTCGCCGGCTTCCGGCGGGAGCAAACCTTTGCCCATGGCGTCCTCCATGCGCTTCTTGAGATCGCGCAAGGCGTCTTCCATTTGGGGAGCTGGAGCGATCTGCAGCCCGTTATCTCCCAGTTTCAGATCCATTCCGCCGAGATTGCCTTCGATGGCGCGGCGGATGCGGTCGGCGAGTTCTTTGGGCAGGCCATCGAGATTTCGCGGATCGAGTTGTTGTGGCTCCAAAGCGGCGATCGCCGCTGGCCTGACGCCCAAGGTGACATCGAGCTTGGTTGGCTTGCCCTTATGGATGAGATCGATGCTGATAGTGTCGCCCGGTTGGTGAGTCGCGATTTGATGGGAAATCGCCTCAGGTGATCCGATTTCCTGGCCCGCCACACGGAGGATCACGTCGTTGGCGGTGATTCCCGATTTGTCGGCCGGGCCGCCGGGCACCAATGACCTAACCAGGACTCCTTCGCCGGGCTTCAGGTCGAGGTGATCGGCGAGTATTTCCGGGACTTCGCCGGAGACCACGCCGAGGAAGGCGGTTTGCGCTGCGGGCGCGGGCATTGCTTCGGCTTGGAGTTTGATCTCTGGCAGCTTGGCGTCCTTTTGCTCCGCGACGGCTGGCGGCGGCGCGTCATCTGCAGGCGCTTCGAGAGCGAAGGCCGGCATCGCCAGAGCTGCTAGTCCGGCAGCGACGAATTGAAATGAGTGGGTCTTCATGGCTTGTGAACTGGAATCGAAGTGGGACGGGATTTTTGTTTGGAAATCTCTCAATCGGTTTTCGCGGGGACTAACATGTATTCGATCCGTGGCCGCTCGACTTGGAAGGTTCTTCCGTTAGCATCCTTGAGCGTGATGAGGTCCTTGTAAACCACCCGGACGACGGTGTGCGGCTGGTTGTTGGATTTCCAGACAACTCCTTCATCGTGGACTTCACTCAGCCCGCGGTTGAAACTGGCGGGAACCAGATTCGGACTGGCGGGAGCCGTGATCGGCGGCGATGTCGCGGCGGATTGATTTGGCGGATTTACAGGGGCGTTTCCCACCGGGATCATGAGCGCTGCGGCCGCGCCTATCAATGCGACCGCCGCGGCAGCGCCCCAGACCGGGCGGGGCCGGTGCGTGCGTGCGGCGGCCTTCGGGAACAACAGGATTTTTTCGTCCACAGGGAAGGGGACTCCGCGGACGATTCCTTCGAGGTTCGCTAGAAATGCCGGTGAGAGCTTGGCTGGGGAAGCTCCGCGGAGCTGCTGCTCGAAACGGATTTCTCCGGGGCTGAGCCGCGTGAGTGTTCCTTCTGCGGCGGCTTCGAGTCGGGTGAGCAAGGCTTCATCCAGAGTGGTCGCGTGGAGTTCGCGAAGCTCCAATTCGAGAGATGGCTGGTCGGGTGTCATGACGACTTGCTAGGTGAAGTTAGATGGAGAGGTCGCCTTGGCGGCGGGCCTTGCTCAGGTGGCGCTTGAGAGCTTCAAGTCCGTAGCGATACCGGGAGGCGGCTGTGTTTTGGGAAATTCCGAGAATTTCACCGATCTCGGCGAAGGTGCGCTCGCCCCAGATTTTCATGGTGATGACTTCGGCGAATTTCGGGGGCAGTTCCTTGAGGCTTTTTTCGAGTTTGTCGCGGGTTTCGTCATCCGACGAGTCGCTCTCGAACCATGGATTGAACGCGTCGAACTGGCCGGTCTCGGCATCGGCGCCGACGTTGTCCTCGCGGCGTTTGCGGCGGTCGTCGCGGCGGCTCAGGTCGATGGCGAGGCGGCGGATGGTGGTGTAAAGATACGGTTGCCAGGCCTCTTGGCCGCCGACGAATTCGCCCGAGCGGACTTTTTCCACCAGCTTGACGAGCGCGTCTTGGAAGACGTCTTCCGCGTCTCCATGGGAGCGGGTTTGCTGGCGGGCGAAGAGTAACAGCTTCGGGCCATGATCTCCCAGCCACTCACGCCAGGCGGAAGCGGCGGGCGATGGTTCGGAGACCGCAGTTAGGGATGCCATGGGGGTGTCGTCTTCCATAGAAGCGGAGCGGGTGGCGGGATTTGTTTCCCGATTGAAAATTAAACCCGGGTCAGGGCCGGGATCAAGGTTTCCATCCGGCGAGCTTGCAGGCGCGCTTGAAATGAAGTGGATCGACCGGGTTGATCGAGAGCCGGGTGCCGCGCTGGCAGACCATCATTTCGCAAAGCACCGGGTCGGCCTTGATTGCTTCGAGCGGCAGCATTTCAGGAAATTTCCCGACGAATTCGAAATCGGTGAGCCACCAGCGGGGATTTTCCGGCTTGGACTTGGGGTCGTGGTATTCGCTTTTTTCGTCGAACTGCGTGGGGTCCGGGTAGGGGACTCCGACGACGCGGGCGATGCCGGTCACGCCGGGCGGCTTGGCGTTCGAGTGATAAAACAGGGCGAGGTCGCCGGGTTTCATTTCCTTCCACATGAAGTTCCGTGCCTGATAGTTCCGGACGCCGCTCCACGGCTCGCGTTCGACCTTGGCGAGGTCGTCGATGCTGAAAACATCGGGCTCGGATTTGATCAACCAGTGGCGCATGACGGTCAGGCGATGGCTTTGACCAGGCCCGGGTGAGGCGCGGGCAGGGGAAGATGCTCGGGGCCGAGTTCGAGGCCGCGTGCGGCGCGGACGTCCGCTTCGATCGCTTCGAGGACATCGAGCTCCGGGCGGAAATTCGCCGCATGATAGGAGCTGCGGACGAGCGGGCCGCTGGCGACGTGGCGGAATCCTTTGGCGAGCGCGATGGCCTTGTATTCGTCGAAGGCCTCGGGCGCGATGTAATCGACGACGGGAAGGTGCTTCTGCGTGGGGCGAAGATACTGGCCCATCGTGAGTACGGTGACGTCGTGGGCGAGCAGGTCGTCCATGGCGCGGAGGACTTCCTCGTGGCGCTCGCCGAGGCCGAGCATGAGGCCGCTTTTGGTGGCAACCTTGTTGTTGACCATGGCTTTGGCTTTTTTCAAAACGGTGAGGCTGCGCTGGTACTGGGCGCGCGAACGGACGAGCGGGGTGAGCCGCTCGACGGTCTCCAGGTTGTGATTGAAAATGTGCGGGCGGGCTTCCATCACCATCGCCAGCGCCCAGTCGCGGTCGTTGAAATCCGGCACGAGCACCTCGATGATGATCTCAGGATTCGCCTGGCGGACGGCTTCGATGGTGTGCTTGAAATGCTCTGCCCCGCCATCGCGCAGGTCGTCGCGGGCGACGGCGGTGATGACGACGTGGCGCAAATTCATCCGGCGGGTGGCCTCGGCGACGCGCTGCGGTTCGTCGGATTCAAGCGCGTCGGGCTTGGCGGTTTTGACGGCGCAAAATCCGCAGGCGCGGGTGCATTTGTCGCCGGCGATCATGAAGGTGGCGGTGCCTTGGCCCCAGCATTCCCAGCGGTTCGGGCACTGTGCTTCCTCGCAAACGGTGACCAGTTTCAAGTCGGTGATTAGTGACTTGGTGGACCAGAATGCCGGGTTGTTCGGTAATTTGACTTTGATCCAGTCCGGCTTCTTGTCCCGGTGCAAAGTCGGATCCATCTTCATTTTCGGCCCACAGCTGCTCATTTCGGCGGGAGGCTAGGCCTGCGGATGGCAGCGGGGAAGCGGAAAGTGGTTGGCTTTGCGCTTGGCGACGGCGGGCGGGTGTTCACACTCCCGCCAGTGAATTCAGCGCCTCTTGGATTTTTCGACTCGGGTGTCGGCGGTTTGACCGTCGTCCGTGCCGTGCAGGAACTTTTGCCTGCGGAAAATATTTTGTATCTCGGCGACACCGCCCGGCTGCCGTATGGTTCGAAAAGCCCGGAAACCATCCGCCAGTTCGCGGACGAGGACGTGCGCTTCCTCATCGCCCGCGGGGTGAAAGCCATCGTCGTCGCGTGCAACACCGCGACCGCGCACGCCTTGCCGAGTTTGCACGAGAAATACCGGATTCCCATTCTCGGGGTGATCGAGCCGGGCGTGGAAGCCGCGCTCGCCTGCCCGAACGCCGTGCGCATCGGCATCATCGCGACCCGCGGCACGATCCGTTCCCACGCCTATCAGCACGCGCTCGCGCTGCGGAAAACCGGCCTGATGATCCACGGCCAGGCGACTCCGCTGCTGGTTCCTTTGATCGAGGAAAACTGGATCGACCACCCGGCGACGCGGCAGGTTTTGAAGACTTATTTGGACCCGTTGGTGGAGAAGGGGATTGATACGCTGATGCTCGCTTGCACCCATTATCCGCTGCTGATCCCGGTTTTGCAGCAGCTTTTGCCGGCGGAAATCCGGTTGGTGGACTCGGCTACGACTTGTGCCGAGCATTTGAAAAAGGAACTCACGCGGTTGGATTTGCTAGAGCCGACAGACCGAGATGGTGCGCTGGAACTTCATTTGACCGACCTTTCCGAAGAGTTCGAGTCGCTCGCCCGCCAGTTTCTCAAGAAATCTCCCGGCCGCATTCACCGGGCGGTTCTGGGGATTTAGTCAGACACTTTGCCGTCATTCACACGGAAGCGGCCGATCCCGCCGAGCTGCGGCGTTTCCTGCATCCAATCGAGGTGAGTGGTGGTGATCCATTTTTGCGCGAGCGGCGGCAGGTGGTTCATCAGCGCGTTGCGGCGGCCGGGATCGAGCTCGCCGAAAATGTCGTCCATCAGGTAGATCGGCAGTTTCCCGCCGCGGCGTTCGAGCAATTTCCCCTGCGCGAGTTTCAAGGCCAGCGCGAGCGTGCGTTGTTGGCCCTCGCTGGCGAAATCGGCGGCGGGCATGCCATGGATTCGCAAATCCAGTTCGTCGCGGTGCGGGCCGACGACCGCCTGGCGCAAGCGGGCTTCGCGCTCGCGGGCTTGCAGCATCGACTCCCGCAAATCCGGCCCGCTGGCGGGCAGGTAGTTCAGCGTCAGCGGCTCGTCCTTGCCACTAACCGCCCGCTGCGCTTCGGCGGCAAGCGGCGCGAGCTCCTCGATCAAGCGGGCGCGCGCTTCCATCAACACGCTGCTGTGCTCCACCAGGATTTCCTCGTAGGACAAAATTTCCGCGTCGCGCGGCCGGCTTTCCTTGAGCAGCAAGTTCTTCGCCCGCAAGGCCCGGCGGTAGCGCGACCACGAGCGGCGGTAGGCGGGGTCGATTTGCGCGCCGAGGAAATCCAAATACCGGCGCCGTCCCTCGCCGGGGCCGCGGACGAGTTCCAAGTCCTCATTTCCCATCCACACCACCAGCCCGCCGTCTTCGAGATAGCGCGTCTGGCTGGCGCGGATTTCCTGGTCCACTTTGAGAACCAGTCCCTCGCGCGAATACCGCACCTGCCGCTCGCTGCCCCACGGATCGCCGGCGATGCCGAATCCCTTGCTGCCGACGCGCGCCATCGTCGCCATCCGGTGGGTCCGCGGCGAGTGGAGCCGGACCAGCACGCACAAGGCTTCCAAAATCGAGGTTTTTCCTTGGGCGTTGTCGCCGGTCAAAATCGCGCCCTCCGCAGGGACTTCAAGGTCCAGCGAGGGAAAGCATCGGAAATCCATCAAGCGCAGCGAGCGGAGCACGGCGAAGGAGTAGGTGGGAATCCGGGCGCTGGGAAGTGACGATTGGAGTCGCGGAGAGAAAGCATTGTCAAAAAATGGTTGCGCATCGGGCCGTTTACATTCACTTTTTGGGTGAAACCTCATAAAACAAGGTAATTAACTAAGGATTATGCTTCCAGAGCACGCCCCATTCACTTCTGACCAGCGCACCGCGTTGGATTCGCTTCTTGCCGGCTTCAATCCTGTCCAGCGCGGCTGGCTCAGCGGCTTCCTCGCCGCCTCGGGAAGTGCGGCGGCTGCAGCGCCCGCGCTGGTTTCCGCTGGCAAACTCACCGTTTTATACGGCACCGAGTCGGGGAATTCCGAGGTGCTCGCCGATCGCGCCGTGAAGGCCGCCAAGAAGCGCGGCTTCCAGGCCGTCATGAAAAACATGTCGGAAATCTCCCTCTCCGAACTGGCCAAATCCACCAAACTTCTCGTCATCGTTTCGACTTGGGGTGACGGCGAACCGCCCGAAACCGCGGTTTCCTTTTACAAGGATTTCATGAACTCGAACCTTGCCTTGTCCGACCTCCGCTTCTCGGTGTGCGGGCTTGGCGACACGGCGTATGAGAAATTCTGCCAGATCGGCAAGGATGTGGACGCCCGCTTGGAAAGCCTCGGCGCGACCCGTGTTTTCCCGCGTCAGGATTGCGATGTGGACTACGAGGACGCCTTTGCGGGCTGGTTGGAAAGCGCGCTTTCCGTGCTGGCGCCGGCCTCCGCGGCTGCGGTCATTCACGCCGCGGCCCCGGCGTTTGCTCCCGCAGTTGAGTTTGGGAAAAAGAACCCTTTCCCAGCGGAGACGCTTGATAAAGTCATCCTCAACGGCGAGGGCTCCGCCAAGGAAACCCTGCACTTCGAGTTTTCGCTCGCCGCTTCCGGGCTTTCCTACGAACCGGGCGACGCGCTCGCCGTCATTCCGGTGAACGCGCCGGAAATGGTCAGAGACATCATCCGGGCTGCGAAGCTGACCGGCAATGAAGAGGTCGAAGTGAAAAACGTGGGCCGCAAGTTGCTAGCCGACGCGCTCCGCGAAGACTACGACATCACCGCTCTATCACGCGCCGTTTTGACGAAACTCGCCGAAGCCAGCAACTCCGCCGCGCTGCGTGAGCTGCTCGCAGAGGGCGCGAAAGAGCGTTTGAAGGAATTCAGCACCGGCCGCGAGATCATCGACGCGATCGTGGAATTTTCTCCTAACGGGCTTTCCGCCGATGCGCTCACCAGCATTTTCCGCAAGCTGCCGCCGCGGCTTTACTCGATCGCCTCCAGCCCGCTCGCCCATGCCGACGAGGTCCACCTCA
>CAMCCX010000058.1 GCA_945873305.1 Akkermansia muciniphila
TGCGCGTCGGCATCGCGGGCTATCAACCCGCCGTTCGCGAAGGTTACATCTCCACCGGTAGCCTCTATCTCTGCCTCACCGGCCTGCTGCATCTTGGTCTGCCGGCGGAAGATCCCTTCTGGAACTCACCGGCAAAGGACTGGACTCAAAAGCGGCTTTGGGCGGGTGAAAACGTCCCGTCGGATCACGCTTTGAAATAGATTAGAACGGACTTTCGTCGTCGTCGAAATCATCGTCACCCCGGAGGTCCGCGGCGGAGGGCTCGCTGCTGGTGGAAGCCGTGCTCTGGCGACCCGCAGGTGGTCTTGATCCGCCGGATGGTGCGGCCGATTCTCCAGCAGCTTGGATTTTCCAACACGCCAGGTTGACGAAATATTTTCCGTTATACTCGTTGCCGCGGATGTCGAAGCTGACCTGCACGTCCTGCCCGAGTTCGAACGGATCTAGCAGCGGGCATTTGTCCTTCACCACTTCGAACTTGAGGTCCTGCGGATATTTGTCCGCTGCGGTGGTGACCACGAACTCGCGTTTGGTGAAGCCGCTCGCGAAGCTCTGGGTGGTGCCGATCCATTTCAATTTGCCTGCGGTTTCGTACATGGCCGGAGTGTCCAAAACCGGGCGGCGATGTCAAACGCTCAGGGTCGGCTTTTGGATTGTCGTCTCGCCAGCGCCCAGCCGGCGAACAGCGGACTGAGAATCAAGGCGGCCGCGATCAACAGCGTTTGCCAATCCACCGGCTCGTTTTTGGGAGCGGGCGTTAGTTTCTCGGGAGAAATCTCGATCTCCGCGGCGTGCGCCTGGCGTAATGATTTGCGGAAATCCGCGGTGGCCTGGCGGCGTTTGATGGCTTCGAGGGCGGCGAGGATCTCGGGCTTCGCTTGTTCGAATGTGCGCGGCTCGGCGGGTTTGCGGGCGGTCACTTCGACAAGATGCCAGCCGAGTTTGGTGCGAACGAGCGCGGGCTGGTTGGTTTCCAGCGAAAAAACAGGCGCGGCGAAATCGGCGGGAAGCCGTTCGCGGGTCATCCAGCCGAGCGCGCCGCCGTTGTCCTTGGTGGCGGGATCTTCGCTGAGCTCCTTGGCGAGAGTGGGGAAATCCTTTTTCTTTTCGGTGAGTTCGACGAGTGCGGCATCAAGCTTCTGCTTCGCCTCTTCCGGCGGGTGGTCGAGTGTGGGGATGAAAACATGGCGCGCTTCGACGCGCTCGGGCAGGGCGATGGATTGCTGGTTTGCATCGAACCATTCGCGAGCTTCCCCGTCGCTGACCTGGATGGACGGACCGATGCGCAGGGCGATGAGTTTTTCCTGGCGGATTCTAGCAGCGAGGCGGTCGCGGAGATCCCGCTCGTTGGGGATGCCTTGGGATTTCATCGCGGTTTCGAGCGCGCCCTTGCTCTCGAAACGACCGACGAGGCGGCGCAGGCGCTCGTTGATTTCCTCGTCATTGACGACGAGGGGCGGGTCGAGCTCCTTGACTTGGAGGCGGAGTAATTCGTGGTCGATGAGTTCTTCCAGCGCGGCGGCGCGGACGGAAGCGGGATCGGCGGCGGGATTTCCTTCGAGCCAGAGTCTCTCGCTAACAGCTCGGTCGAGCTGGCTGCGGGTGATCGCGTGGCCGGGGACCCGCGCGGCGATTTCCGGCCTTGGCGGACTGTCACCGACGATGGTTCGGCGGAGCGGCCCGTTGAAAATGAAAAAATCTGCGACCAGATAGGCGAGAACCGCGCCATAGAGGGCGAGGCGGATGGAGGATCGAGCAAGTGATAACATGAATGGTGAAGCGGGATTCGGGCTACTTTGCGATAAAGCTTCTTGATGCGGAGAGGGCGAAGTTGTCCGGGTCATACATGGATTCGACTTTGGCGGGCGGCGCGGTGGCTTGGCCGGCGAGGGTGCAGCGGGCGAGGTAGGTGATGGTGTAGGTGCCTTTGCGCGAGACTTCATCGAGGAAAAACGCGGCGCGGTCGTTGCGGAGTTCCGAGTGGCTGACCTGCCAATCGTTCTCGCTGGTGGCGAAGCCGGCGGCGGCGCGCTGGGATTTGAAGTCGGTGTTGACGGTTTCAAATACGGCGGGCAGCGGGTCCTCGATGACGAGGTAGCGCGTGTTGTCCTTGGGCAGGGTGACGCGCAGCGAGACGCGAACGAGGTCGCCGACCTGCGGTTCTGTCAGGATTTGCGCGGAGCCGTCCGCGTTGACGCGCTCGTAAATGCGGTCGATGGATAGGCCGTTAGTCGCGACCGGCTGGATCGGCGCGATTTGTGGTTTGGCGGCGAGTTTCAGTCTGACGAAGGCGCTTTGGTCGGCGGTGAGGCCGAGCTTGAGGTCGGGCGTGAGCTTGAAGGAACGCGCGGCGGCGGGCTGCTCCCGGGTGAGGGAAATCGTTTCCGTGCCGGCGGCGGTCTCGAACGTTAGAGTGGCGGGCTGGTCGCTGAGTTGCTGGTTTTTGGCGTAAGAGGCCATGGCCATCAGGCTCCAGCCGTTGACCCAGGTGGTCCGCCAGTGGCCGTATGGATTGCGTTCGTGGAGCATGCGGTCGAGGATTTTGGCGGGTTGCGGGCCTTTGGGCTCGACGGCCAGCCAAGCGATGAGATTGAGGGCTTCTTCGGCGGACCAGTGCATCCACTCATCGTTCTTGAGCTTGAAAGGAACCGTGGAATTGAGGAGCGATTTCGCGATGGCGAGGTTGGTGCTGTTTCCTTCGTTCCCGGTGGCGATGGCGGCGGCGAGCAGGCTACGCGCACTCGGTGTGAGATCCGCGATGCGATCAGCGAGAATGTTCTGATAGGCTGGCTGCGGTGACCCCCCATGCGCGAGAACGAACAAGGCGCGGGCGTGAGCTTCGAGCGCGGAGGCTGACTTCTCAGTCGCGACGCCGCGCAGGCTTTCGATGAGGTTTTTCTTGAGCGACTCGATGGCGGAGTCCGGGACGTTCGCGCCCTTTTCAGCGGCTAACATTAGGCCCATGCCGGCGTAGGCGGTGGCCCACGGCGCGGGATCGGTGCCGCCGGGCCAGTAGCTGAACGAGCCGTCGGGGAGTTGCATCGAGAGCAATCGGTCGGCCCCGGCCTGAATGGCGGCTTGGACCTTTTTCTCCGGAATTTTCGCGAAACTCGGGATGACCGGGCTGAGTTCCTCGACGGTGAGCCACGGGATCAGCGAGGAGGTGGATTGCTCGATGCAGCCGTATGGATAGTGGAGCAGGAAATCGACCGAGCCGCCGGCCTCGACGAGCGGGGAGCGTGAGAATTCGAGGTCGATCTCGCCGCTGCCGTCTAGCAAGTTTGCGTCGAGCTGGCCGCGGAGATCCTGCTTCACGCCGGGCTTGTCGAGATTGACGAGCTTCATCTGGCGGAGCAGCGGCATCGGGTATTGGACCGGGAAGCGGGCTTCGACGGCGTCTGACAGGCTGCGCTTCAGGACGGGTGTTAGCTCGCCGCCGCTGAGGGAAACCGGGGTGGCTTGGAAGGTTAGAACGGCTTCCCCGGTGCTTTCGGCGCGGGTGGGGAAGATGACGGTGGTCGCGGCGCCGGGGGCGAGCGTGACTGTCTCGGTGGTGGGGCCGGTGGGAACGGTGCAGGGCGTTTCCGGACCGCTGGCGGTGCTGAATTTGATCTCCCAGGTGCCGGTGAAGGTGGAGGCGTTCTGGACGAGGACCTGGGTGTTGAAGGTGTCCGCCTGGTTGGCGAAGCGCGGGGTTTTGGGCTCGAGCATCAGGTCTTTTTTGACCACGACGGACGACTCGGCGTGGCCGAACCTGGCGGCGTTCTGATGGGCGATGGCGATGAGCCGATAGCGGGTGAGCGTGTCGGGCAGCTTGAAGGTGTGGCTGAATTTCCCGGCGGAATCGGTGACGAGCGCGGGGGCCCAGGTGGCGCAGGGATCGAAATTCTTCCGCAGGAGATCGGCGAGTTTGCCGAGGTCGCCGCCACCGCCGATGAAGAATCCCTTGTTGGAGAAATATTGTTTTTCCGGGTCTTCGGAGATGAAGGTTTGGAAGGAGGTGCCGGACTCGACGTCGAGGATGCGGGGCGTGTAAAAGTAGTCCATGGGCTTCGGCGTCTCGTAGCTCATGACGGCGAGCGTGCCTTCGTCCTCGGCGTAAAAGGTGACCTCCGCGCCCGCGGCGGGCTTGCCGTCGGCGAGGGTGACGGCGCCTGTTAGCGTGACTTCGTCGCCGGGGCGGTAGGACGGCGCGGGTGTTTCGAGGTTCACGGCGAGCTTGTCGCGGAGGTTTTCCACGATGAGCTCGCAATAGCCGAGGCGGAGCTGGGGCTCCTTGAGCTCGCGGGCGGATTCCTTGGCGCCCTTGACGATGAGGACGGAGACGAAGGCGTTAGGCGCGTCGTCGGCGGTGAGCGGAACTTCGATGACCGGCTGGTCGGCTTTGAGCTGGACGGAGAAGGTGCGGAGGACTTTCTCGCGCTCCACGGTGACGAGGGCGGTGCCTTCGATGGGCGTGAGGACGAGCACGCGCGCGGTTTCGCCGGGCTTGTAGGATTTCTTTTCGGCGACCATTTTCACGCGCAACCCGTCTTCGTAGAGCCACGGGAATTCGTCGGTTCCATAGACCTGGAACGAGGCGACGGTGGCGAAGGCGCGGCCATCCGGGTCGGTGCCGCGAAGGGTGAGGAAGTGGCGGCCGTTGGATTTCGGCGTGATCGTTAGGGCGGTGCCTTGTGCGGCGGAGGCGGCGGGGTCGAGGGCGAGCTCGGTGGTGGAGAGCGTTTCTTCTTCGACGTTGTTTCGCGTGGTCGTGGCGCCGGAATCCATGCGGGATTTCACCGCGGAATTCACCTCGCGGGTGAGCGTGGCGGTGACTTGGACGGCACCCGGAAACGGCTCGCCGTCAGGGTTGGTGGCGACGATTTTCAGCGGCACGGCGTCGCCTGCGCGGACGAGGTTGTCGATGCGGGAAATGCCGACGTAAACGCTCGCGGGATGCACGGTGGTGGTGGCGGAGGAGGTCAGGGTCTGGTTGTTCGCATCGGTGACTTCGGAGGAAATGACGACTTCGCGGGAGGTGGGGAATTCCGCCTGCGGGATGGCGACGGATAGAGTGGCCTTGCCATCGGCGGAGAGCAGGGCCTCGCCCTGGTTATCGGAAACCTGGGCTTCGGAGCCTTCCTCGTCGCGGTAGCCGAAGTAGTGATACCAGTAGGCCCAGTCGTTAGAGCGGTGGTTTCCGAAGAGGAAATCCCCGAAGCGCTCGGGGTAGGGGTTTTGTGCGGTGACACGGCTGAAATATTTCACCTGGCCGGCGGCGACGGGCTGGCCTTGGTAATACTTCGCGGTGAGATCCACGGAAATGTTAGTGGCGGCGGGCGCGGGTGGGGCGATGGTTTGCGCGATCTCGAAGGCGTTGCGGCGGAACTCCTCGACGCGCAGCGGAAGTTCGAAACGGGCGCTGGCGAGGAGGGCTTCTTGTTTTTGCCATTGGTCTTCGAGCCCCGCGGCTTCGGCGAGTTCCTCGGGGTATTCGAGGCGGATCAGGTGGGTGCCTGTTTTTCCGGCCGGCAGCGAGTAGGTGAAATCAAAGGAGCCGTTTTCCGAGATCGTGACGGGGCGGGTGTGGATTTCCTTCTCGGTGGGATCGATGATGGCGATCCGCGCCGGGCCGGGTTTTGCGGGTTCGATGGCGTTACCGCGCTGGGTGCGGACGATGCCTTTCATGCGGACGGTCTCGCCGGGGCGGTAGAGCGAGCGGTCGGTGAAGAGGAACGCCTTGCGCGGGGCTTCGGCGGGCTTGTTCCAGGAATAGCGGACTGGGAAATGCCAGAGGCCGACGGTTTCTATCGAAGAATCGAATGCGGTTAGGTAGTTGTCCGCGCCGAGCGACGCGTGGAGGTGGCGGACGGCCTCGGAGCGGGGAATGGTGGCCAGGCCGGAGCCGTCGGTGTTAGCAGATTGGAGCGCGACGGCGTCCTCGCCGTAAAGCTGGAGTTTCACGCCGGGAAGCGGCGCGCCGGTGTCGCAGGAAAAGGCGTAGATCATGGCGTCCTGCGGGGTGAGTTTCCAGGCGAGGCCGATGTCGGTGAGCTGGAGGATCGCCTGCGTCGTCGGGCGGTTCTCGGTGTCGCAAGTCGCGTGGCATTTTCCCGAGGCCTCGACGAAAAGCACGCCGTAGCGCGTGTCTTTGGGGAGAACTTCGTCCCAGTTCAAGGTGATGATCTTGGTGGTGTCGATGGGATTGCCGAGGGGGATTTCCAGATCCGCGACGGGCGTGCCGACGATCAACGGATAGGGAATGGGGGCGGCGGGGCGGATCGATTCGCCGTTAGGTCCGTTGCCGGTGAAATGGCGGTAGCCTTGGAAGGCGCGGATCAGATCGATGCCGGAGAGTTTCTTGATGCGGACGCGCGCGGTTTCGAGATTGAGGGTGAGCATCCGGTATTTGCGGTTGCCGTTAGCGAGTTGGCCGACGTCTTCGGAGGGGAAGGCGATGTGCGGCGGGAGGTGCTCGAAGGTGATTTTCCGGGTCAGCGCTTCGGCGAGCGCGAGGCCGCCCTTGGAGGTGAATGGCGGCTTCAGGGTGACCGTGTAGGTGTCGTTGTCGGAGAAATTTCCGGAAAGTTGGATCTCCCGTCCGTCGGCCTCGGCCTGGAGATTTTCCGGGAGCGGCGAGATCTCGATGCAGGTTTGCAGGAAATCCGCCGGCAGCTCTTCCGGGGCAGACTGGTTGAGGTGGATGATCACTTGGCGGGGTTTGTCGGCGACGACTCGCGGTTTGATGTCGGCGATTTTGAACGGCTCGATTTTGCCGATTTCATAACCGCTGTCTTCGGTGAGGCGGGTGTTGGCTGCTAGGTTTGGCAGCCCCTTGAGCACGGAGACCTCCCAGCCGTCGCCGACGGGAAGCGGTGAGACGGGCGTGGCGACGAGGATGTTGGGCACCGGGCTTTCGGGTGTGGTTTCCGGGGTGGCGGCGTTGGGAAATCTCGCCGCCCATGGCTTGTAGTTGTCCGCGTAATAACCGGCGCGCTTGACGGTGGCGCGCTCGAGGCGGGCGGCGACGCGCTGGCCGGAGTTGGAGCTGAACGAGACAAACGCCGCGGCGGCCGCGGGATCGACGTCGTCGTTGAAAACAATCAGCCACGCGCCGGTGGACGGCACATAATCCGCTGACCAGCGGTTAGGCGGATTCGCGGTGATGACGCGGAACGGCTCGCTGGCGAGCGTGGCGAATTTCCCGGCGGGAACGGCGGATTGATCGAGATGGGTGTGGTTTTTCGAAATGGAAAACGTGTAGGTCGTGCCGATCGCCGGAGCTTGCGCGGGAGTGAATTGCGCGATGTTCTGCGCCTTCCATCGCAGCGTGCCGGGCAGCGCGGGCTGGACGTCGAGCCAGGTGTTATCGGTCGTTTTTCCGAGCTCGGAAATGGCGACGGCCGGCGAATCGAGCACGAGGTCGATTTGCGATTCGGGGACCAGCGACGGCGTGGAAACGACCAGCCGGGGAGCGGCGGAAACGGCCAGCGGAAGGGACAGGATCGCGGCGATGAGGGGGAGGTGGCTTTTCATAAAAAAGGAAATGGGACCGATCGCATGCATATACGAAACCGCGCTGATGGGAATTCAATTTATTTGGCGGGTCGGGGATTTCAGGTCGGGCATGCGGCATTGCGCTTTCGTTGATTTCTGCGAAATTTGCGGCGTGTCAGGATTCACGGTTTCCAAAATCAGCAGGTTCGCCGCCTGCGTGCTGGCGCTTTTCGTGGGGGCGTGCGCTCCTCAATACACGCTGGTGAACCATCAGAAATCGCCGGGTGCCAAGTCCGCGCTTGACGCGAAGGTGGATCGCTTCGGATATCGCAAGTGGATTTCCGAAACCACCGAGCCGGACGTGGTGCTCATCGGCATCCATGGGTTTTGCGGGGCGTCCATCGACTACGCGAACCTCGGCAAGCACCTTCTCCAGCACCAACCGGCCACCGGGCTTTACGCTTACGAAGTCCGTGGCCAAGGCAGCGATCCGATCCGCGAGCGCCGCGGCGACATCGGCGATCCGAAGGACTGGTATCGCGATTTGTTCGCCTTCACCCAGCTGGTGCAGGAGCAGCATCCGGATGCGAAAATCGTGTGGTTTGGCGAGAGCATGGGCGCGCTCATCGCCGCGCACGCCTGGCGCGAGTCACCCATTGGCGATCCGCCATGCGACGGCTTGATCCTGTCCTCGCCGATCGTGCGATTCCGCGACGACATTCCCGCGTGGACGCCGGGTCTGGTGCAGATCGCGGCGACCACCCTTCCGCTCGCGCGGATTTCCCTGGAAACCCTCGCCGGCGGCCAGGAAGTGCAAATGACGCAGACTTCCACCCACGCGGAGCAGAGCAAAAAAAACCCTTACAGCGTCGATCAATACACGCTGCGGATGATCGGCGCGCTTGCCGGGCTGATTGAAAACATGAACGCCTGCGCGTCCACACTCCGCTCGCCGGTGCTCGTCCTCCACGGCGGAAAAGACTATTTCAACAACGACTCCGACGTCCGCGGCTTTGTCGCCCGGATCCCGCCCGGCACCTCGAAAACCTACCACAACTACCCGCAGGCCTATCACCTGCTGATGTACGACGAGAAAAAGGAAGTCATGTTCAAGGACATCGAGCGCTGGCTGAATCTGCTGCGGAAAAACCGGCTCAAGCAATTTTAAGCGGAAATAGGCAGAATTCGTCTTGACGGGTCGGGTCTCATGGCCATTCTCCGCGTCCCGCAACTCCAACCAATTTTTTTATGGCACGTATCTGCAGTATTCGAGGAACCCGCGTCCGCTCCGGCGGCAAAATCCACCGTTCAGGTTTGGCCAAGAAAAAGGGCGGTATCGGTCGCCACGTCACCAAGGTGGTGAAGCGCACCATTTCCCCGAACCTTCAGAACAAGCGCATTTGGGTTCCCGAGCTCGGCAAATTCGTCCGCATCAAGCTCAGCTGCCGCGCCCTGAAGACCATCAACAAGAATGGTGCTTTCGTGACGCTCAAGAAGGCCGGCATCATTTGATCGCCCGCTGATCATTTTCAAAAGGCCCGGTGGCAACACCGGGCCTTTTTTTCTCCGCGATTTCAGCCGATCACGCACGGCACCAGCGCGCCGTCGCTCATGCCGTGGATCTTCTTCTTGTCCGCTGGAACGATCGTCGCCAGACAGCCGCCGAAATTCGTCTCGCCCGCCTCGTCGGTGAAAAAGTATGGGCAGAGCCGGACCCGCCCCTGCATCATCTCGACCGAGCCGTCGTCCCGGAACACCGGGTGCTCGATCCGCCGGCCCTCGCGGAACTCCTGCAAAATCCATGGCTGCTCGGCCGACTCGTCCAGCGCGGCGTGAAGCCGTGCCGACCATTCCGCCGACGGCATGTCGTGGCCGATGAAAACCCCGCGCGAGCCCCAGGCCGTCTCGTGAAAACCGCTGATTTTGAGCACCAGCTGGCGTTCTTTCTGGCTGAAATCCGCGACTTCCTCCCAGGAATGCGCGTTGATCCGCGGCAAGGCGGCGTGCGGCGGCAGCGGTGTCGGGTCGAGCACCCAGCCGAAGGGCACCAACTCGCGCAGGCGCTTCAAATGACTGCCGCGCAACGCCTGCTCCCAGACTTTTTTCAAGGCCGGCGACCACAGCAAGGCCAGCCACAGCTTGTCCTCCAGATGTGGCTTGAAGGGCGGCGTGATCTCGATTTTTCCGGCCGCAGCCTGCTCGGCGAGCCGCTTCACGGCGGGAATCGACTCCCAGTCGAAGAGCTCGAAAAACCGGTAAAGCGCCTGTCCGTCCGGTTCGTATGCTTCGGCGGACGCCACCTTCCACGCGTCGCCCAGCTCGCGGGTCAGCCACTCCATTTCCGGCCGGTAGTCGCGGGATTCCTCGGAAACCAGCACCGTGCCGCCCGCGGGCATCAGTGAGCGGAAGCCGTCGAGCATCCCGTCCGGCCCGCCCAGCACGTCGAATCCGGCCTTGGCGTAAACTTGGGAAAGCCACGCCGTCACGCCGATCCCGCCCGGCACGCTGTCCAGCTCGGTCATCGCGAATCCCGACTCCGTCAAAATCAAATCCGGCCGGATCACCCGTGGAAATCGTTCCGCGGTCGAGGGTTCGCGCTGGAGCTTGGCCAGCCAGTCCGGTTTCCCCTCGTCCAGGAGCTCCGCCAGCCATTCCGGCAGTTTTCCCGCCGCGCTGCGCCGGTAGAGCCCGTCGCAGGCCTGTTGGAACCGCGCCAGCGGATGGCCCAGCGACATGATTTGGCGCGCCTCCGCCGGGCTCAATTTCAGCGGCTCCGGCGACCAGCGCCACGCGCCGCCGCCGAACAACCCGCCTTCCGGCAACCCATCGCGCAATTCAGAAAGACTCAATCCCATGCCGCGCCGAACTTCCACTCCAGCGGCCGGAATGCCAAGCGATTCTTCCGGCTTGCAAGCGACCCGAAGCTCGTGCTCATTCCAAGCAGTTCATCATGCCCGAGACTCTCAGCTACATTTGTCCCTTCTGCGCCCGCGCAGTCCGCGTGGGCGGACCGTGTCCCGGCTGTGAGAAAAAATCCCCCAAACCCGGCAAAAAATCCTGGGAGCAGGACAAATCCGCCGACGGCCTCGACCTGCCCGACGACGACTTCGATTACGACGCCTTCTGCGCCCGCGAGTTCGGCAAGTCGCCCCACCGCGCGCTCGGCATCAAATGGTATTGGTGGCTGCTCGGCGTCGCCGTCCTCGCCGGCATGATCATCGGCGTTTTCTGGCGCGGCTGACGCGGCTCCGAGTCGATTCCATCGGCTCAGCCACACGCCATTTACCAAGTGTCCCCGTCAAGAATCGAACTTGAATCTACAGTTTAGGAAACCATCGTTCTATCCATTGAACTACGGGGACTTGGGTGGCCGGAGGGCGGGGAGGAAATAACCGGACGGCGGGTGGCAGGCAAGTTACTTGTGATTTCCGGTCCAAGGATATTTGGGCAGGCCGACGCGCTGGGCGGTGTAGATGCCTTGGCTGCCGCTGCACCGGTAGGCGACGAGGCAGGCGGTGGCGAGGTAGAGGCCGTTGCCCGCGCCGAAGAGTTCCATGCCGAGGAAGGTGGAGGCGAGCGGGGTGTTGGTGGCTCCGGCGAAAATGGCGACGAAGCCGAGCGCGGCGAACAGATCAACCGGCGCGCCGAGGGCGAGGGCGAGTGAATTTCCGAGCGCGGCTCCGATGAAGAACAGCGGGGTGACTTCGCCGCCTTTGAAGCCGGCGCTGAGGGTGATGACGGTGAAGAGGAGTTTCCACGCCCAGGCGCTGGAGGGGATTTCCGTGGAAGTGAACATGGCGGGCAGGGTGACGGCGTCGGGCCGGTTTCCCAGCACGCCGAGCCCGAGGTAGTCGCCCGTGCCGGCGAGGAAAAACAGGCCGATGACGAGCAGTCCGCCGACGACGGGGCGGAGCTCGGGGCGGGGGATGTGGGTTTTGAAGGCGTCGCCGAGGCGGTGGGAGAGGGTGGAAAAAAGCCGGCTGGCGAGACCGAAGGCGACGGCGGCGAGCAGGACTTTTCCCATCAGCAGGAAATCGAGCCCGGACGCGGCGGCCGGAACATCGACGGAGTAATGGGTGTGGCCGATGCCCCAGGCGCGGCAGGTCCAGTCGGCGAGGACGGCGGCGAAAAAGCAGGGGATGAGCGCGTCGTATTGGACGCGGCCGACGATGAGGACTTCCAGCGCGAACACCGCTCCGGCGACGGGCGTGCCGAAAATGGAGCCGAACCCGGCGGCGACTCCGGCCATCAGGAGGATTCGGACGTGGGCGGCGTCGAGCTTGAGAATGCGGGCGAAGGTGGCGGCGATGCTGCCGCCCATCTGCAGCGCGGTGCCCTCGCGCCCGGCCGAGCCGCCGAACAGGTGGGTGACGAGCGTGCCGAGCAGAATCAGCGGTGCCATCCGCTTGGGGACTCCCGCGCCGGGCTGGTGGATTTCATCGATGAGCAGGTTGTTTCCGCCGCTGGCGGACTTGCCGTAGAAATGATAGAGCATCCCGACGCAAAGGCCGGCGACCGGCAGGAGAAAAAGCAGCCCGGGATGGGCGAAACGGATGAGCGTGACGGCATCGAGCGCCCACAGGAAAAACGCGGACGCCGAGCCGACGACCACCGCCAACGGGGCGAGGATGGCGAGCCATTTCAAGGCGGCGGGGAGTTGGGCGGGGAGCCGGGTCATCAGGGCGGCGGGAATCTGGCAGTTCCACCGCCGAATGGCAGCACCAAATACCCGGCCCGCCGGGCAAAATGATTGGAAGATTTTTCAGCTCCAGTTTCTCCCGCTGCGCGGAAACCATGCAATCACCTCAAGCCTCGGCTTGGGCTGGATGGGGAATTGTGTCCCGGCTGTCTCAGCCGGGAGCGGTGGCTTTGGATCCGGCTGAGACAGCCGGAACACTTTGAAGGGCGGGGGCGCGTGCCGTGGGAAGCCGGGTCATGATGATCCATTGCCGTCACGCGGATTCCGTGCTATGGGTTCGGGTTCAACTGGGAGGTCATGCATGAAAACGAAACACCGTTTGAATTCCCCTGATAACCACGCTGCGAGCCGGCTGGGAAGCTGGATCAGGATTGTGGCTGTCGTCGTTCTTTCCGCTTCGGCGAGCGTCGCAGATGACATTCCCGATCCATCGTCCGGGCGATTTGGCGGACTCTACAAAGTGGTTTCAAGCACCGATCCGATTTTCCCTGCCACTCCGACGAGCGAGTATTTCCTCGATTTCGGCCGGGGCATCCAGGCGGACAAGTCCAGCGGCAGCGTGGCCGTCTCGCTGCGCCGGAATCCCCACGTGAAAGTCAGAATCATGGCGTGGCAGTATTTTCCGGCTCAGGGGAAGATCGTGTTGGGGAATCCCTTTGCCGAAGGTTCCCGCAACGCGGTGGCCAAAGGAGTGTGGCAGATGAAAGGCGTTTCCAAGGGCGTGGTTTTCGTGCGTGGAGACTATCAAATCGTCCTTCATCCCGCCGGTCCGGACGACTATTGATCGGCTTGGGCTGGATGGGGAATTGTGTCCCGGCTGTCTCAGCCGGGAGCGGTGGCTTTGCATCCGGCGGAGACAGCCGGAGCACTTTGAAGGGCGTCAGCGGGATCAGCTCACGCCGTGTTTCTTGAGAAACGGGATGAGCTCGTCGAGGCCGAAGTCGGCGAGGACGTCGCCGTGCCAGTCCAGGGTGGGGGCTTTGGACTGGCCGGAGAGTTCGACCATTTCCTGCATCGCCTCGCGGTTGCCGGAGACGACGACCGTTTTGAAGGCGACTTTTTTGCGGTTGAGATGATAGACGGCTTCGTCGCACCAAGGGCAGCCGGGTTTGATGTAGAGAATGGGAAGGCTCATGGAATGCTTGCTGGACGGGTTTTCGGCGGGATTCGCTTTCTCGTCCAGCGCTGAATTTCAGCGAGCAATTCAAGCGGGCGATTTCTCGCGACTTCGATTTCGCCGCGGAAAATCTCGCCGGTCGATCCATCCAGCGAGATCGCGTCGCCTTCCGCGATCGCCTCGCCGCCGAGCGTGCCGTGCTGCCCGCCGGGGTTGATCGCAAATCCGCCGCAAGCGACGATGCACGGCTTTTCCAACTGCCGGGCGACGACCGCGGCGTGGGACGTGCGCGCGCCTTCGAGGGTGACCAGCGCGGCGGCCTCGGCGAGCGCGGAGATATCATCGGGCTCCGCGGTTTCGCGCACGAGGATGACGGCCTTGCCCGCGCGTTTGAGGGCCGCGACCCTGAGCGGATCGAAGGCCACGACGCCGACCGCAACTCCGATGCCGGCGGGCGTTCCCGTTGCCGCGGGCGTCACGCCAGCAGCAGGGGCCAGTTTCGTTTCCTCGATCTCGTCCAGCCGGATTCCGTCGAGTCGCGCGAGTGCCTCGGCAGGGCGGATCAATTTCTCCCGGACCATGTCCCGCGCGATCCGCAGGGCGGCGAGTCCGGTGCGCTTGCCGGTGCGGGACTGCAGGAAAACCAGGCGTCCTGCCTCGACGGTGAATTCGAAGTCCTGCATGTCCTTGAACTCGTGCTCCAGAATGTCCCGCGCCCCTGCTAACGCTTGCCAGGCATCCGGCGCGCGCCGTGCGAGTTCATCGGGATGCAAGGCCCGCCGCCGCCCCGCCACCACGTCCTCGCCCTGCGCGTTGGCGAGGTAATCGACGTAAAGTTCGTTCTCGCCGTTAGCCGGATTGCGCGTGAAGCCGACGCCCGAACCGGAGTCCGGCCCCAGGTTTCCGAAAACCATCGCCTGCACGGTGGTGGCGGTGCCGAGGTCGTCGGGAATCCCGTTCAGCTTGCGATAGCTCTTCGCACGATCACCCGACCAGGAGCGCAGAACCGCCTCGATGGCGGCCTTCAATTGCACCAGCGGATCGGTCGGGAAATCCATCCCGGTCCGCGTCTCGAACTCCTCTTCAAACACCGCCGCCAGCTGCTTCAGTCCATCCGTGTCGAGCTCGTCCACCTCTGACAGCCCGCGGGCGTTTAACAGATCCAGTGTTCTAACGTCGAATCTCGCGGGGGCGATCCCGAGAACCACCTCGCCGTATTGCCGGACCAGTCGGCGGCGGCAGTCGCGGGCGAGGCGGGGATTTCCCGTCATGCGGACCAAGCCCCGGAGTGTCTCGTCGGTGAGGCCGATGTTGAGCACGGTCTCCATCATGCCGGGCATGGAAACGGCCGCGCCCGAGCGCGCCGACACGAGCAGCGGCCGGCTGGCATCGCCGAAGCCGCGGCCGGTCAGCGCGGCGAGGTGGTCGAGCTCGCGGACGAGCACCTCGCCGATGCCGTCAAGCGCCCCCGCACCGTGCTTGAGGTAGTCGCGGCAGAGCTGGGTTGATAGGACGAAGCCCGGCGGCACGGGCAGGCCGCGGCGTGCGATCCGCATGAGGTCGTGCGCCTTCGAGCCGACCAGCTCTTTGGCCGGAAGCTCCATCGCGCCGCCATCGAAGGGAATCCGGCAGACTTGGGGCGGGCCGTGCTTTCCAAGGGTTTTCATCCGGCGAGCACCTCCTCCATCAGATAGGCCCTGAGTGCCTGGCCTGCGTGGGTGTGGGCGTCGGTGGCCGTCTCGAGAGCCTGCGACAATTCCGCCAGAACCATGGTTTGCCGCTGTCCGGTGTTTTCCAAAACCAGCCAGCGCCGGAAACTCCGCAAGGCGTCGTCCGCCTGGTGCTCGAAATTCGTCAGTTGCTCAAGCGCGGCCATGAATTCGTCGAGGTCGTCGCGCTTGTCCGGGCGCGTGACGGACGCCGCGCATTCGATGCATTTCACCAACTCCCGTGCGGACAACAAAGGCAGCCCGGCCAGCTCGCCGAGCTTTTGAATCGCTGCCGGCGACGGCTTGGTGAGGCGGGTCAGATCCAGGAGTTCCGCGGCTTCCTCCAGATCATCGATCGCGTCGTCGGAGAATTCGAAAAACTCCTGAAGGGAGCGCGGCCGCGCGAACCGCCGGATGTCGTCGCGGGCTTCATTGAGCATCTGGTCCGCGCTTTTCTCCCACGCCGCGGCGCGGGCGGCGAATTTCGGAATCCGGGCGTCGCCAGCGTCCCTGGCAAGTCGCGCGAGCGCTTCGATCAAGGCGGCCGCCAGATCGTAGCCGACCGCCGCGTGCGAGGCCGCGAGGTCGAAAATTTGCAGCCTCTCATGCTCGAAGGAGCCGCGCAGGCACGCCTTGATCTCGTCGGTGACGTTGCGGCGGGAGCGTCGCTGGCGCAGCCCGAGCGACGCGAGCCGGAGCGCCTCTCTCAGAAATCCCGCGGCGCGTTCCGCGCCTATCAACTCGTCGAGCCGCTGGCCGTAACGCAACTGCGGACCCGCGGCGTATTCCACCGCTTCCGCGAGCACGCGCGCGCCGCCGATTTCCAGCAGCGCCCGGTGGCCGTAATCGTTGTCCGCCGCCCACTTGAGCACGTCCACGGCTTGTTGCTTGCCGATGAATGTCAGGAGTCGTTTCCGCATCCGATTCCAGTCGATTAGAAACACGATCCGCGAGCCGAGGTGGCACAGGAACGCCCGGAGATCCGCCTCCCTCGCCGCCACCAGGCGGCCGCTGGCCAGCATGTATTGCCCGGATTCGAAGCGGCTGCTTTCGCGCTCCTCAATGGCGCTCCAAGTCATGCCGAAGTTTTCCAACAGGCTCTTGAAAAACACCAGGCGGGAGCCGTGGATGTCGGTGTAGCTGACCGTGACGGCAAGGCCATCGACGCGCACGACAAGGACGTGCGCGTCGGTCGTGCCGATGTCGTTTTGGATCAGAAGCCGGCCTTCGTGTTCGGTCGCGGTGGTGCCGAGCCCCGGATGGTCGAACTTGAGCGGCGCGGTGCGGTTGAGGCCTTGCATGAAGGCCTCGACGCGCCTCCGCCCTTTCGCCGAAAGGTGGTGGACGTGCGCTCCGGCCAACGTCTCGACCGCGGTTTCGGCCTGCAAGCGGTTGATGGCGCGGTGCGCGTCCATCACCACGAGGTGGAGGCTGTCGCCGGCTTTGCGGTTTCCCGATGTCATCGCCTGGATCAAGGCGCCGGGAATCGGGCCGTCTTCCAGCGGGGGGAATTCAAGCTCCTTCAAGCGGGCCCGGAAGGAATCGCGGTCGGGGTCCGGCAGGCATTCGAGCATCGCGTCGATGCCGCTGCGGACGCGCCGCAGGATTTCCGCACCGCCCGGAATCAGATAGGCTCCGGCGCGGTTCTTGCGGCTTCCGGCGACCGCCTCGTCGAGCCAATCGTCGCCGAGCTGGCAGGCGAGCCGCTCTGCCTTGAGATCGACCGGCGGCAGGCCGGGGTGGTCGGCGTGCGCGCGCGCGGACTGGAGCAGGGCGAAGTAATATTTCACCTGGTCGTTGGCGACGAGGGATCTCGCGATGGTGTCGGGAGCGAGGATCTGGCGGTCGCCCAGCTCGGCGATTATGTCCTGCTTGGAGGTCATCGTGGTGCGCGTCATGGCCCGGATTGAGGCCGTTAGCGGGAGTGTGCATTCAGGGGGAAAGGGGGCGGAATCGCAGGATCCACCATACATCGCCGCCCGCCGCGGCCAAGACATTTGTGGGTGCCTGCGACAGGCCTCCGCAGTCTGGCCGGTGGGCGATTCCTCCGCATCGTACCCGCTCCGAAGCACCGCCGCGCCGTGCTGGCATCGGAGAAGGAAGCCAGTCCGAATCCTCACCTCGTCGCCGTCTGATCGCATGAACTCGCACCTTGACGGGTCCTATCCATGTTGCTAATTTGACAACAGCTTTCCGAATGAGAATCATCACCAAGCGCCGCATCCTCGACTATGCCAAACAGCACCCGAACGCCGCCGCCAACCTTAACGCATGGATCTCCGTCGCCTCCGCCGCTCAGTGGCAATCCATCGCCGTCGTTCGTAAAGTCTTCCCCCATGCGGACCTCGCCACCGTCGGCAGCTCCAAGACTGTCACCATCTTCAACATCGCCGGCAACCACCACCGCTTGATCACCGCCATCCACTACAACACCCGCAGCATCTTCATTCTGAAAATCCTCACCCACGCCGATTACAGCAAGGACCGCTGGAAAAACGACCTTTAAGCCGATGAACGCCACCAAGCCAATCCTGCCCAGCTTCGGCCAACTGCCGAAAACCTACGAAGCCCTCTGCCGCCTGCGCCTGCCGCGGACGCTGCATGATGACATCGGACTCGAAGCCGTGACCGAAATCATCGACCTCATGGCTGGCCATCCGCTCAACGCCGATCAAGCCGACTACCTCGAAACCCTCGCCGAGCTTGCCGGAGCCTATGAGTCCGCGAACCATCCGGTATCCGCATCCCTACCGCCCCATGAATTCCTCGCCGCCCACCTCGAAAACATCGGCATGACCGCCACCGAGTGGGGCAAGCTCATCGGCATCGACCGCTCGACCGCTTCCCGGCTTCTCCGCGGCGAGCGCAAGTTCAACACCGGCCACGTCAGGAAAACCGCCGAGGCGCTCGGTCTGGAAGCATCCCTCTTGCTCTAAGCCAGCAATGCCAATGCGACAAAGGGGGATTTCCGCGCAGTTCCCAATGGGATCCATTGGGCCGCCAGCCCTACAGCAAAAAGTGCCGGGAACAGGACTCGAACCTGTGCGACGGCCTAGTGAATACAATATCTAGCTGATTGCCGCGCGGCGGACCGTGCAATAGATGCTTGCAACTACACCCGAAATGCGGTGAATTGCACCTATGAGCAAGAAGCCGAAGCGCACGCGAATCACCGCACCAAAAGCGGCTGCGGTCAAGCTCACTATCCGGCCAGTCACCCGGCACAAGGGCAATAGCGTCTGGGTGACCTATCTCGTTCAAGGCTGGAAGGAGAACGACAAATGGCAGCGCCGGCAGTTCAAAGAGGAGGCCGAGGCGCAGAGCTTCGCTGCCCTGAAACAGGTGGAGATGGAGAACAAGGGCCGTGCTCAGCGGATGATTCTCTCTTCGCTCACCCAGGAACACCACGATGCGGCCGTGTCC
>CAMCCX010000059.1 GCA_945873305.1 Akkermansia muciniphila
TTTATTTACTGCCAGGAATCGGTCAACGGTGATCCCCTTGTCGGCGGCCCGGGTGTGGCAAGAGTGATCGTCTCGGGAACTACCGGTGTGATGTCAGCCAATGTTTCGGGGCTTGTTTTCAACACGAGGTACATTTTCAAAGCCTACGCAATCAATGCTGTGGGCACCGCTTATAGTGCGCCTTATGCTTTCACGACCCGGCAGGTAACGGTCTCAAATCCCACCGCCACTACCATCACATTCAATTCGGCTGTTCTGGGGGGGGCTATTTCAGGCGCGGCCACGACGGATCTCCTCGAGCGAGGTGTGGTCTATTCCATGTTTGACGCCAATCCGTCCCCCGCGATCGATGGTCCGGGTGTGATCCGGGTGAAGAATGCCACGCTCGCCCTTGGTACGTTCACGGTTTCCGTGTCGGGACTCGGCTCCAATACGAAATACGCATACAGTCCCTATGTGATTACCCCGTTTGGAACGTTTTATAGCTCGCCGGCTTCGACCTTCACCACTCTCTCGCAAGCTCCCTTGACGCTTCCTGCGGTGACCGCGCCGACCAGCAGCACCATCACGGGCACATCGGCCGCTTTGGGTGGGAACGTAACCGCTGACGGAGGATCTGTTATCACTGAAAGAGGCGTGGTTTACTCGGTCACCGGTGTGAATGGCGACCCGTTCATTGGAGGTGGCGGAGTGACCAAAGTAGCTGGCACGGGGACGACCGGTGTGTTCACCGTCAATGCCACCGGTCTCCTGGGGAACACCACTTACTCGTTCAGGGCTTATGCCACCAACAGCGTCGGCACGAGTCACACTTCAAGTATCGGGACATTCACCACCGCCACCTCGCCGACGATCACTTCTCCGATGGTTGCGTCCATTACGGTCAATTCAGCGGTCCTAAGCGGAAACCTGGCCAGTGATGGTAACTTGTCCATCACCGAGAGAGGTGTGGTATATTCGCTTACCGCTACTAATAGTAATCCTCAAATCGGCGGGGCTGGTGTGACCAAGCAAGTGGTTCCCGGCACGGTCATGGGAGTGTTTTCAGCCACGGTAACGGGACTTCAGGCGGGTAGCGCCTACACCTTCAAAGCCTATTCGATCAACGCGGTCGGCACGGGCTACACAGGGGTCGGGACATTCACCACCGCCACCGCGCCGACCGTCGTTTCTCCGACGTCTGCGAACATCGCCGCGTCGTCCGCCACGCTTGGTGGAAATGTCACGTCTGACGGTGGATCGGCAGTCGTCCAACGCGGAGTGGTATTCTCCCTGACCGCTACCAACGCCAATCCTGCCATAGGAGGCACCGGTGTGAGTTCGGTTGTTGCCTCGACTGCAGGGACCGGAGTATTTACAGTCAATGTAGCCGGTCTTTTGCCAGGTAAGATTTATTCTTTCAAGGCGTATGCGATGAATGGTCGCACATCATACACTCCGGCAGGCTCCTTCACCACGGCGGCAGCTCTAGCTACGATCACCTTGCCGACTATCTCGGGCATCACCGCGACCACTGCCACGCTTGGCGGCACCGTCGCCAGTGATACGACCGTCAGTGAAAGAGGGGTTGTTTACACCCTTGATCCAAGCGTTGCTCCAGTGCTTGGTGGGCCAGGCGTAACCAAAAAGACGGCTACTGGAACTACGGGTGCGTTCACCGTTGGCGTGACCGGATTGTCATCTGCCACGAGCTACTACTTCCGAGCCTACGCCACGAATACGGTTGGGACGAGTTACAGTGTCACTTCCAGCTTCGCGACAAATCCGGTGCAACTCTTGGGTCTGGCTCTCATGGAGTGGGTCCCAGCCCCGCAGCAACCTCAGGTGCAAGCCCAGCTGCAGACGTTTTCACTGGAGGAGCCTCAACCCGCCCAGCTGCAGACATCTGCAGTGGAGGAGCCTCAACCGACCTCCGTCGTGGAGTCGCCGCAAGTTGTTCCCGGATTTGTTTACTACAAAGCCGACGTTGAGGCGATCGACCCGATGAGCTACCAGATCGAAACGAGTTCGGATAACCGGGAATGGCTGCCGATCGACGAGAACGATTGGACAGTTACCGAGACTTCCGCAGAAATCAGGGCGACCTGGGTATCGACGCTCGTTAGCCCGCCGACACGGATCTTCTTCCGTATTAGATCGGATATTCAATAACCGCCGAGGGTGCCATGATGCGCATGCGTGTGATGGCACTGACCGGCGGGATCGCATCCGGCAAATCCACGGTTTGCCGCTTGCTTCGCGAGTGGCTGCCGGCGGCGGCGATCTTCGATTGTGACGAGGCGGTCCACCGCTTGCTGGAGTCGGATGCGGAGGTGGCCACTGTGGTTTCCGCATCCTTTGGCCGCGAGGCACTCGATGAGCGGGGGCGAATCGATCGGCACTTCCTGCGCGGCCGGGTTTTCGCGGATGACGCCGCCCGGCTCCGGCTGGAGGCGATCCTCCATCCGCGGGTGCGGCAGGAATGTCTTGATTCCCTCGAACAGGCTGGTAAACGGGGGGCGGAATTATTCGTCGCAGACGTTCCGCTCTTCTTTGAGAAGGGATTCGATTTCGGCCAGACCCAGGTGCTCGTTGTCGCTTCTTCCCGTTCCACTCAGATTCAGCGGCTCAAGGCGCGCAGTGGGTTCGATGATCTTCTGATCGAGTCGATCCTCGCCGCCCAACTTCCGGTTCAGGAAAAAATATCCCGCGCGGATGTGGTTTTTTGGAACGAAGGTCCTCCCGCCGTGCTCCGCTCTCAAGTCCGCCGTTTCGCCCAAGCCTTTCTCATGACTCTTCCCAACGACTCCCAAGCCCCGGAATCCCAATCCGCGACAGCCGCCGCCACCCTTCCCTCGGTGCCGGTTTCCATTGAGATCAATCAATTCCGCCTCAAGTCACTCGCCGAGCTGCAAGCGATGGCGGAGGCGGTGCCTGCCCGAATCCAGGGCGGCATCCCGAAAAGCCAGTTGGTTTATGAACTCCTCTGCTTTTACGGGTTTGAAGGCACCGGCTTGGTTTGCGAGGGCATCCTCGAGCTGGGGAAGGACAACTTCGCGATGCTGAGAGATCCTCAACGCAGCTTCCGCCCCGGTCCGGATGACATTCATCTCAGCACAAACCTGCTCCGCGATCACGGCCTCCGTGTCGGGCAGCGGGTCAAAGTCCGGGTCCGCGCGCCCCGCGAGCGTGGCAAATACCTGTCTGGTTTTGAAGTGCTGGAAATCGAGGGCACGCCCGTCGCCGACTACCAGCCGCCGAAGGAGTTCGACCGCCTCACGCCGCTGTTCCCGGATCAACGAATCCATTTGGAAGGGGAGGGGATTGATTTTCTCGGCGTGCGCGCCATCGATCTCATCGCACCCCTCGGCAAAGGCCAGCGCGGGATCATCGTCGCGCCGCCACGCGGCGGAAAGACCATCCTGCTCAAGCAGATCGCCCGCTCGATCCGCCTGAACCACCCGGATGCCGAGCTGATCATCCTCCTCCTAGACGAGCGCCCGGAAGAAGTCACCGATTTCGAGGAAACCGTCGGCTCGCAGGTGTTCGCCTCGACCTTTGATGAATCCCCGCGCCGCCACGCGCAGGTCGCGGATTTGGTCATCGAGCGCGCCAAGCGGCTCGTCGAGCAAGGCAAGGACGTCATCCTTCTGTTGGACAGCCTCACCCGCCTCGCCCGCGGTCACAACTCCGCGATGCAAGGCGGCCCGATCGGATCCGGCGGCGTCAGTCCGGTGGCGTTGCAGAAGTCCCGCAAGTTTTTCGGCACGGCGCGGAATGTCGAGGAAGGCGGCTCGCTGACCATCCTCGCCACCGCCCTCGTGGAAACCGAGAGTCGCCTGGACGATGTGGTTTTCGAGGAGTTCAAAGGCACCGGCAACATGGAGGTCCGCCTCGACCGCGAACTCGCCGAGCGCCGCGTTTATCCCGCCATCCACATCCCCCAGTCCGGCACCCGCAACGACGACCGGCTCTATCATCCCGACGAGTTTCTCAAAGTCGTGGACATCCGCAAGCAGCTCGCCGGGCTTCCTATCGGAGATGCCATCGAGACTTTGCTTTCAAATTTGAAAGCCACCAAGACCAACGCCGAGTTGTTGCTGCGAGGGCTCCGCTGAGCCGTCAGAAACGGATTTAAGGATGGCGTTTCTCCGCCTTCCTGAAGCGTTTTTTCCCACAACTGCTACGTTGACACCGCTAGGCCGGCTGCATAGTCTCCCGCGCCTTGCGCTGGACCGGGTGTATCAATTCCCGAAGCTTCCAGTCGTCAACGCTCCTAACTCGATATCACCACAACGATGGCAACTAAAAAGAAGGCCGCTCAACCAGCAGCCAAGAAAAGCGCTCCGAAAGCCGCCAAGTCCGCGGTCAAAAAAACCGCAGCGAAGAAGGCAGTCTCCACCAAGAAGGTCAAATACGTTTATAACTGGGGAGCTGGCAAGGCTGACGGCAACGGCACCATGAAGCCCCTTCTCGGCGGCAAGGGCGCCAACCTCGCCGAAATGACCCGCATCGGTCTGCCAGTGCCTCCGGGCTTCACGATCTCCACCGAGGTCTGCACCTACTTCTACGATAACAAGCGCACCTATCCGATTTCCCTCCAGGCGGAAATGGAAGCCGGCGTGAAGAACATGGAGAAAATCATGGGCTGCAAGTTCGGCGGCACCTCCGGCATGCCGCTGCTCGTCGCCGTCCGCTCCGGCGCGCGTGATTCCATGCCCGGCATGATGGACACCGTCCTCAACCTCGGCCTCAACGACGAGACCGTCAAATCCCTCGCCGCCGTCACCAAGAACGAGCGCTTCGCCTGGGATTGCTATCGCCGCTTCGTCCAGATGTATGGCGACGTCGTGCTCGGCGTGCAAAAGGCCGAAGGCGAAGACCACGAGCCTTTCGAAGTCGAAATCGAAAATTTCAAACACCACAAATACGGCAAGGACATCATCGACTCCGACCTCACTGCGGACGACCAAAAGGAGCTCGTCAAGCGCTTCAAAGCCCTCGTCAAAAAGCGCACCGGCCACAGCTTCCCGAGCGATCCATGGGACCAGCTCCGCGGTGCCGCCGGCGCTGTCTTCGGTTCGTGGATGAACGACCGCGCGATCGTCTATCGCCGCAAGTATAACATCCCAGCCGCATGGGGCACCGCCGTCAACGTGCAGGCGATGGTCTATGGCAACACCGGCGAAACCTCCGGTTCCGGCGTGGCCTTCACCCGCAACCCGGCTAACGGAGTCAACGAATTCTACGGCGAGTTCCTCATGAACGCGCAGGGCGAAGACGTCGTCGCCGGCGTCCGCACCCCCGAGCCGGTTAGCAAGCTCAAGGCCGCGATGCCCAAGCCGTTTGCCGAGCTCATGAAAGTCCGCTCCATCCTTGAGAAGCATTTCAAGGACGTGCAGGACGTCGAGTTCACCGTGCAGGAAGGCAAGCTGTTCATGCTGCAAACCCGCAACGGCAAGCGCACCGCCGCCGCCGCCCTCAAGTTCTCGATGGACATGGTGAAGGAAAAACTCATCGACTGGGAAACCGCGGTGCTCCGCAACCCCGCCGACCAGCTCGACCAACTCCTCGCGCCGATCTTCGACATCGCCGAAGCCGCGAAGGCCAAGGTCATCGCCACCGGCCTTCCCGCCGGTCCGGGCGCCGCTTCCGGCAAGGTCTATCTCAATGCAGACCGCGCGGTTCTGGCAGAAGCTCGTGGTGAGCGGGTTCTTCTCGTCCGCACCGAGACCAGCCCGGAAGACCTCCGCGGCATGATCGCCGCGGAAGGCATTCTAACTTCCAAAGGTGGCGTCTCCTCGCACGCCGCACTCGTCGCCCGCCAAATGGGCAAGGTTTGCGTCTGCGGTGCTGCCGGCGTTGACATCAATTATGAGAAATTGACCGTCACCGCATCCGGCAAGACCTTCAAGGAAGGCGACTACATGAGCATCGATGGCACCAGCGGCACCGTCTATGGCGGCGAGCTGAAAACAGCTCCATCGGAAATCATCTCCGGCATCGTTAGCGGCGACAAGGCCGCCATGAAAACGGAGAAATACAAGAGCTTCCTCCAGCTCATGAAGTGGTGTGAGCAAGCCACCCGCATGGCCGTCCGCACCAACGCCGACACACCGGAGCAGACCCGCATCGCCATGGCCTTCGGTGCCACAGGCATCGGCCTGACCCGCACCGAGCACATGTTCTTCGAAGGCGACCGCATCGACGCGATGCGCGAGATGATTCTCGCCACCACGCTTGAAGCGCGCAAGGCGGCCCTCTCGAAACTCCTTCCCTATCAGCGCGAGGATTTCACCGGCATCTTCACCACCCTCAAGGGCTTCCCGGCGACGATCCGTCTGTTGGATCCTCCACTCCACGAGTTCCTTCCCCACACCAAGGAGCAACAACTCGACCTTGCCAAAAAGCTCGGCGTGAAGGTGGAAACCATCATCCAGCGCGTCGCCGAACTCCACGAGTTCAACCCGATGCTCGGCCACCGCGGTTGCCGCCTCGGCGTCGCCTATCCGGAAATCACCGAGATGCAGGCCCGCGCCATCTTCGAGGCCGCCGCTGACGTGGCGAAGAAGAAGATCAAGGTGAAGCCCGAGGTCATGATCCCGCTCGTCGGCTTCAAGCGTGAGTTCGATCTCCAGGCGGAAATCGTTCACAACGTCGCCAAGCAGGTGATGGCCGAGAAGAAGGTGAAGTTCGAATACCAAGTCGGCACCATGATCGAAGTCCCGCGCGGTGCCCTCACCGCCGACCAGATCGCGGAAGGCGCCGAGTTCTTCAGCTTCGGCACCAACGACCTCACCCAGACCGCGCTCGGCATCAGCCGTGACGACATGGGCGCGTTCCTCCTGCCATACGTCGAGAACGACGTCTTCGCGAAGAATCCGTTCGCCACGCTCGACACCACCGGTGTCGGCCAGTTGATGGAAATCGCCGTCGCCAAGGGCCGCAAGACCCGTCCGGACATCAAGCTCGGCATCTGCGGCGAGCACGGCGGCGACCCGGATTCCGTGGTCTATTGCCACAAGCTCGGCCTCGCCTACGTCTCCTGCTCGCCTTACCGCGTGCCGGTCGCCCGCCTCGCCGCTGCTCAGGCAGCCATCGAGGAGAAGCGCGCCGCCAAGAAGAAGTAATCTGTAGCGGCGGTCTGTGACCGTCGCTCTATCAATCCAAAGCCGCTCCGGAAACCCGGAGCGGCTTTTTTCTTTGGACTGCGGGAAAGCTCCGACATGTCGGAGCAGTCCGAAATCGACCTGGCTACCGCAAAGCCTCCGGCGCGATGGCAGCAACATCCTTTCCCGCCATCCAGCCACTGAGACTCCCGCCCGAGACTTCGATGTGTTGGAAATCCCCGCTTTTCACTCCGAGCCGGACGATCCGGCCGGCACCGGGAGAACCGAGCGATTCGGCGCTTTCAAACGGAGACAAGCGGACCTCGGCGTCACCGGAGAGAACCACGCCCCGGCTCGTTTCCCCTCGCCGCAGATAGAGCGCGGTGGCTCCGGCAATGAAGAAAATTCCCGCGAGGCAGGCAGGTCCCGCCACCCATTGCCGCGGCAGTTTCACCGCCCCGCAGACCGCTGCTAGAACGCCGAGGAACAACGCGCCACCGGCGACGAGCCACGACCATTCGTTGCGGCTGAGGAAATTGAGCACGACATCGAGCCGCAGGTGCGCGGCGGGCTCCTCGGCGAGTGCGGCGGCCTTGCGGGCGAGCGCGAGATTCTCCAACAGGTCCGGATCGCGCGGCGTGAGCAGGCGGGCGCGCTCGTAGGCGAGGATGGCCGGACCGTATTGCTTGAGTTGCTGATAGCTGTTTCCGAGATTGTAGAAAACCGCCGCCCGCGGCCCTTCGGCGGCGAGGGCTTCCTCGTAGCTGGTGGCGGCTCCGGCGAAGTCATTGGCTTTGAACTGCCCGTTCGCCCGGTTAAAATCGTTAGACAATGCCGCCGTTCCGAATAACAGGCAGAGCAGGCCGAGGAGGAAATTCCGGTTCATGTCAGCGGGCGGGAGGGGTGAGTGAGGTCATCGCTTCATCGAGCAGGGAACGCCATTGCGGCGAAATCCCGCCCGTGGCGTGGCGGTTGTATTCGTGGCGGTCCGCTTCCAGGAAGAAGCGGGTGACAGGTGAGTCGCCGGGAATGCGGGCGGTGACTTCCGCCAGAGTGATCGCCTGCGGTGGTTGGTTCCACATCGTCCCGAGACGCTGTTGGATGGCAAGCCGCGCGGCGGCGAAAAACCCCGGAACATCGCCGTCAGCGGCGCATTTCCCGGCGGCGGCCAGCGCTTCGCGGGTCGCTTTTTCGGTCGCCGCTGCGGCCCGGCGCTTCGGATCATCCCGGCGGACGCGGAGCCAGCCGAGGACTCGACCTAGCAAACAAAGCCCTGCGGATAGAACGAGCAGCGTGCCGAAGAGCGGCCGCGAAACCAGCGGTTCCAGCGAGCCCCGCGCCGACATCTGTGGGTGCTGGGCCGCGAGATTCCGCGTCTTTTTCTCCGGCTCCTTCGCGACGGGAGTTTCCACCGGTTCCAGCTCGACGATGTCCTCGCCGGTGACTTGGATCTTCTTTACCGGACTGGTCAGCGTTTTGTAGGTGCCTGCGGCCGGATCAAAATAACTGAAAGTCAGCGCCGCCTCCCGCGCGCCGCCCTTCCGTGGCACGGCGCTGAACTGGAAAGTCTTGTGGCCCGTGAACGCGGCTTCATCCGCGGCCCGGAACTCGTCCTTGCCGGAATACGTTTTCCAGTCAGCCGCGGGCGTCAGCGCGGGAGCATTCAACAGCGCGAAGTTGCCGCCGCCGCTGAGCCGCGCGGTGACTTGTTGCGGTTCGCCGGTTTTCCACTCGTTAGGTGTTTCCACGCTGTCGAACTTGAAGTCACCGACCGCTCCCGTGAAATCGCTAGGGCGACCTTCCGTTGGCAGCGGCCGCACTTCGATTTCCTGATCGTCCGACTTGAGCGTCACGTCCTTCTGGATCATCGGCGTGTTCATCTGGTCGAAAAGATCGTCGAAAGGTCCGCCTGTCCGCCTGCGCGGCTGCTTGAGCGCGGCGGTGTCGCGCACGGCCACGGTCGCGTCCACCGACAGCGACGCCGGGAATTTCCCCGCCTTGGTGGCGGAAATCCCGCCGAACCAGGTGACGACGAGGTAACGTTTCCCGTCCCTCATCTCCTGCGTCTGCTGCGGCTGGCCGCTGACGTTGTGAAGCGTGAACGCCTTGCTCTCCGGCTGGATGCCGCTGCGCAGATTCGCCCGCGAATCCGCGGGCAGCCAGGCCCGGATGCGGACCGGCGCGATCTCGCCGACATACGCGTGCTTCCGCTCGTTGGCGGCCAGCTCGACCGTTAGGAAACCGAATCGCTTCTCGCCAGTGTCGGCCGCCTCTTCCCCGGCCGGGTTCTGCGGGATGCCCGCGGGTGGTTGCGCCGCGGCGGAATCCAGGACCTTGAGCTTGAGCGGCTGGGTGGAAAATTTTTGCCCGCCCACCATCACGTCGATGGCCGGAACCTGATAGTCGCCCGGCGTTTGAGAACCCACGACAAAGGTGTAGGTCACGGAGGCGGTGGTTACTCCGTTGATGATTTGGATTTGCTGGCTTCTTCCGCGCGACTCCACGATGAGGTTCTCCACCGCGGGAAATTCGGGCTGGCCGGCATTGCCACCGGAAATGCGAAGCGTCAGGACGGCTCCATTTCCAGCCGGGACGGAATCGCGGTCGAGCGTCGCCTCCACTTCCGCGGCGATGGCGGAAGCCGCGAGCAGCAGGGCGGCCGCTAGGTTTAACAGAATGCTTCTTACCATGTCTTGCCTTTGGTCGAGTTGTCAGGAGTGGCGAAACGGCCGCGCTGCGGTTGGGGAATGGGAATCACCGTGCGCTCGTCCTGGCGCAGGGCTTCCAGCAATTGCTTGGCTTCCTCGGCGGTCATTTCCTGCTTTTCGGCGCGCTCGTTGCTCATCTCGCCTTGTTGTTTTTCGCCGGACTTCCCATCCCCTTCTTTGGCGTCCTTTCCATCCTGGGACTTTTCATCGCCGGGTTTCTTTCCGTCTTTGGAATCCTTCGCATCTTCGGGCTTCTCACCGTCCTTGGAATTCTTTCCATCGTCCTTCTGCTCTCCGGGCTTCTCGCCTTCCTTGGGGTCCTTGCCATCCTCAGCCTTCTCGCCGTCTTTCGGGTCCTTTTGATCTTTGGAATCCTTGCTGTCTTTAGGATCATTTCCATCCTTCTGATCTTTATCGTCTTTCTTCTCCTGGTCGTCTTTCTTGTCTTTGTCGTCCTTCTTGTCGTCCTGCTTCTGCTGCTTTTTCAGCTCTTCGAGTTTCTTCTCAACGAGCGCCTTGTTGTAGTCAGCGTCTTCGTCCGAGGCATTGAGGGAAAGAGCGTCTTGATAGGCCTTGATGGATTCCTCCCAGGCCTTGATCGTCGCCTCGGGATCCTTTTCGAGCGTTCCCTGGCCGGTTCGATAGAGGGTGTTTCCGAGGTTGTAATACGAGCGCTGCTGAAGCGCCAGATCCTGGGTCCGCAAGGAAGCGCGCAGGGATTCGGAGGCTTTCGCGAAGTCGCCACTGGTGTAGGCTTCCGTCCCTTCGTTGTAGATCCGACGTGGATCTTGTGCGGCGGACACCGTCTCCGAAGCACCGGATAGAGCGAATGCGAACCCGATGAGCGCCGTCGCTTGCGGGACGATCTTGTGCCGCCGCGCCGCCGAGGGCAGGGGGCGGGCTTTTTTCGCGCGGCGGCGGTCGGTGATGAAAAACTCCAGCAGGAGCAGGAGGATCGCGGCGCCCAGCGGCCACTCGAAGCGCTCCAGCGGAATCCGCTCCATCCTCTGGTCCCGCTCGCTCTTCGGTACGAGCCGGAGTTTTTCCTGGTAGATCGTGTCGAGTCCCTCCGCTCCGCGACCGAGCGGGACGTATAGCGCGTTGGTTTCCGTTGCGATTTTTTGCAACGTCGTCTCATCCAGCGTCGTCCGCACGACTCTGCCGGTCTCGTCGCGCACGAAATCCTTGCGGCCGTTACGCATGACCAGCGGGATGGTCGAGCCCTCGGGACTGCCGACGCCGATGGTGTAAATCGCCATCCCGTTTTTGGCGGCGGCCTTCGCGGCGTCGATGACGTCGCCCTGAAGATCCTCGCCATCGGTTAGCAGGACGAGCACGCGGTGGTTGTTGCCGTTTTCCTTGAAGAGCCGCTCGGCTTCCTTGATCGCGCTGGCAAGGTCGGTGCCTTGGCGCGGGATGAGATCGGTATCAAGCGCGTTGAGGGATTCGCGGAATGCTTCGTAATCGAGCGTGAGCGGACACAGCGCGAACGCGCTTCCGGCGAACGGGATCAGGCCGACGCGGTCGCCTTCCAAACGGGATACGAAGTCGATGATCCCGAGTCGCGCACGCTCGAGACGGTTCGGAGTTAGATCGTCCGCCAGCATGCTGCGCGAGGTGTCCACGGCGAAGAGGATATCGATGCCCTTGCGCTTCACCTCGCGCCACTCGTAGCCCTTTTGCGGGCGGGCGACGGCGGTGAAAACCAGCAATACCGCGAGCAACCACAGACCGCGCTTGAGATTCCGCAAGCCCGGTGAAAAGCCCTCGGTCAGGCGCTGGCGGAAGCGCGGGTGAATCAGCTTGGTTAGGTCTGCTTCCCGACGGCGGTCGAAGCGGATGAACAAGCCGACCACGCCCGCGCAAGCGACGAGGCCGGCGATGATCCAGAATGGCTGGGCGAAATGTAGCGAGGTGTCGTCCACGATCATGGCAGGCGGCGGAAACGGGTTTGGCTCAGGACCAGCTCCAACAGAAGGAAGCCGAGTCCGGGAACGAGGAAATAGAGGTAGAGCTCGTCATACTGCTGGTATTTCTTGAGCTTGCGGCTGGTTTTCTCGAGCTGGTTGATCGAGTCGTAGATTTTCTCCAGCGAGCCGGTATCGGTCGCGCGGAACGATTGACCGCCAGTGGCGGTGGCGACCTCGCGCAGCATTTCCTCGTCGATCTCGACCTTCATCGTTTGCAAACGCGTCCGGCCGAAGGCGTCCTGCACCGGCACCGGAGCTTCCCCGCGGATGCCCGCGCCGATGGTGTAAATCTTGATCCCCAGCGCTTTCGCGGCTTCGGCGGCGGTGAGCGGATTCACCGAGCCGGCGTTGTTCACGCCGTCGGTTAGCATGATGATGATCCGTGATTTCGCGGTCGAGCCGCGCAAATGATCGACGGAGGAGGCGATGGCGGAACCGATCGCGGTGCCGTCCTCGACTTGGCCCATCTTAACATCTGCTAGGCGCTTGGACAGGAAATCATGGTCAAGCGTGAGCGGACTCACCAGATAGGGACGCCCGGCGAAGGCGACCATCCCGAGCTTGTCGTTGGGCCGCTGGCCGACGAATTTGCCGACGACGTTTTTCACCACTTCAAGGCGGTTGACCGGCTTGCCTTCGAGCTGGAAATCGAGCGCCTCCATCGAGCCGGAGACGTCGAGCGTGAGCATGATGTCGATTCCGCTGGCCTCGATGTCGGTGGAGCCTTTGCCATGGCGCGGCCGGGCGAACGCGATGATCAACAGCGCGAATGATAGAAGCCCGAGGAACGCGAGCAGGCCACCGGCCTTCGTGCGAGGCTTGGCGCCGACGCTGATGGCGTCGTCCGTGGACGGCATCCGCACGGCGACGGGCCGGCCCCAGCGGCCCTTCCAGATGGCGAGCACCGGCAAAAGCAGCAGGAGTAGCAGAAACTCCGGATGAACGAATTGGAAACTCTCGATCATGGCGTGACGGCTTTGGAGGTGGAGTGGATGAAGCCGCGCGCGGAATCTATCAATTCGTCGCGCTGGGCGGAATCGAGGTGTGACCCGGCGAATTTCGCGAGGTCGCAGGATTTCAAAAACGCCCGCAAGTCATCGCTCTCGCCGACGAGCGGGGAGCTCTCCTGCTTCGCCAGATCGCGCAGGAATTCCTCGGTCGTGCGGCGCGGCGCGGCGAGACCGAATCGCTCGGAGATGTATTGCCGGATCGTCTGCGCGGCATGGTTAGCAAACGCTTCCGCAGGGATGGTTTCGCGGCTTGTCTCAAGTGCGGCCAGTGAAGCGAGCGCGATTTCCCGCGGACTCTTGAGCCGTTGTTGGCGGCCGCGTCTTTTCCACAAATACGCGGCGAGAGCGAGTAACAACACGCCGCCGCCGATGCTGGACCAGAGCAGGACCGGCGGCATTTCCGGCACTGGGATTTCCACCAGCGCCTTCGGGCCGCGGATGTCTTCCGCCGCGGCGGGGGCTTGGGCGGATAGATCGCGGGTGAGCGCCGCGACCAAGAGACCGAGGAACGCACGATGAAGCATGGGAAGAAAACGGGACATGATCAGCCGGAACGTTGGCGGCGGCTTTGGAAGAAGCCCATCAGCGCGGGCATCCAGTTCTCGCCGTTGCGGAATTGCAGCAAGTCCACGCCGAGCGAGCGGATGCGCACGGCGGTGAGCTCGCGGCGCTGGCGGGATTGTCTTTCAAACGCCTCGCGGACTTTCGCACTGCCGGTGTCGATCTCGACGACCTGTCCGCTTTCCGCGTCCTCGATGCAGATCCGGCCGACGTCCGGCAGCGATTCCTCGCGAGGATCGGTGACGGAAACGGCGATGACGTCGTGGCGGCGGTTAGTGACTTGCAGCTTGTTGCGCAGCAAGTTGAGCCGCTCCTCGAGCGGCGCGCCGAGGCAGAAATCCGAGACGAGGAAAATGACGGATTTCCGGTGGATGACCTGGTTGGCGAAGTCCAAGGCTTTCGCGATGTCCGTGCCGCGCTGCTCGGGTTGGAAAAACAAGGTTTCGCGGATCAGTCGCATGATGTGCATCCGGCCTTTTCCCGGCGGGATGTAGAGTTCAACCGAGTCGCTGAAGAGAATCAGTCCGACCTTGTCCCGGTTTCTAATCGCCGAGGCGGCGAGCACTCCCGCGGCTTCGGCGGCGAGTTCGCGCTTGGAATCGACCACCGAGCCGAAGTCAGAGGACGCGCTGACATCGATCATCAGCAGGATCGTTAGCTCGCGCTCTTCGGTGAAGAGCTTCACATGCGGATCGCCGGTGCGGGCGGTGACGTTCCAGTCGATGGTCCGCACGTCATCGCCCGGGACGTAATTGCGCACCCGGTCGAAGTCCATGCCGCGGCCTTTGAAAACGCTGGCGTAGCGGCCGGCCAACGAGTCATCGACAAGTCGGTTCGTGCGGACTTCCATGCGCCGGACGCGGCCGAGGATTTCCGCGGCGCGGGCCTCGTCCTGGACGCTGATGGGCGTGCTGGCTTTCGGCTTGATCATGATGTCTGTTCAACTTGATAGGGGGCATGGACGTCTCGTCCATGCGAAGGGACGAGACGTCCCTTCCCCTTAGGGCACCGGCAGCTCGTCGAGGATGCGAGTGACGATTTGCTCGCTGTTCAACCCTTCCGCTTCCGCCTCATAGGTGACGGTCACGCGGTGGCGCAGCACGTCCATGGCGACGTTTTTCACATCGTGCGGCGTGACGTAGGCGCGGCCGTTGAGGAAGGCGTGGGCGCGGCTGGCAAGCGCGAGATTGATGGTGGCGCGCGGCGAGGCGCCCACGCGGATGAGCGGCGCGATGTGGACGCCGTATTCATCCGGGCGGCGGGTCGCGTGGACCAGGCGGACGATGTAGCGTTTCACCTTTTCATCCAGATAGAGTCCGTTGACCACGGTCCGCGCCTGTTGGATGGCATCAAGGCTGACGATCGGCTGAGGCACCGGCATTTCCTCGGTGGTGCCTGCCAGATCGAGCACGAGGAGTTCCTCTTCCTCGGTCGGATAGTCCATGACGACCTTCATCATGAAGCGGTCGAGCTGCGCCTCGGGTAGCGGATAGGTTCCTTCTTGTTCGAGCGGATTCTGCGTGGCGAGGACGAAAAACGGCGACGGCAGCGCGAAAGTCTGCTCTCCGATAGTGACCTGCTTTTCCTGCATCGCTTCGAGCAGGGCGCTCTGCACCTTGGCGGGCGCGCGGTTGATTTCGTCGGCAAGGATGAAGTTGGCGAACACCGGCCCGTGCTTCACACGGAAGCGCGCTTCCCGCGGGTCGTAGATTTCCGTGCCGACGATGTCGGCCGGCAGCATGTCCGGGGTGAACTGGATGCGGTTGAACTTCGCGTTCACCAGCGAGGCGAGCGTCTTGAGCGCGAGGGTTTTGGCGAGTCCGGGCACGCCTTCCAACAGGATGTGACCCTTGACCATCAGGGAAATCAGCAGGCGGTCCACCAAGTCGCTTTGGCCGATGAGGTAGCGGCCGATTTCCGCGCGCAGCGGCTGGATCCAGTGTGAGGCGTCGCGGACGAGGGCTTCCGCGTCGGCTTGGTTGATGGGAGTGACGGGTGGGTTCGCCGTGTCAAATGTCATTGTTCGATGTCGTTGATACTGAAATTTTCAAGGAGTCTGGAGGCGCGGAGTCGGGTGGTCCGGAAGCCACGCATGCTAAGCGTCGTAATGGCCGTGGCTCGTCTAAAATCCAGAGACAGCCCGTGCGGCGGGAACTTGCCCGTTGCATCGGCGGTATCCAAGCGCCAACTGCCAAGAATCCACCAAGGGAGCCTCCACATGAAGATCGATCCGGTCCGACAGCGGCCCTGGAATTTTCTGGCGGTAGTTCTCGATCTGGCGGGTGGAGCCTCGGCATTGGTGCGCCGCAATTTCCCCAGTCACCAAAAGGCACGGCTCACGTCTTCGGTGACGGATCCATGAAACTCGATACGATTTAAAAATCGACAGGTGCGGGAAGAAGCCGCCTAACTCGGAAATTCCACCACGCCTGTGATCTTCACCAACCGGGCAGTGGAGGTGATCACCGCGACGCTTGATATTGTGGTTTTGGCGTGAATCATCATCGTCATGAGCTTGATTCAGCGGATGTTCTTCCTCATGGGGAGCCTTTATCATCTCTCAAGTGTGCAGTCTGTTGCGGCACCCGCGCCGATCACGCGACTGGCGGACATCCGCCAGATGTAGGGGGAAATTGCGGCAAAGTCCCTCCCGGTATCCGTGGCCGGCGTGGTGACCTGGTGCTCTCCGGGTCGGCTCTCGGGTGGGTTCATGATCGATCAGGATGGCGCGGGCATTTTCGTGGTGACGGACGTCGATTTGCCGGATGGCCGGAAACGCCCCGGACCGGAGGCGATCCGCTCGCTGTTCTTGGGCGACAAGGTGGAGGTGACGGGTGTGACACGCGCGGGCGGTGGTGCCTGCCATGCCGGGCATGCGGCCGGAGGACATGGAGGATGCCGGGGTTCTGATAAGCGGCGTGGTTTTCACTCGCTGCAACAGCCGCCAGGAGTTGGTGGGCATCAGCATCGAGACAAGCCGTGTCGAGGATGTGCAAATCTATCGACCGGGCGGGCGTGATCCATTCGGAGTCCAGTTGTTGGAGACCGGGCGCTTGCGGGCCTTTGTGCCGGGCGGCTACTCGCAACACCGGCGCAGGGTCCAGGGAACGGTGACCCTTTCGAAGCCGGGTTTACTCTATTTGCAGGGCCCAGTCGGCGGCACGCGGGTGTCCACCCGCTCGCAGGAGCAATCGCACGCCTTGGGGGAAGTCGTGGAGGTCGCCGGATTTGTGGAAACCTATCAGGGATCGTCGGAGCTGGCAGGTTCGCTCACCCGGAAGAAAGCCGACGGCGCTCCCATCCAGCCGGTGGAATTTGCGATTTCCGGCGTCTCCGATCCCGGGAATTTCGATGGGATGCTGGTGCGGATTCATGGTGTGGTTCTGGAATCGCACCAATCTCCCGCGGGCATTGAGATGCTGCTGTCGGACGCGGGGAAATCATTTCAAGCAATACTTCTGGACCCGCCGCCCACGATGTTCCTGCTCAAACCCGGCTCCGAGGTTTCGCTCACCGGAGTGGCCGAGATGGCCTACGAGCTGGGGCCGTATTTTCCGGATCGAAACACGGTTTCGAACGTGCGGCTCCTGCTGCGTGGTCCGGGCGACATCGTCACCCACCGCGTGCCGCCGTGGTGGGAACGCCCGCAGGCTGCTCATCGCCCTCGGCCTCGCCGTGGGCCTCGCCGGTTTGTTAGGCGGCGCGGCCCTGCTGCTGATGCGGCGGGTGCGGGCGCAGTCGAACCAGCTTGCCACGGAAGCGCTCGCCCACCGCCAGGTCACCGCCGCCCATTCCGCGATGATGGAGGAACGCTCGCGTCTGGCGGGAGAGATGCACGATGGCCTGCAGCCGATGTTGTCCGGGCTTTCGTTCTATCTGGATACGGCGGATTCAAAACTGAACGATTCCCGGATGGAGGGTGCCGGCGAAGCGTTGGAAAGATCCCGCACCCTTCTCCGCCGAATCCGCGAGGAGTTCCGCCAGTGCATTTGGTGCCTGTATGAGCTCGGCCGCCAGACCGGAGATCTGGACAACGAACTGCGGCGGCTCGCCAGAATCCAGCGCCAATGGAGCCACGCCGAGGTGAATACCGAAATCACCGGCGAGCCGTTCCCTCTGCCAGCCAGTATTTCGAGGGGCCTGTTGCTGGCCTGCCAGGAAGCGGTGGAAAACGCCTCGCGCCATGGCAAGGCGGCGCGGATTGAGATCCATTGCGATTTCTCCGACCGAGGATTGGAAATTTCCGTGGCGGACGACGGTTGCGGGTTTGATGTCTCCGCCGCCGCGGACCTGTTGCCTCATAAATCGAGCACACCGAAAGGTTCCTGACCGACCGGGAGCGTTGCCTCACAATTAGGACACCATAGCGGCTTGGTTTCTTGTTGATGGTTTGCTTGCCCTT
>CAMCCX010000060.1 GCA_945873305.1 Akkermansia muciniphila
CGGCGGAGGTGGTCGTGGTCGTAGAGCCGGTGGGTGATGGCGCGGGAGAGGCTGTCGTTTTCCTCGACGTCGGTGCTGAGGAAGAACATCGGCACGGTGTTGAAAATGTCGCCCGGGAGGAACATGGCTTTCACCCAGACGAGGTGGCCATGGACGGGGACGGTGAAGCGGATGCCGGTGTCCTGGAGGAAGGCGTATTCTTTTTTGCGGAACTGGATGGCGAGCTCGCGGTCCTCGCCGCGGGACTGGTTATAGTAGCCGTAGGTCCAGAGGATGCCGATGCCGCAGAGGTTTTGCCGGAGGTCGGCCGCGGAGCGCATGTGCGATCCGGCGAGGAAGCCGAGGCCGCCGGAGTAGATTTTGAAGCTTTGGTCGATGGCGAATTCGCAGGAGAAATAGACGGCGCTCTTGGCGTATTGGGGGTCGATTTCGTAGGTGTGGGCGAAAGGTTTCGGGAGAAAAGAGGAAGCCATGATGCGTGGAATGTGGTTGAAAAGGAGAGGTGATGTCGCGAACGGAGGCGCGGGTTGGAATCAATTTGTAGATGGTAAATCCGGGGCGGGCGGGACCTTGGGTGATGTGAGGGGGAATGTCGAGTTTTGTGCGGGTGACCATGCTTGTTTCAAGCCAACTTTCGACCCTTTTCAACGCGTCGCGAGTTTGGCGCGGACCCCTTGCAGCGGTTGTTCGATCCAGCACCACGAGGCGAGCGTGAGGCCCCACGTGACGGCCGCGAAAGTGGCGATTCGGAAAAGCTCGCCGAATCCCGAGTTGAAAGGCCCGCTCCAGAGAAACCAGAAGATTTTCCCTGCCAGCAGCGGGGCGAGGTTGTGGAACAGATAGACTCCGTAGGAAAGGCCGCCGATTTGTTGGAGGACGGGGTTTTCTAGCAATTTCTTCGTGAATCCGGAAAATCCCACCGAGCAAGCCGCGATGAAGCCGCACAGCGCGACCGCCAGCAGCGTTTGCTGAATCGCGCGCAGCCCGAAGGTGGGCCAGCCCAGCGCGTGCGCTCCGAAAATCCCCAGGTAACCCGCGAGAGCGACCACCGCCAGCCAGCGCAGCCCCGGGCTTTCCAACGACATCCCGCGATGCACGGCGAGCGCGAGCAGTCCGCCGATTCCGAAGTAATCGAAGGTGGCCCAAGTGAGCACCTGCGGCCAGGCGCACCAGGTGGCGAAGCTGTCATGGAACATCCGTGACACCGGGCCGGCTGCGCTGAAAACCACCACCGCGGGGACCAGCCATTTTCGCGGCAGGAACCAGATCACGAACGGCCATATCAGATAGAACTGCTGCTGGATGGCCAGCGACCAGAAATGGTTGGTGCCCGCCGGCCAGTAGCCGAGGAAGGCCATGTGGATGTTGGAAAGGTGAAACAAATACCACGGCATCCCCGCGCCGGTGACGTCCGGCGCGCGGACGATCCACGCCAAAGCCAGCGCCGCGTAGTAGGGCGCGAGGATCCGCAAGCCGCGCCGGATCTGATAGTTCGTGAGCGCCGCCGCTTTCCAAGCCCCGCCGCGCGCCTCGCTGCGGTCCCGCTCGCGGAGCAGCGAGCCGGTGATCAGATAGCCCGTCAGGACCAGGAAAAAGAACAGGAACACCTCGAACGGAAACACCCGCGGCCAGCCGGCCGGGCACCAGTGATCCCAGCAGATCGCCAACATCGCGATCGCCCTCAGCCCGTCCAGTTGCACCGCGCGCCCGCTCACTGGATGGTTGAAACCATGATCCGCCGCATCATGCACGCGCTTTTCCGGGAAATCGCGCCGACTCACGCTTCCTGCGACACCGACAAATCCGGTTGTCATCGGCATTCTCGATTGATACGGTCCGTCAAAATCCGTGCCGAGTTACAATCCAATGGACAGCCCTTTTCGAGCGCCTGCCTTTTTACGGCGGGCTTTCGCGTGCGTGATGGTCCTGGTTCTGGCGGCCGGACCCGCGCGATCCGCCGCGCCGGCCACCGGCTGGGATACCACGAAAATCGAGGGCCGCGAGTATGTCTCGGTGGAAAGCATCAAGCGCTTTTACAACTTCGCCAAAATGACCCGCGTCGGCGCCTCGGTGGTCCTTGAGAACGCCAAGGTCGAAATGAAACTCAAAGTCGGCGGCAACGAGTGCCTGATGAACAACGTCAAATTCGTTTTCTGCCATCCGATCGAGACCGTGGGCGAGAAAAACTATGTCTCTCGCATCGACCTCGCGAAATTGATCGATCCGGTGCTGCGGCCGAATTTCATCCAGAACGCCGGCGACTTCCGGACGGTGGTGCTGGACGCCGGCCACGGCGGCAAGGACCCCGGCGCGACCAACCCGTTAGGTTCCGAGGCGATGTATAATCTCAAGCTCGCCGGCCTGGTGAAAAAGCAACTTGAGGCGAAGGGCTTCAGGGTGGTGATGACCCGGGATACGAACGAATATCTCTCGCTGCAGGAGCGGGTGGACTTCGCCAACGCCATTAAGGAAAGCGCGATTTACGTGAGTATCCATTTCAATTCCGGCGGCAGTTCGGCGCGCGGCATCGAGACCTTCACGCTCTCTCCGCCCGGCGTGCCGCACTATGACCATGATTTCAAAACGGCCGATCTGCAAACCCGCGCCGGCAACGAGCATGACTCCGCGAACATCGCCCTCGCCACCTCCGTGCATGGCTCGATCCTCCGGCGGCTCGGCACTAACACCTTCGACCGCGGCATCAAGCGCGCCCGTTTCAGCGTGCTTTCCGGCGTCCGTCACCCCGCCATTCTGCTGGAAGGCGGTTTCATGAGTCATCCTTACGAGGCCCGCTTGATCGACAAGGAAGCCTATCAGAACGCGCTCGCCGGCGGCCTCGTCGATGCCATCGGGAAATACCGCTTCGCCGTCGCGCGCAAGCCGGGTGACGCTCCGGCGAATTGATCGGAGTCAGCCGCGTCTCGCCCCGAGGATCGCCTCGGTCATTCGCAGCGCTTCCACGTTCGGCCTGACGGAATGCACGCGGTGCAGCATGACTCCTTTTTCACGCGCGTTGGAAGTGATCGCGACGGTCGGCCATTCGCGGGCGGCGAGATCGGCGGTGTTGAGAATCCGGGCGATGAAGGATTTCCGGGAAACGCCTAGCAGGATCGGCCGCCCGGCCGTGGAAATTTCGCCGAGCGCGCGGAGCAGCGCGAGGTTGTGATCCACGGATTTCCCGAAGCCGATGCCCGGATCGAAACACAGTGCCGCCGGATCGATCCCGGCCGCCGTGAGCGTCTGGAAACGCTCGGCGAAAAACTCCCTCACTTCCGCGACGACGTCCGCATATCGCGGTGCCGACTGCATCGTTTGCGGGCTGCCTTGCATGTGCATCACCACCACGCCGCAGCCGCTGGCCGCGCAAATCCCCGCCATTTCCGCATCCGCCAGCAGGCCGCTCACGTCGTTGACGATGTCCGCCCCGGCGGCAAGCGCGGCCGCGGCGACCGCCGCCTTCGAGGTGTCGATGGAAATCAGCCCGTCCCACTCCGCCCGCAGCGCCGCGACGACCGGAGCCGTGCGGGCGATTTCCTCCGCCGCCGGGACCGGCACCGATCCGGGCCGTGTGGATTCGCCGCCGATGTCGATGATGCCCGCGCCCTCGGCGATCATCCGGCGGGCGTGGTCCAGCGCGGTCCCGATGCCGAAATGGTCGCCGCCGTCCGAGAACGAATCCGGCGTGACGTTCAAGATTCCCATCGTCTGCGCTTGCCGGGTGAGATCGAGCGCGCCACGTCGTGTTTTCCAAATCATCGGTAAATTGGCGGCTTGCGGGGTCCGCCTGAGGGCTCTACTTTGCGCCCGATGAACCGGCTGGCAACATGGAAAATTCGCGCGATCGCCGCAGGGCTTTTCGTTTCATTCCCCTGTCACGCCAATGATGTCGGAGCCATCGACGGGCCGAACGTGCGCTGCATGAAACACGAGGACGGCTCGCGCGCGGAGTTCACCCGCAGTCCTGACAGCCGCACCTTAACGAAAAAAACCTTCACGCCGAACGGGGTGCTCTGCATGCTGACCACTTACAAAATGGATTCTAACGGCAATCCGCTCGGCTGCAAAATCCGCGACGGCCAGAACAACGAGATGTTCAAAGTCAGCTACGGCTACCACAAGGTGACCGGCCTGCTCGTCGAGGAGCTCATGTTCGACTCGCGGGTGCGCCGGCTCAATCCGGCTAACGGCAAGGAGCTGCCGGTGCAGCGGATCGTTTACCTCTACGATGCGGAAGGCAAACGCAGCGCGCCGATTGTTTTCAACCTGCTGCCCGGAAAGACCTTCGAGCAGGTCTTCGGCGTGAAGTCCTCCGCGCTGGAGTCGAATCCCTTCAAGTAAGCCGTGGCCTCTCCCCAGACCTTGCTTCCCTGGCTTCTCGGCGGAATCATCGGTGCGGCCGGGATCCTCCAAGGCCTGCATTGGCGCTCGTCCGGGAACTCCGCGGATCTAGCGGGACTCGAGAACCAGCTCCGCATCGCGGGCGAGGAAAACGAGATGCTCCGGCGCGAGAACGAATCGCTCCGCTCGCTCGCGCAAGGCGGCGGCGAGCTCGCCGTGCCGCAGGAATTCATCGACCGCGCCGAGAAGGAGTTCGGCCTGCGCTTTCTATCCAGCCCCGTCGTCCACCGCCTCGCCGGCGAGGAGCTCCGCGGCCGGATCATGGCAGCCATCGAGAGCCGCTACGGCCCGTCCGGCATCGACGACCGCCAGGAGTCTTACAAACTCATCGGCTGGCTGCGTCCGGATGACGACCTGCTCTCCCAGCTCGCCGCCGTCCGCGCGGTCGGGGCCTTGGCGTGGTTCGACGACGTCACCGGCGAGGGCTGGGTGACCGACCGCTTCGATTTGAAAAACATTCCGGACCAGGCGGCGCTCGTCCGGCTGCTGGCCCGCGTTCTGTTGCACCAGCATTTCCCGCCCGCTCCGGCTTACCCCGGCGACGACGCCGCGCGCGCCCGCGAGGCGCTCCATCAGGGAGCGGCTTCCGGTTCCGAGGCGCGGTTTTACGCGTTGGGCGTCCGCTCCATCGGCTTCATGCCCATGAAGGAAAACACCGAGGCCGTGCAGCTTCTCGCCAGCCTCTCCCCGTTTCTCCAAGGTCTAACCACCTTTCCCGCATCCGAGGGCAAGGGCCTTGCGGACACCCTGCACGTGCAAGGCAACGACAAGTTCCAAGCCGCGTTCCGCAATCCGCCGCAGACCACCCGCGCGATCTTTTTCCCCGGCGAGTCCGCGGCCGAGCCCAAGGCGCTGGAGCTTCCCGCCGTGCCCGAGGAGCCTTTCCTCACCGAGACTGCCGGCCAGCTCGGCCTGCGCCTCTGGCTCGAACCGCTCGGCGACATCGGCGCGGCTGCCGAGATCGCCTCCTGTTGGAAAAACGACCGCTACGTACTGTTCCCCGACGGCGAGGCCTCGTCCGCCGTGCTCTGGGAGATCGAGTTGGAAAACGCCGAAGCCGCGGACAAGCTCCAGACCGCCGCCTCCCGGCTCGTCGCCGCGATGGCCGGAACTCAGGAAAAGCGCCACTTGAAAGTCACCCGGCCGTCGCCCGTCCGCGTCCGTTTCCTCAACACCTTCGAGGCCGCCACCGCCGCCGCGCTCGGGGGTGACTAACCGCTCATGATCGCCAAACGAGTCATCTTCGAAGGCCGCGTCCAAGGCGTCGGTTTCCGCTACACCGTCAAGGACCTCTCGCGCGGCTTCGACGTCTGCGGCTGGGTCAAAAACCTGCCGGAAGGCAGCGTGGAACTGCAAGTCATGGGCGAGAAAGACGAGGTGGAATCCTTCATCAAGGAGATCGCCGAGGAATCCACCGTCGCCCATCACATCAAGAACCTGACGGCGGAGAAAATCCCGCTGTTGGAAAAATGTTCGGGTTTCCGCATCGATCGTTAGGCCTGCTCGGGAGGCGCGTCGGGAGCGGCTTCTTGGGGTTGGTGCCGCTCGACCGCGCGGATCAGCCCGAGGTAGGAAACCGTGCCGATCAGATAGAGCCCGGCGGTGACCAGGAAAATCTGCCAGTAGGGAAGGTGGTGGGCGCGCAGGTTTTCAAAGATCCGCGCGGCCAGCCACCAGGAGCCGCTCCAGATCGCGCCGTTGCAGGCGCTGATCAGCTCGCGGTTGCGCTCGCCCACGTAGGACATCGAGAGCTCGCTGGTGGACGGGCCGGCCATGTTCATCAGCGGCTGGCGGAAGATGAAACAAACCAGCGCGACCGGCAGCGCCCAGACGGCGTTTTGCCACAGCTCGGTCAGGCCCATCAGCACTAGCAGGACGACGGCCGCCGATTGCACGCCGATGATCGCGCCGCGCCAGCCGAGCCGGCGGCGCACTTCCGGGACGATCAGCCCGGCGACGAATGCCAGCACGTAGCTGATAGTTCCGAAGGCGGAGTAGCTCGCCGGTCCGAGTTGATAGACGTTGCTGAAAAACAAGTTGAGGAACTGGATGCCCATGCCGGCGCCCGTCGCGATGCAAAGCGTGGGGACGAGCGCGCGCAGCAGCAGCGGGAAATCCTCGCGGTGGACGTGCAGCCAGTGGCGGGTGGCTTTTTTCGACGCCGGCGCGTCCGGGAGGCGGGCGTAGAAGAACGGCGCGGCCAAGCCGATGATTGTTAGGGCCAGCAGGGTCGAGTATTCGTCGAAGACCAGATGGATGCTCCCGAGATGGATGCCGCCGATGCCTTGCAGCACGCTGGAGAGCACGCCGCCGCAAATGCTGGCGGCTCCCCAGGTCGCGAACATCAGGCTGAGCGCCTCGCTCGACTGGTCCGGCGGGGCGATGCGAAGCATCATCGGCAGGCTGGCGACGTTGAGGATCAGGCCGGCGAAGCCCATGGCGAGAAAGCAGAACGGGGCGGCGTTCATCGCGCCGAAACGCACGGTTTCTAACATCATCAGCGCGGTGAGCGGAAAGAAAGCCGCGGCGATGATGAGCGGCAGGCGCAGCGGCCGGCCGCGCAACCAGAGGCCGGCGGGCAGGGCGAGGAAAAAGGTGGCGAGAAACCGGTGGGAGGTGAGTGCCGCGATGGCCGGATCACCGAGCCCGCGCGCTTTCAGGAAGAGGTTGAGCAGGAGAAACTGCGAGGCGTTGATCAGGTTGACGAGGAACATCCCCGCGGCGAATTGCAGGACGCACTTCGGGAGGGCCCGGTATCGATCCAACCATGCGGGGAGGCGCGTCATCGGTCGGTTAGCGCGCGCTTGCTTCCTTGAGTTTGGCGATGGCTTCGTCCAGCCGCTTGCGGGTGGCGGTGAGTTCGGCGTCGAGGGCGAGGAGTTTCTCGTCGCGCGCGGCGATGGCGGCCTCCCAGGTTTTCACCTGCTCGCGGGCGGCGGAAATTTCGGTTTCCAGGCCGGCGCTTTGGGTGGTCTTTTCCTCCATCAAGCGGGCGGACGCCTCGGCGGCTTTTTGCGTGGCTTCGATGGATTCCTTGAGCACGACGATGTCGCGCTCCAGGTTGGTGGCGCGCTTGGCCTCGTCTGCTGCCAGATCGTGCGCGGCGGCGAGCTCGGTTTTGAGTTTCGCCAGCGATGCTCCGGCGGCGCGTTCCCGCTGCCATTGAATGACGATCAGCACGCTGAGAATCAGGCAGCCGATGGTGTTGAGAATGGGCAGAACGCGGGATTTCACGCTTCAGGGATTGGGTGTTTTCGATTCGAAGCTGACTTTTTCCACACCGGCGTCGCGGACGGCGTTGAGCACGCCGAGCACTTGCTTGTGGCGTGCTTCGGCGTCGGCGGCGATGAGGACGCGGGTTTCGTCCGGTTTCGCCCCGGTTTTCAGGCGGGTGGTGATTTCGGATAGGGTGACGATCTTGCCGTCCCAAGTCGTCACGCCGCTGGCATCGATGGCGATCTGGAACGGCGGCGTCTTGGTGTCGGCGACGCCGGTGGATGCTTCCGGCAGATTGATCGGCACGCGGTGGAGCTGGGTCATGCTCAGGCTCACTAACATGAAGGCGGCGAGCAGGAAGAACATGATGTCGATGAGCGGGATGATCTCAATCCGCGCTTCATCGCCCTCGTCGTCGGAGGAGCGGCTGTGGAGTTGGACGGGCATCAGCGCGGGGTGCGGTTGGCGGCGAAGGCTTCGAGGTCGTGGCCGTGTTCCTTGGCGGATTTCACCAGCAGCTCGGTGTGGTTGATCCAGCGTTCCAGCGAGCCGCGCAGCACGGCGACGCGCTTGCGGAAAAAGTTATAAGGAAGCAGGCAGAGGATGGCGATGGCGATGCCGCAAGCGGTGGCGATGAGCGCCTCGCCGATGCCGCCGGAGACCTTGCTGGCGGCGAGTTGCTCGTCCCCGACGAAGGAGAACGCGCTCATGATGCCGACCACCGTGCCGAACAATCCGAGCAGCGGCGCGAGGGTGATGAGCGTGCTGATGACCCACATGCGGGCTTCGGATTTCTCGATGAGATGGGTGGCGTGGAGCTGCATGGCGGCGAGCATGGAGGTGTGCGCGTGGGTCATGCCCTCGTTGAGGTTTGCCAGAAACGGCTCGCGGGTGTTTTTCCCGAGCTCCCAGGCGGTGGCGAAATCGCCGGTGCCGATGGCGACGCGGGCTTGCTCCTGTTTGTCCGGCTGGAGTCTGGCCTGCAGGCGGAGCCACCAGACGGCGCGGTCGAGGATGACGCAGAGGGCGAGGAAAAAGGTGGCGAGGATGGGCCACATGACCCAGCCGCCTTCAATGAATGTTTCGACGACGATGTTAGAGAGCACGGTGGTGTTAGCGGAGTTGGAAAACGATGGGGCGCTGGAGCTTCATGATCCCGCCGGCGGGGAATGTCCAGCGGCGGACGGTGCGGACGGCTTCGGAATCGAGCAGCGGCCAGCCGGACGAGGATTTCGGATAGGCGGAGATGACGCGGCCTGCGGCATCGACGGTGAACTCGATGACGACGGTGCCGGTCTGGCCGGCGCGTTTGGCTTGCGAGGGGTAGGTGGGTTTGGGCATGCGGCCTTGGGCGAGGCGGGATGACTCGGACGGGCCGGGGCTTCCGGTGCTCGGGGCTCCGCCGGGCTTTGCGGTGGAGGTGGATTTCCCGGGCTGGGCCGGCCGGGGCCTTGTGGTCGCTTGGGCTGGGGCGGGGGAGGCGGACGGTTTCGCCGCGGCCGGGGAAATTTCCGGAATCTCGGGCAAGGGCTCGAACTCGGCGATTTGTGGCAGCTCGGGTGGCGCGGGCAGGATTTCCGCCGGAGCTTCGGGGACTGCGGCCGGGGTGGTCGCGGGGATTTCCTCGGCGGTTTCCGCTTCGCCGAGGGTGAAATCTTCCGGAACAGGATGGATCTCTTCTGCCGTTTTTACCGCGACGGGCTCGCCCCGGAAACCCGGCACCGCCAGCGCCACGGTGCCGAATCCCGCCACGCTCAGCCAGCAGGCGAGCGTGCCGATATTGAGGGCGTGGAACAGGGCGGTCATGGGAGCGGGCGGAAACTAGGGCGGGTCCGGCAAGAAAACAATCCCCGCGGCGGGCCGCGTCAAAAGGCCGGAATCAGAACTCGAAGGAGGCGCCGATGTAGTAGTTGCGGCCGTTGGCGGGATCGATTCCGTCATTGCGGACGCGGGCGAAATAGCTCTCGTCGAAGAGGTTGTTGATGCCGCCGATCAGGCGGACGTTGTCGTGGATTTTGTATTCCGCGGTGAGGTCCCAGACCATGTAGGCGGGGACGGCGTATTTGGCGTCATTGCTGTCGTTGGCGAAATGGTCGTCGAGGAATGTGCCGCCGAAGGTGACCTTGAGCTTGTCCTGATAGTTGTAGTTCAGGCCGGTGCGGAGGATGAAATCCGGGGCGTATTGCGGCGTTTTGCCGTCGCTCGGACCGCTGGTGAATTCCGCATCCAGCAGCGTTCCGTTCACATACCACTCGAGCGCGCCGTATTGCTCGGTGCCGGCGATGTCGCGGAGCAGGTCGGTGCTGGCGGAAAGATCGATGCCTTTGTGGATGGAATCGCCGACGTTGGCGGTGGTGTTGCCAAGCGTGCCGATCTGGTCTTTGAAGGAGAGCAGGAAAGCGCTGGCATCGAGCGTGAGCCACTCGCAGGCGCGGGTGCGGTAGCCGAGTTCGTATTCGATGGATTTGCCTTCCTCAAGATCGTCCGGGACGACTTGTCCGCCGCCGGTCGGTACGGCTTCGGTGAAGATCACCGGGCGATAGCCTTGCGAGATGTTGGCGTAGAAGGCCGAGTTTTCCGTGTCCTCGTATTCCATGCCCAGCCCGCCGAGCAAGATGGAGCCATCTTCATCACGGGTGCGGGTGGCTAGCGCGGGATCGATGAAACGCGTGTTCACGTCCTGGCTGAAGTTTTCAACTCGCAGTCCCGGAGTGACGGAGAATTTGCCGAACGCAAAGCGGTTTTCCACGAACACCGGCAGGTAGAGAACCTCGCGGTCCGACGAGCGGACGAGCTTGCCGGACGAGGCGGAAGGCGAACTTCCCAACTCGTCGGTGCGCGGCGAATCGACATGATAAATCTGAACGCCGGTGCTCAGCGTGTGCTGGGCCTGGCTGCCCCAGTTCAGGCGGTAGCGGGCGTCCAGACCGAGGGTTTCGAAATTTTGATCCTCGATTTGGTTGGTGGTTCCGGTGGCGGGGGTGCCGAATCCGCCGCCCTGCTGGCGTTTGCTGAAGCGGGTGTAGTCGGTCCACCAGGCGCTGGCGGTGAAGAAGGAATCGGGCGTCGGCTCGATCTCGTAAGTTAGCGAAACGGAATCGCGGTCGAGCGAGAATTCATCGTTCAGGCGGGTGGCTTTGAGGCTGCCGGAGTTGAAATCGGCGACGGAGAGGCCGCCCGGTTCGCCGTGATCTTCTTCGTAGGTATCGGCGTTGAAGATGATTTTTCCGCCGTTATCGAGCGAGTAGAGGAGTTTGATCGCGCCGTTGTTGAGGTCGTAGTCGCTGTTGGCGGAGCGGAATCCGTCGCTCTCGCGGTGGTTGAAATAGAGGTAGTAGCCGAGTTTTCCCACCGTGCCATCGGCGGAGGAGAAGGTGGAGTAGAGATCGTCGCTGCCGACGATGTGCTGGGTGCGGGCCGAGAACGGCTTGTCGGTGCGCGGGCGGTGGGTGATGTAATTCAGCGCGCCGCCGGGTTGCGGGCCGTGTTGCAGGGCGGCGCCGCCGTGGAGGAATTCGATCCGGTCCACGGTGTCGAGCGGCGGCGTGTAGTAGGCTTCCGGATAGCCGAACTGGTCGGCGTGGATCGGGATTCCGTCGCGCAGGACTTGGGTGAACTGCGCCCGGTGCGGATTGAGGCCGCGGTAGCCGAGGCTCACCAGCGGCGAGGATTCTTCGGCGAGCAGCAGGCCGGGAGTCTGGGAAAGCGCTTGGCGGTAGTTGTTGCCGACGATCCGCGCCTGGGCGTCCAGATCGATGACCGCGGTTTTCTTGCCGGCGAAAATGGCGGCGCCGACCACATCAGGAAGCCAGCCTTGCTGATTGGTCTCGTCGGCCTCGGATTCCGCGGTGACCACCATCGTGTCCAAGGTTTTGAGCGCATCTTGCGCCGGGGCGCTGATGGAAACTGACAGGCCGACGGCGGAGGTGACGGCCACGAGGCGGGCGGAGGATGACTTTTTCATGACTTGGTTAATAATGAGACTCGTTCTCAATAGTGTCCGGCGAGAGAAAAGCCTGCCGGGTGGGATCGCGTCAATCATAAAATCGGATGAGAAATTCCGCCGGCTTGCGAACGGGCGGGGCAAGTGCTTGGTATCCGCGATGGACGTTTCGCCCGCGATAGGCAACAAGCGCGCCGCTTCATGTCCGCTCTCCTCTCCGCCAACGAAATTCGCCTGACTTACGGTTACCAAACGCTGCTGGACGGCGTCACCCTCGCCATCGCCGCCGGCGAAAAAGCCGGGATGGTCGGCCGCAACGGCTGCGGCAAGACCTCGCTGCTTAAAATCCTCACCGGCCAGCAAATGGCGGACTCCGGGGAAATCTCCCTCCGCCGCGCCCTCCGCGTGGGCTATCTGCCGCAGGAATTCGAGCTCGATTCCGAACTCACCGTGCAGGAAAACATCGCCTCGGGCGCGGCCGACATCGTCGAGGCGATCCGGCGCTATGAAAACGGCGAGGGCAGCGACGCCGAGCTCAACGACCTGCTCCATCTCATCGACCACGCCGACGGCTGGAACCTCGACTCCCGCATCAAGGCCGCCTCCACCGCGCTCGGCACGCCGCCGCTCGATGCGATGGTCGGCCCGCTATCCGGCGGGGAAAAACGCCGGGTCGCGCTCTGCCGCGCGCTCGCCTGCCAGCCGGATTTGCTTCTGCTTGATGAACCGACGAACCATCTCGACGCCGAGTCCATCCGCTGGCTGGAGGAATATCTGAAGACCTTCCCGGGAGCTGTTATTTTCGTGACGCACGACCGCTACTTCCTCGACGTCATCGCCACGCGCATCATCGAGATCGACCAGGGCCGTGCGTTTTCGCATCCGGGAAACTACACCGCGTTCCTGGAATCCAAGGCGATCCGCCAGCAGATCGCCAGCCAGACCGAGCGCCGCCGCCAGCGTTTCCTGCGGGAGGAGTTGGAATGGGTTAGGTCCGGCGTCAAGGCGCGCGGCACCAAGCAGCGCACCCGGCTCGACAAGTTTTACGAAATCGAAGGCATGGAGGCGCCGCCCGAGGAGCGGGAAATGGACCTGCTCATCCCGCCCCCGCCGGACTTGGGAAACATCGTCGTCGAGCTGGAAGGCGCGGGCGTGAATGTGGGCTCGGAGAAATCGCCGCGGTGGTTGTTCCGGAATCTAACTCTCAGCCTGCGTCCCGGCCAGTGCACCGGCATCGTCGGGAAAAACGGCGTGGGCAAGACGACCCTGCTCAAGCTCTGCCTCGGCCAGATCGAGCCGAGCGAAGGCAGCGCCGTCACCGGCAAGCGGGTGAAGGTGAACTATATCGACCAGACGCGCATGGCGCTCGACGGCACCGGCTCGCTGCTGGATGAGATTTCCGACGGCAACGAGAAGCTGATGTTCGGCAACCAACCGCTCGGCGCGCGGAACTATCTGCGGCGTTTCCTCTTCGATGACAAGCGCATCAACGAGCGCGTCGATCTTCTATCCGGCGGCGAGCGCGCGCGGTTGATGTTGGCCAAGGTTTTGAAAAACGGCGGCAATGTCATCGTGCTCGACGAGCCGACCAACGATCTCGACCTGCCCTCGCTGCGGATGCTCGAAGAAGCTCTCGCGGTGTTCGACGGCTCGGTGATTGTTGTTTCCCACGACCGTTATTTCCTCGACCGCATCTGTGATCAGATCATCGCCTTCGAGGATGACGGCATCACCGTGCAGACGGGAAATTACTCCTACTATCTGGAAAAACGCCAGGCCCGCGAGGCCGCCCAACGGATCCAGGCGCAGGCCGCCGCCCGCGAAGCGGCCGCCCGCCAGAAAGCAGCCAGCGCAGCGCCCGCCGCGAAAAAAGGCCGCAAGCTCACCTTCAACGAGAAGAACGAACTCGAAGGCATGGAGACCGCCATCCTCGCCATCGAGCAGGAAACCGAGGCGCTGGAAGCCCAGCTCCACGATCCCGATTTCCAAGCAAAGCGCTTCGCCGAAATCCCCGAACTCGTCGCGAGACTGGATGCCGATAAAGCGAAGGTCGCCAAACTTTACACCCGCTGGGAAGAGCTTGAAGCCATCCGCGAAGCCGCGGGCGCTTGATCCGACCCGGCGACGACGTCTGCTTTGATTTGACAGGCTAACTGATCGCCAGTGCGGCCTGCATGGATTCCTTGGCGGGTCTTGGGTTTCTGGTGGAACCTACACTTGATTCCCGCTGCCGAAAATCTCCTCGGCGTAGTTCTCGCGGAGGAACTGGAGATCGGCGCGGTCTTTTTCGCGGTGGGTCTTTTCCTTCATCCGGTAGAGCAGGCGGGGGGAGGCGAAGGGGATCGGGACGCCATCGACCACGCGGATGATCTGGTCTTTCGAGGCTTCCTCGTAACCGATGCCGCTGGCGGAGGCCATGAGGTCCACGCAGATTTCATCGCCGACACGGACGACGGTGTATTTCGCGATCTCGCCGGGTTCGAGTTCGAGGACGGCTTTGTCGGGGAGGGATTCGAGAGCTTTATATACCTTGGCCTCGTTTTCGGGGTCGGTGGCGACGACGAGATCGAGGTCCAGGGTCGATCTTGGGTAGCCGGAGAGGATGATCGCGAAGCCGCCGATGACGATGTAATCGGCTCCTAACCGATTCAACTCCCTGGCGAGCTCGGCCAGATCCTTCTGCCGCGGGGCGCGCGATGTTAGTCCTTCTTCGGTTGTATCGAATTCCTCATCCATGCGTCTGCCTCCTCGTGGGAATGAAAACGGAAGACTCCCCTGGGGGTCAGGCGGTGCCCGCTTTCCTTGAATTGTTCGTTGATGAATTCCTGAAGGCCATCGGCTGTGGCAAGCGGGTTGATCGGACGCCTGCGGCGACCGACGGTCTTGCCGGCGGGATCGTCGAGGTTGATGACGCTGACTTGTTTCATTGAAAACAGCCTAGCTCAGGCCGTGGAAATAGGAAGCTTTCAAAAAGCGGGGTTGGGCGTTGCCCGAGTCATGACTGCCACCGCTCGATGGCGAGCCGGATGCCGGCGGCTTTGTGGAGGGTTTCCTCGTATTCCTTTTCCGGATCGGAGTCGGCGACGATGCCGGCTCCGACTTGATAGACGAGCTCGTCACCCGTGCGGACGAGGGTGCGGATGGCGATGCTGAGCGAGCTCTCGCCATTATAACCGAGCCAGCCGATGGCACCGCAATAGACGCCGCGCGGGGCTTGTTCGAGCTCGCGGATGATTTCCATGGCGCGCTTTTTCGGCGCGCCGGTGATGCTGCCGCCGGGGAAACAGGCGGCGAGCGCGGCGAGGGCGTCGGTCTCGGGGCGGAGGGTGCCGGTGACGGTGGAGACGAGGTGGTGGACTTGGGCGAGGGTTTCGAGCTGGAGCATTTCGGTGACTTCGACGCTGCCGAATTCGCAGACTTGGCCGAGGTCGTTGCGCAGCAGGTCGGTGATCATGACGAGCTCGGCGATTTCCTTGGCGGAGGTCTGGAGTTCGTAAGCGGAGCGGCGGTCTTCGTCGGGATCGGCGAAGCGCGGGCGGGTGCCTTTGATGGGGCGGGTCTCGATGCCGCGGCCGGAAATTTTGAGGAACGTCTCGGGCGATGAGCTGAGGATTTCGCGGCCGCCGAGATTGAGATAGGCGGCCATCGGGGCAGGGGAGGCGTCGCGCAGGGTTTCGTAGAGGCTGAAGAGGTCGCCGGTGACGGTGGCGGTGAAGGCTTGGGAGAGATTGGCCTGATAGATGTGGCCGGCGGCGATCCACTCCTTGATGCGGCCGACGCCGGAGGTGAATTTCCCGCGGCTGGCGAGCGGGGTGAAGGGGGAAATTTCGGCGGAGCCGGAGTTGGCGCGGAGCCGGGTGGAGAGGTCGCCGGTCTCCCACCAGGTGGCGTCGCGGTGGCTGTAAACGAGCATTTCCGGATAGTCGCCGAAGACGAAGTCGCCCTCGTAATCGACCCAGCCGCACAGCCCGCCGACGGGGAAGCCGTGGTCGCCGGCGATTTCCGGGCCACCTGCGAGGGCGGCGCGGAGGATTTCCAGGTCAGCGGAAACATGGATATTTCCCCGCAGGACTTGCAGCGGATTGGCGGCGATCACTGAGACTGGCCGGGAGCCGCCTGAGGGGAAATTTCCCGCGGTGTCGAAAAACACCAGGCCGTCGAGATGCCGTAGCTGTCCCGCCACCTCCACGGGGGACAGTCCATCGAGCCGGACCGGGCTCGCCACGGGTCGCATCAGGGATTCCGCCATTGCGGCCCGAAACAATGCCCGGCACCGCGCCGTGGCAAGTCGGAACGGCGAAAAATCCAAGCCCGACCGACTCTAGGATTGCCAAACCGCGATCCTCGACTAGGAATCTGCCCCCGGCGCGAAACCGTGCCCGCCAACCAGAAGCCATTATCTGTTATGAAGGACCTCAGCAAATACCGCAACATCGGCATTTTCGCCCACGTTGATGCGGGCAAAACGACCACCACCGAACGCATTCTCAAACTCACCGGCAAGATCCACAAAATCGGTGAAGTGCACGATGGCGCATCCACCATGGACTTCATGGACCAGGAAGCCGAGCGCGGCATCACCATTCAATCCGCCGCCACCACCTGCTTCTGGAAGGGCCACCAATTCAACGTCATCGACACCCCCGGCCACGTGGACTTCACCATCGAAGTTTACCGTTCGCTCAAGGTTCTCGACGGCGGCGTCGGCGTGTTCTGCGGTTCCGGCGGTGTTGAGCCGCAATCGGAAACCAACTGGCGTTACGCCAACGATTCCGGCGTTTCCCGCGTCATTTACGTCAACAAGCTCGACCGGATCGGCGCGGATTTCTACCGCGTCATCGCCCAGGTCAAAAAGATCCTCGGCGCGCACCCGCTCGTCATGGTCCTGCCCATCGGCACCGAGTCTGACTTCGTCGGCGTCGTCGATCTGCTCACGATGAAAGCCCACATTTGGGATGAATCCGGACAGCCGGAAAATTTCAAGATCGAGGAAATCCCCGCCGACATGGTGGACAAGGCGAAGGAATACCGCGCCCAACTCATCGAAACCGCCGTCGAACAGGACGACGCCATCATGGAAGCTTACCTCGAAGGCACCGAGCCTTCGATCGACGACGTCAAGAAGTGCATCCGCAAGGGCACCATCGACCTCGCGTTCTTCCCGACCTATTGCGGTTCCTCGTTCAAAAACAAGGGGCTCCAGCTCGTGCTCGACGCCGTCGTCGATTACCTTCCTTCCCCGACCGACGTCAAGCCACTCCCCGAAGTGGACGCCGAGGGCAACGAAACCGGCAAGTTCGCCATCATCGATCCGAAAGCCCCGTTCCGCGGCCTCGCTTTCAAAATCATGGACGACAAGTTCGGCGCGCTCACCTTCACCCGTATCTACTCGGGCACGATCAAGAAGGGCGACACCGTGCTCAACTCCTTCACCGGTAAGACCGAGCGCATCAGCCGCATGGTTGAAATGCACGCCGACGACCGCAACGAAGTGGACGTCGCCCAAGCGGGTGACATCGTCGCCCTCGTCGGACTCAAGAACGTCCAGACCGGCCACACCCTTTGCGACGAGAAAAACCCGGCCACCCTCGAGCCGATGGTTTTCCCGGATCCCGTCATTTCCATCGCCGTCGCCGCCAAGGACAAGGCCAACGCTGAAAAGCTCGCCAACGCCATCGGCAAGATGATCCAGGAAGACCCGTCGTTCCGCGTCGAAACCGACGACGAAACCAACGAAATGATCCTCAAGGGCATGGGCGAGCTCCACCTCGACATCAAAATCGACATCCTCAAGCGCACCCACAAGGTCGAGGTCACCGTCGGCGCGCCACAGGTCGCCTATCGCGAAACCATCACCAAGATGGTCAACGACAGCTATACCCACAAGAAGCAGTCCGGCGG
>CAMCCX010000061.1 GCA_945873305.1 Akkermansia muciniphila
TGTCTGTTCGTTCATGGTGTTGGTTGGTTTGAATTCAATTCCAAACAGGCGATGTCGGAACATCGCCCGATCAACCAGCACCAATCCATTTTAACGTTTTAACGGAAAAAAATCCGCTTCCGGCATCCGCGCCTTCCATTGTCATCGACGCTCACAGAGCGACGCCGCGGAAGATCATTTCGCATCCTTCTTTTCTCCGAATCATCAATCATCGGTGATGGTAACCGATGCTTTGAGGAACGAACAGCTAACCGGAATGCCCTCCAAAGCCAGGCCTCGCCGTTCAGTGATCGAGGAAATCAAGCATCGGTTACTTCCTCCCTAACTCGCTGGAAAAAGCGATGTTCCACGAATCTCCGTCAGAAATCCCTCGCCAAACTCGCCCGATATCACCCACCCTCCGACGGAACGAATTACAAAGTTCGCAAAAATTTATGAGCATATTCCGTCGAGAAACATCCAAAGGCTGGCTGCAATGCATTTCTGTGTTCTTCCCTCTTTTTTTGGATTGGGCTGACCTTGTTACTTCATTTCTCAGTAAACCATCTATTTTTGACGGCGATACTTGGCTTAGCTGGCATCATTCTTATCATTATGTGTGTCAGGCTTTTTACAAAGGCAGAGAAAATGATAATCGAAGTTTTCTCTGATCGTGTTGAGTGGTCGTCATTTCTTGTTACGCCTGCCAAGGCATCCATACCTATGGGTCTGATCAAGGAACTTATCGTATACAAGACTAGATCCAATCAATTAGTCCCGACAAGCTTATCATTGATGCTTATGGATGGTCAAGTGTTGGGCATACCGAATCCGACTGGTAGCTACTTGCCGATTCTTCAAGCCATTAGACAAGCAAAGCCTGACGTTGTTGAGTCGACTCGCGTAGGAATGTCATCTGAGCAACGGGAGATTCTTTGGAAGCTAATCACATGGAAAAATTGAGGCAGTTTTTACGGGATCTATGATACGATACAAATTCAAATTCACAAGCGAACAAGCCGTGCATGGCAACACCCACTAGCCCCTCTTTTTTCCATGCTCACACCTAATTTCAACCTCAATCCCGCGATCAACGTTGGCTCCCGCTAGTGGGTGTGCCATCACTTTGACGTTCGATGAATATGAAAGCATCCCTCATTTGCGGTCGGATGGTTCTTTCGTGGGTCGGGATTCGCACTTGCAGCTCGCCGCCCCCACAAGTCGCTTACATTGAGAGGGAATGAACACCAGCAGGCGGGGATTCAGCGCGACCTTGGCACCACCTCATACGAACCTCGGCACGATCTGAACAGACCTTGGCGCGTTGCCGCACCTACCTCGGCACGGTCGGAACAGACCTTGGCTTGATCCCGCACCTACCTCGGCACGATCTGGACAAGCCTTGGCACGATCCCGCACTTACCTTGGCACGATCTGAACGAACCTTGGCGCGGTCTGGACGGACCTTGGGAGGGTCTTGCATTGACCTTGGGTCGGGCTGAACCGACTTGGGGTGTGGTTGCACGGACTTGGTGAGGAAAGGGGACAGGCGGCAGATCGGGCCGGCGCAGGGCGGCAAGATGAGGGAACGTTCAGGGTTCTCTCACTTCAGCATCATCGATGAGCCTCTTCGCACGTAGTTCAACCCTTTAGGGTGTCTTCGGCGCGTGATGAAGACACCCTAAAGGGTTGAACTACATGCAACGACTCAGCCGCAACGACTGGGGTTCCATGCCGTTTTCACAAATCATGATGCGCGGCAGCATAGAATGGAGTTGCGATGTCAGGGGGACTCATGCGATGGTGTCAACCCGCGCGTCCTCGTGAAAAAACGCGGGCGATGGTCTTCATGCGTGATCCTTTCCCCTGACCCCGGCGCTCCATGGAATCTTTTTATGCCAACCGTTTCGTGAGGAAGCGGCTCACTGAGTTTCTCGGAGGAGAATCGCTGGCGCACGCGACGGCGGCTTACCTGACGCACACCGACGGCTGCCTGTATGACCGGCGCGAGTTGCATCCGTGCACCGAGCTCGACTGGTTTCTGGAGCGGGAGATGGATATTTCCCGGTCGCTGGCGGATTCGCAGTCCTATCTGCTGCACCTGGATCTGGAGTATGTGAACTTCGATTCGCCGGCGGAGGCGTTTGTCGATCCGGCGCGCTGTTTTGAGCTTCAGGAGCCGGTGGTGAAGGTGATCGAGGCGTTGTTGCTCGAATGGGGAATTCGGCCGCTGCATTTGCTCACCGGCCAAGGGCATCATTTCGTCTGGCGGATCGGCCGCGAGTCCGGGGTGGCGGCTAGGCTCAGGGAGCTGAGTCCGGCACCGGAATTGGTAGACCCGTGCATGACGCGGTTGCCGGCGATTCTCTCCGGGAGTGTGGAGCCGGTGGACCAGGCGGTCTTCTCGGCGGTGGCCTTGGTGATCGAATACGTGGCGCATCGGATCAAGGAAACGGTGGGTCCGTTGTGCCGCCTGCCGGTGGAGCTCACGGCCGTGCATGTGCCGCCCACGGTGACGCCGCAGCGCGAGATGGTTTCCATCGACATCTCGGAGTATGGCGACCCCCTGCACACGCGGGTGATCCGGATGCCGTTCACGAACTACCGCAAGCCGTGGGTGACGGGGCTTTTCCGGCGGCTCGGGCTGGAGCGGGAAATCCCGGAGTTCCGCTCGGTGCCGCTGCATGAAATGGATTTCCGCAACGCGATCCGGATGCGGCAGATCGACACGGAGGTGATGGACTTGGCGCAGCGTGCCTGCGTCCGCATTCCCCGCCAGGAAGAAGGCACGGTCCGGCTGTTGGACGAGTATCTCGGATCGCGCTTGCGGCGGTTCCATGTGTATTACTACTCGACGCGGCATGATCCCAAGGAGCGATGGCCGGAAACGTATGACAAGACGCCGTTGAGCGTTTTGCCTGAATGCGTCCAGCACTTGTTGGAGTTCCCGAACGACCTGCTGCTCAAGCCCGCGGGCATGCAGATCGTGACGCGTTGCCTGCTCGCCCGCAGCTGGCATCCGCGGCACATCGCCGGCTTGATCCGCTCGAAATTTGAAAACCCGGCGTATGGCTGGGGCACGGACTGGAACGACTACGAGGCCGGCACCCGCGCGGATTTCTACACCCGCGTCTTCGCATGCCTGTATCTGACGGGGCTGGATCGGCTGGAGGATTTCAACTGCGTGGCCACCCGCGAAAAACAATTTTGTTTCAAACGGGAAGAAGGCGTTTGCGATTTGGAAAACGTACGGCAAATCCTTTTATCCAAACTTCCGAATGACTGAATGGCCCATCGCCCTGTCCACGGGATGCTTCTACCGCCGGAGCATTTTCGACGTGCTCGGCGCGGTCCGGGAGGCGGGATTTCGCCAAATCGAAGTCTGCTCGTCGCCCAGGCACCTCGACTTCCACAAGGACGCCGATGTGCGCCGCGCCGGAGAGAAGATGCGCGAGCTCGAGATCACTCCCGCGTCGCTGCATGCGCCTTTCGCCGAGCACATCGACATCACCTCGCTCGACGCCGCCGTGCGCGAGGCCGCGGTGCAGGAGCTCATCCGCGCGTGCGAGGCGGCGGCGCTGATGGGCTGCGAAAACGTCGTGCTCCACCCCGGTCCCGAGCGGGAAGGGCGTCCGGCGGAAGAGGAGTTTCTCCAACGGATGCACCACGCCGCCGAGGCGTTGAACCGGGTCGCGGACCGCTGCGCCGCGCTTGGCGTGCATCTGTTGCTAGAGAACATGCTCGCCCACCTGATGTTCGGCCACGTGCGGGACATGATGTATCTGCTAGGCGAGATCAAGACCAACGATGTGGGCACCTGTCTGGACACCGGCCACGCGCATCTGGCCCGGGAAATGGGCGTCGTCATCCAGAAACTTTCCGGGCATTTGAAAATGGTCCACGTCAACGACAACCACGGCGACTGGGACGCGCACCTGCCGCCGGGCGCGGGTTCGATCGACTGGCCGTGGGTCATCGGCGAGCTGCGGCGGGTCCATTTCCACGGCGTGCTGGTGCTGGAGCTTTCCAGCGGCGAGCAGGAAACGGTCGCGGCCTTCCTGCGGCGGGCGGTCCAGGCCCGCGAATACATGGAATGGCTTTGCCGCAAGGGAGGCGCCATGCGGTGAATCGGCAAGCCACGGAATTATCCTCGCCGCCCGTCCGTCCGCTTATCTAATCTCCCGCGTCATGAGATCATCCTACCTATTCCTGCTTCTCGCAGTTTCCGCGTCCGCCCAGGTTGACGCTCCTGTTCAACCAGCCGCTGGTCCCGTGCCAGCCGCTCGTGCCGTGCCAGCGGGATTCGAGGCTCCCGCCGTCCTTTCCGCCACCACGCTGCTGGGGCCGGATGCGACGGGGACGTCCCACCGGGTGCGCGAGCTGGTGCCCACCGACGGCTACATGGCGCATTTCACCATCGATTCGGATTTCGGCGAAATCGAGTGCATCGGACTCAGCCAGGCCAAGGCGCGGATTCACGAGCTCGGGGCGATCCGCAAACTGGTGGAGGTGAGCAAGAGCGACCTCTTCGCGGAAGGGGTGCGGCGCTCGCTCGAACAACCCGTCGATGCGGTGAAAAACATCGTCAAGGATCCGGTCGGTTCGGTCGTCGCCGTGCCGAAGACGGTGGGTCACTTTTTCAAGAAGGTCGGTCGCTCGGTTGGCAACGCCGCCTCTAACGCCAAGGAACGTTCCGAAACCGGCGAGACAACCTACACCGGCGCGAGCGTCGCCCGCACCACCAAGGGCGTGATCGGATTCGATTCCGCGAAGCTCGCATGCGCCAAACAGCTCGGCGTCGATCCCTACACCGACAACGCGCGTCTCCAGAGCGAGATCGAGAAAGTTTCCTGGGCGTTCTTCGCCGGCGGCCTGCCGCTGCGGGTCGGCGCGGCCGTCGCCTCGGGCGGCGCATCGATGGCTCTCACCGCGACCAAGGTGGTCGGGCTGCCCGACGAAATTTACTCGCAGACTCCTGCCGAGCTGACCTTGAGAAATCAGCAGGCGATGGAGTCGATGGGCGTTGTGGAAAACGTCAGCCGGCGTTTCGAGTCCAACGAAGCGCTTTCGATTACCTTGCGCCGGTCGATCATCCGCTCGTTGCAAGCGCTCGGCGAGGTCAAGAACCGGGCCGCCGTGATCGAGGTGGCTGCGAACTGCGAGGAGCGCAGGCAGGCGGAGTTTCTCGACCAGGCGCTCATGCTTCTCGTCCAGCGCCAGCAATCCGGGAAATCCGCCTACGTGGCGCTGGAAGTTGTCGGCCGCCTGCCTTGCGCGGTGGATTCCACCGGCGCGCTTCAAGTGGCCGCGCCTGTGGATTTCCTCAGCTGGACGCCTGATGTGGCGGAGTTCGCCCACCGCGACGACCTCGCCGGCCGCAAGCCCGTGCTGCTGCTAGGCGGCGAGGCGAGCAAGCTGACCCGCTCCGAACTCGGCGCTCTCGGCTGGACCCTCGAAATGCCGTGACGCGGCGGGTGGCTTCAGTTTTTCACCTCGGCCTCGTAGTCGCCCAGCGCCCACTGGGTTCCTGCCAGGTAGTGGCGGAGGACCTTGGAATGCCAGAAAATCTCGTGGTTGTGGCCGAGCGAGCAATAGAACACGCGGCCCTTTTCCCACGGCCGTGCCCATGCCACGCCGAAGTCGTTGTCCGTCCGCTTGATGCCTTTGACCGTCATGTCGGTTTTCTCGGTGTCGAGGCGCAGCAGCATGTGGACGGCTTTTGAATCGTAGGGCGCTTTGAGTTGGTAGATCTCCTCGGGGAATTCGACATTTTCGCCGTTGAACATCGCCACGAGCGGATGCTTTTCCTGGCCGGGCTCGACCTTGATGCTGACCATCGTCGAGGCGGTCCACGGGTGGCCGTCGAAGCAGCCGTTGATCATCTGGCCATACTCGGGCCAGTCGTAGAAGGTGTCGGTGGCGGCGTGGATGCCGACGAATCCGCCGCCGGATTTGATGAAGTTCATGAGGTTCGCCTTGATCCGCAGTTCCCGCTCGGAGGCGGCTTTCTGGTCCGCCTCGGACATCGTCTTGAGCTCTGCGGCAGTCGGCGAAAAGACGTTCATCGTGGTGCTGAGGAAGCAGACCGCGTCGAATTTCTTGAGCGCGTCGGCCTCGAAATTCGCCAGATCATCGCTGACGACGGTGTCGAAGGCTCCGGTTTTCTTGCCCATTTCGGTGAAGGCGAGCTTGCCGGTGGCGATGGATGCGTGGCGGAAGCCGTTGGTTTTCGAGAAGACGAGCAGGGTGCGGGCTTTCTTGGGCTTGGCGAAGGGCTTCTCGGGCAGCGCGGCGGAGATTTTTTCAAGGGCGCCGGGAGGGGCTTGTTCGCCTGCGGGATTCTGCGCCACGACGAAAAGCGCCAGCGCGCCGACCAGACTGGATGGGATGATTGCTTTCATGATTTCAAGGGGATTCCCTAGCAAATTCGTTTGCCGCGCAATCCTGAAATTCCTTCCAAATGAGGTTCGGCGGCTCTTTGAAGCGATTCAGGGTTGAGTCTGCCGCCGGATTCCGCGAAAACCCCTGCGGATGAGAATTTTGGTAGTTGGCAAAGGCGGGCGCGAACACGCGCTGGTAAGGGCTCTGGCGGAATCGCCGGGCAATCCCGAGTTGTTCTGTTTTCCCGGCAGCGACGCGATTTTCGAAATCGCCAAGCCGGTCGATGCGGATGGCTTGGAATCTCTGGTCGCGTGGATGAAATCCAACGCCATCGACCTCTGCGTCGCCGGCGAGGAAAGCTATCTGGTGAAAGGCGAGGGCCTCGCGAATCTCTGCGGGAAAAACGGAATTCCCTGCTGGGGACCGCCGAAGGAGTCCGCGCAACTCGAAGCCAGCAAGGAGTTCGCGAAGGAATTCCTGGTCCGGAATTCGATCCCAACCGCCCGCGCCACGGCCACCGACACGTTGGAAGAAGCCGTCGCGGCGATCGCCGGGGAATACCCGACCGTGCTGAAATTCGACGGTCTCGCCGCCGGCAAAGGCGTCGCGGTTTGCCCGGACGAAGCGTCCGCGATGAGTTTCCTCGACGAGGTTTTCACCCAGCGCCGCTTCGGCCCCGGCCGCGTGCTCGTCGAGCAATGCCTGACCGGCCCGGAAGTCTCGGTTTTCGCCGCGATCATCGACGACCAGTACCTCATTTTCACCCCGGCCCGCGATTACAAGCGCGCCCAAGACGGCGACCTCGGCCCGAACACCGGCGGCATGGGGGCCGTCGCCAGCCGCCAGCTTGTCTCGCAGGAAATCCTCGCGCAGATCGAAAAGGAAATCGTCCGCCCGACCGTGGACGGGCTCCGCGCCGAGGGGCTGCCTTACCGCGGTTTCCTTTATTTCGGCATCATGCTCACCCCGACCGGGCCGCAGGTGATAGAATACAACTGCCGCTTCGGCGACCCTGAATGCCAGGCGGTGATGCCGCTGGTGCAGGGCGATCTAGCCGCTTTCTGCCTCGCCGGTGCAAATGGCGAGCTCCGTGCCGATCTCATCAGTTTCAACGACGGCTGGAGCGTCTGCGTGATCCTCGCCTCCGCGGGCTATCCGGAAAGCTCGCGCAACGGCGACGAGATTTCCGGCCTCGAAAGAATCACCGCCGCCCGCGTCTATCATTCCGGCACCAAGCGCACGGCTGATGGAAATTGGGGAACTAACGGTGGCCGCGTGCTCGCCGTCGTCGCGGGTGGCAGCACCCGCCAAGAAGCCGTGACCCAAGCCCACGCCGCCGCCGATCTCGTCGAATTCGACGGCTTGCAACGCCGCCGCGACATCGGCATCCTCAATTTTTGATCCCATGGAACACACCCTCACCGCAGAAGACATCGCCGCCGGCGTCGAGCGCCTTGCCAAGGCGATCCTCGATAAACATCGCGGCCATCCCGTCGCACTCGTCGGCATCCGCAGCCGCGGCGATGAAGTCGCGGAGCGGGTTTTGACACTGCTTTCCGAAGAGGACGGCTGGGATCTATCATTCGGCGTGCTCGACATTTCGCTCTATCGCGACGACTTCGAGCACCTCCACGAAAACCCTTCGATCCAGGAAAGCGACATTCCCTTCACTGTGGATGGCGCGCACATCATCCTCGTGGACGACGTCCTTTTCACCGGTCGCACCATCCGCGCGGCGCTGGACGCCCTCTCCGACTACGGCCGCCCCGCCAAGGTCGAGCTCGCCGTGCTCATCGACCGCGGCCACCGCGAAATGCCGATCCAGCCCGACTATGTCGGGATCACCCTCGACACCCGCCGCCTCGACCATGTATTGGTTTCTTTAGAAGGGACAGACGGCGTGGATCAGATCCAGATCGTCGAAAAGGAAAAACCATGAGTCTCCTGCCGCAGCAAAAAAAATCCGCCGAGGAAATCGCAAAACTCCGCGAGAACCTCGGAATTCACGACCCGTCGTCTGCTGCGGAAACGCCCGCGCCGGACTCGGCTGAAACCACCGGACCTCCCGCCGAAAAACCCCACGCGCCCAAGCCGGTGCACTCCCTCAAGCGCTCCGAGCGCACTCCGGTGCTCGCCGTCGAGCCGGAACCGGCCGCTCCACCCGAGCCTCGCGAACCCAAGCAAGTCCGCTCGCTCCGCAAATCCGAGCAAGTCCCGCTCTCGCCGGTTCACGAGCCCTCGCCTGACTCCAAGCTGCCGATCCATCGGCACAGCGAGCAGGAAATCCAACAGATTCGTCTTCAGGAATCGCTCGCCGCGCTCGCGCCGGCAGCCCATTTGCTCGCCCGCAAGGCACACCCGGTCATCGTCATCCCCGGCTACCTTTTCGCCATCGGCGGGGCCGTTGGATACCATTTTTACGATCTCCAAATCGCCGTCACCGCCGCCTGCGTGGTGGTCGCGCTACTCTTCGCCGCCTTCATTTACTTCAAAAAACCGCTGTCGCTTCATCACGCCGCCTTCATCGCCGTGATGTCCCTGTTCGTCATCGTTTTCGGCGCGCTCTACTACTTTCCCCAACTCCGGCATGGCACGTAAAGACCTACTCGACATCTCAGCACTCGACCGCGAGGAAATCGAACACCTCCTCGATCAATCCATTCCTTTCAAAGAACTCTTCACCCGCTCGGTGAAAAAAGTCCCCGCCCTCAAGGGGAAATCCGTGCTCATGCTTTTCTACGAGCCGAGCACCCGCACCCACTCCTCCTTCGAGGTCGCCGCCAAGCGCCTCTCCGCCGACGTCACCAACTTCGACGTCGCCCACTCCTCCATCGCCAAAGGCGAGTCCGTTAGGGAGACCGTCGAGACGCTCCAGGCGATGCGCACCGACTACATCATCGTCCGCCACAAAGCCTCCGGCCTGCCCGGCACCATCGCCCGCCTCACCAAGGCCTCCGTCATCAACGCCGGCGACGGCGCGCACGCCCATCCCACACAAGGCCTGCTGGACGCCTTCACCATCAAGGAGAAATTCCCCGATCCCGCCGGCAAAAAAGTCCTCATCGTCGGCGACATCCTGCACTCCCGCGTCGCCCGCTCCACCAGCACCATCTTGAAAAAGCTCGGTGTCGAGGTCGCCTACCTCGGCCCCGGCTCGCTCGTTCCGCGCACCGGCCCCGAGAACATCCGCCGCTTCACCGACTACAATGAAGCCATGGCCTGGAGCCCCGACGTCGTCTATCTGCTCCGCGTCCAGATGGAGCGCCAGGACGTCCAGTATTTCCCCAGCCTGCGCGAGTATCACAAACTCTACGGCATCAGCGACGCCCGCCTCGACGAGATCCGCAAGCGCGGCCTCTACATCATGCACCCCGGCCCCGTGAACCGCGGCGTCGAGCTTTGCGACGCCGTCATGGACTACGAACGCAGCCTCATCAACGACCAGGTGGAGAACGGCATCGCCGTCCGCATGGCCGTCCTCTACTGGCTCAAGCCGGGTTCCATGGCCTGACTGCCGGCTTGAAATCTCCCCACCTCCAACTAACTTTCCTCCATGACCGCCATCGCAGAACGACTTTTTGAAACGGCCATGGCTCTCGGTGATGACGAGCGTATCGCCTTGGCGGAAAGGCTGATTGAGAGTGTCCACGATGATCCGGAAATCTTCGCCGAGCAGCTCGAAATCGCCCGGCGACGTGCTGCCGAAATCGAATCAGGCTTGGTAAAAGCGATTCCAGGCGATGAGGTTTTCCGTCTGGTCCGTGAAGCCCTATCTGAAAAAAGACGCGGCGCATGAATTTCCCATTCCACCCCGAAGCCTACGATGAATTTCTTAGGGCGGCCTCTTGGTATGAGGATCAGGAAACAGGGTTGGGAGACGATTTCGCTTCTGAAATCAATCGTGCGATTGCAACCATCGTATCGGATCCATTGAGGTTTCGTGTGGTTGAAGGGCCGGATCGCATCTGCCGGGTACAACGGTTTCCATACTCCATTTTCTATCGCTACGATCCGCTGACCGCTTCGGTTTTGATTTCCACCGTCTTTCATCAAAGTCGTCGCCCCGGAACTTGGAAAACCCGGTATTTTGATTCCAACGATCTCATTTAAACTCATGACACTCCTCATCACCCACGCCCGCATCGCCGCTGAGAATTCTCCTGATCTCACTCCGGCTGACGTCCTCATCTCCGACGGGAAAATCCAACAGATCGGCCAAAATCTATCTATACCCGAAGGCACGCGCGTCATCGACGCCCGCAATCGCGTCCTCGCGCCCGGCATGTTCGACGCCCACGTGCATTTCCGCGAGCCCGGTTTCGAGGCCAAGGAAACCATCGCGTCCGGAACCGAGGCCGCGATCAACGGCGGCATCACCGGGGTGGTGATGATGCCCAACACCCGCCCGGCCATCGACTCCGCCACCGTGGTCGCCAACGTGCTCGACATCGCCAAGCGCACCGCCCGCATCCCGGTTTACACTTCCGGCTGCGTGACCAAGGACCGCCATGGCAAGGAGCTCGCCGGCATCGACGGCATGCGCAATCTCGGCGTGGTCATGCTAACGGACGACGGCGACACCACCGGCGATCCCGCCGTGCTGCTGCGCGCCATGCAATACGCCACCGAGTTCGGCATGTTCTTCGCCAGCCATTGCGAGGTGCCGGAGCTCGCCGGCCCGCGCGCGCTGAACGAGGGGGCGATGAGCTACCGCCTCGGCATCAAGGGCTCGCCCGCCTGCGCCGAGGAAATCATCATCGACCGCGACATCCGCCTCGCCCACGCCGCCGGCGCGCACATCCACATCCAGCACGTCTCCAGCAAACTCGGCATGGAAACCATCCGCTGGTGGAAATCCCGCGGCGACGTGAAGGTCACCGCCGAGGTTTCGCCGCACCATCTGTTATTCACCGACGAGCACATCGGCGACTTCGACACGAATTACAAAATGAACCCGCCGCTCCGCACGCAGGCGGACAATGACGGGCTGCTTCAAGGCCTCATCGACGGCGTCTTCGACCTCATCGCCACCGACCACGCGCCGCACACGCCGTTTGAGAAATCCCAGGATTTCGTCAGCGCGCCCAACGGCATCACCGGCATGGATACCGCGCTGGTCTCGCTCTATCACCATTTCGTCGCGACCGGAAAATTCGGCTGGGACCTCATCGTGAAGCGCTATTCCGCCGAGCCCCGCCGCCTGATGGGCTTGCCCGCCGTTTCCATCGAAGTCGGCCAGCCCGCCGATCTCATCCTCTTCGACACCGAGGCGGAAACGACTTTCACCAAGGATTTCATGAAGTCCAAATCCCAAAACACGCCGTTCATCGATCAAACCCTCCAGGGCCGCGTCGATCTTGTCGTGCTCGGGGCGGAAATCCTGTTGGAGCGCTGACCTCCCAACTTATCCTAGACAACCAAGCCGCCTCTCGACACAAGCAGCCCCATGAAAAAAACATTTCCTCTCACCGCGCCGAACCACCAGCCAGCGCGGGTGATTGAACAAATCAAGAGCGACATCCGGAAATACCTCAAGCGCGAGCGCAAGAAGTCGCTGCCGGAAGGTGTCGATTTCTGGGACTTCAACTGCAAGGTCGGCCAAGGCGAGGCTGCTCCGGAAACCAAGCATGTCGAGGAACTCACCGCCGCGATCGACCAAGCGGCGGCGAGCGAAAGCGCCTCGGTTTACATCGAGATTCTAGCGACTCCCGGTCACCGCAAGAGCAAGGACGCGGGCTGATTTTCTCACAGCTCGCCTTCGATCAAATCATCCAGCGTCTGGCGCTTGCGGACGACCGTGGCGGTCGCGCCTTCGACGAGGATTTCCGCAGGCAGCGGGCGCGAGTTGTAGTTAGAAGCCATGACGAAGCCATAGGCGCCGGCCGACATCAGCGCGACGTGATCGCCGGGATTGAAATCCGGCAGCTCGCGGTCCTGGCAGAAAAAGTCGCCGCTCTCGCAGATCGGGCCGACGACGTCCACCTTGACGCGCTCGCCGCTGGCGGGTTCTACCAGCGGGGCGATTTCGTGATGGCCTTCGTAAAGCGCCGGGCGGATGAGGTCGTTCATGCCGGCATCGACGATTTTGAAGGTCTTGGCCGAGCCTTTTTTCTCGTAGAGGCACTTGGTTAGGAGGACTCCGGCATTGCCGACGATGTAGCGGCCGGGCTCCAACAGGATTTTCAGACCGAGGTCTTTCAGGCGCGGGACGAGCTCCTTGCCGTAGCGCTCGATGGTCAGCGGGCGCTCGGCCTCGGGCTGGTTTTCCCACCAATCGACGCTGCCGGATTCGAGGGATTCCTTGTAAATGATGCCGATGCCGCCGCCGATGGACCAGAACTCGATGCCGTGTTTTTCCTTGAGCGAGGTGACCAGCGGGATGACTTTTTCAACCGCTTCGATGAACGGCGCGATGGAAGTTAGCTGCGAGCCGATGTGCATCTGGAGGCCGCGCAGCTTGATGTTTTTCAGCTCCTTGGAGGCGCGCTCGTAGAGGTCGGCGATGGCTCCGAAATCCACGCCGAACTTGTTCTCCGACTTGCCGGTGGAAATGTATTTGTGGGTCTTGGCATCGACGTTCGGATTCACGCGCACCGCGGCGGGCGCGATCACGCCAAGCTCGCCGGCGACTTCATTCAGATAGCGCAGCTCCTCCTCGCTCTCGACGTTGAACGAGTAAATGCCTTTTTCCAGCGCATAGACGATCTCGTCACGGGTCTTGCCGACGCCGGCGAAAGTGCAGTGCGCCGGATCTCCACCCGCCTTGATCACGCGGAAAAGCTCGCCGCCGGAAACGATGTCGAAGCCCGCGCCGTGGGTGGCTAGCAGGCGGAGGACGGATAGATTGGAGTTCGCCTTCACGGCGTAGGCGACCTCGTGATCGACGCCGTTCATCGCGGCGTCGAGACGGGTGTAGTGATCGATGATCGTGCCCGCGGAATAGACGTAGAGCGGGGTGCCGTGTTCGGCGGCAAGCGTGGAAAGATCGACGTCTTCGCAGAATAGGGAACCGTTTTTGTAGGAGAAACCATGCATCGCGGGAGGGAATTAGCGGCGAATCCGCCGCGGGTAAAGCGAAGAACATGAATCCGGAAAAGTCTTGCCATCGCCGGAATCCCGGCTATTCCGACGGCGCACCGTGCTTCTGCCGGTGAGGGGTCGAAAAGATTGGCTCCACCCTTTTCCGGTCTTCATCGATGAGAGATTGTTTGAGGTTACTCCAACCGCTCATCGACACCGCCAGCCGCCGATTCCGGACGGGCAGGCAATTTAGACACATGACCCCGACAGCATTCGAGGCGTTGCCATTGGCTGCGCCCCTCCAACGCGTTTTGCGCGAACTCAACTATTCCACTCCTTCGCCCGTCCAGGCACAGGCCATCCCGCTGCTGCTGGAAGGCCGCGACCTTCTCGGTTGCGCCCAGACCGGCACCGGCAAAACGGCGAGTTTCGCCCTGCCCATCCTCCATGCGATCCACGAGCGGCCCAAGCAAATCAAGCCGCGTCAATGCCGCACGCTGGTGCTGGCACCGACCCGCGAACTCGCCGGCCAGGTCGGCAAAAGCTTCACCACTTACGGCGCCCACGTCCGGTTCCGCCAGACTTTGATCTACGGCGGCGTCGGCCAGAATCCGCAAGTTTCCGCGATGCGCGGCGGCGTTGACGTGTTGGTGGCGACTCCCGGACGTTTGCTCGATCTCATCGAACAACGCGCCGTGGATCTCTCCGGCGTCGAGTTTTTCGTGCTCGATGAAGTGGACCGCATGCTCGACATGGGATTCGCCCGCGACGTGAAGAAAATCGTGGCGCTGCTGCCCCCTAACCGGCAGTCGCTGTTCTTCTCGGCGACTCTTGCTCCGAGCATTGCCGAGCTTGCGCAAACCATCCTGCGCAACCCGGCCCGCGTCAGCATCGATCCCGGAACGACCACCGCCGAGCGGATCGAGCACCAAGTCTGCTTCGTGGATCGCGAAAACAAGCGACCGCTGCTGGAACAACTTCTGCGTGGCCAGGCTTCCGCCACCAGCGGCAAGCTCACCATCGTTTTCAGCCGAACCAAGCACGGCGCTAACAAGCTGGCGAAAAGCCTTTGTGAAGCTGGTTTCCCTGCGGACGCCATCCACGGCAACAAGTCCCAGGCGCAACGCGAGAAAGCGCTCGAGAAATTCAAGAAGGGCCTAACGCCCGTGCTCGTCGCCACCGACGTCGCCGCTCGTGGAGTCGATGTGAAAGACGTCGGCCTCGTCGTCAATTTCGACCTGCCTAACGAGCCGGAAGCCTACGTGCACCGCATCGGCCGGACCGGCCGTGCCGGAGCGGAAGGACGCGCGGTTTCGTTCTGCGCGGAAGACGAGCGCGAGTTCCTGCGGGAAATCGAGAAAGTCATCAAAATGGCCGTGCCGCGCTGGGATGACCACGCGTGGCACGACGAGTCGTTAGCCGATCGCCATCTCCGCATGCGGACCGGCGGCGGCATGGTCCAGGGTGGCGGAAACCGCGGTCGGCAAGGCGGTGGACGTCAGGGTGGCGGTGGCGGCGGAAGCCGTTATAGCGGCGGTGGTGGCGGCGAGGGCCGCGATTACAGCAACGCCTCACGAGGGAACAACCGGCGTCGTCCAGCTTCGCGCTAACTGACCATTCGGCTTCAAATCAAAGCGTGGAGATTTCTTGAGAGGGAAGTCTCCACGCCTTCTGAGTGAAGTGAGTGTCGGTCACTTGGTTTTCAATTGAAGCACCGTGACCGAATAGGCTGGCACGGTGTAGGAGAAGGAGGCTTTCACGCCTGAAATCTCCGACTTGACGGGAATGACGTTGGTCGGCTCGGCAAGCGGGTTGGTGGCGTCCGCGGCAGCGGAAAGTGTTTCCACGCTTGCACTGCTAGATACAGCGCCGGCTCCATTGAGTTTGATCGCCAGCGCCTGCCCGGCGGACTGCGGGTTGACGATTTTCACGTAAGTCGCGCATGTCTGACTGTTCCGGGTGACGGTGCCTTGGAGATCGCCGCCGGCGAAGGTGCACTTGAGGATCGAGTCGCCGACGTTGGTGCTGAACATACGGAGGGCGTAGTAGCTGGGTGATCCGTAGAATTTCAACGCGTCGTAACCGATGAGGTCGGGCCGCCATTGGTAATCATTCACGTTGGCGAAAAGCGGCGCATAACATTGCATGGTGACAATGTCGGAGTTGCGCTCCATCGCCGCCATCCAAGCGGCATCGCCGATGGCGGCCTTCATGGCGGGAGTGGCGGGCAGTCCCTTGGATCGCTTGTCCCATGGAGGAAAGCTGGTTTCATGCGCGGCCCACTCGCCGACGAAGATTTCCGGCCCCTTGCGATCGTATTTTTCGAAATGGGTGGGGGAGTCTTTGAGGAACGCCTCGGTATTTCGATAGTAATGTTCTTCGAGCACGTCGGGCTTGCGGCTGTGTACGCGCTTGTCGGCGGGTTGTTCTCCGCCGATACTGGAGATGCACTTGATGGCGGGGTAGGCATTCTTGATGGCATCGGCGAACTGGGCGAAGCGGCCATCATAGCTGCCGGATTTATCAAACCAGTCCTCGTTGCCGATTTCCACGTAGCGGAGCTTGAACGGCGCGGGGTGGCCGTCCTTGGCGCGCTGCGCGCCCCATTTCGAACTAACTGGTCCGGTGATGTATTCGATTTCGTCGAGCGCGTCCTGGACGTAAGGTTCGAGGTCGGGGCCGGGTTTCACGAACGCTCCCTTGAGAGAATAGCCCGCGTAAACGCCTGGCAGCGGCTCGGCGCCCATGTCCTCGCACCAGAGGAGGAACTCCATCAGACCCATGCCGTCGGTGGAGCGATAGCCCCACGGACCGGGGTGGCCGCCGCGCTGGCTGATCGGGCCGAGCGTCTTTTTCCAATCGAAGCGGGTCTCGATGGTGTCGCCTTCCAGATAGTTTCCGCCGGGGAAGCGAAGCAAGGCGGGCTTGAGATCGACGAGCATCTGCATGAGATCCTTGCGAAGTCCGTTAGATCAGTCGTTCCACGTCGGCGGGAAAAGCGAGACGAGGCCGAGCCAGACGGTGCCGGGACGATCCACGGTGAGGCGGAGACGGGTCTTGGTGGTGGCGGCGACATTTCCAGTGGTTAGGACGACATCGTGGAATTCCCTATCGGCGGTGAGTTGCGGGATTTAGGCTTTGGCGTAGATGACCGCACCGTCCTCGCTGGCGATGGCGACGGTGAGCGGGCCGTTGAATCCCGCGGCCGCCTTCGCGTGGAATCTGGCGTGGTAGCGGGTCTCCGGTGTCACCGGGATACACCAGTATCCCTCGTTAGATACGCCGGCTGGCGCGGTGGCGGAGGCGGTCGCGACGTCGAGGCGGAGGCTGGTGGAAATTGACTCGTTGAGCGGTTGTTGGGGATCGAGTGTGATGGTCGCGGCTTGGAAGCGGATTTTTTTCCGTTAAAACGTTAAAATGGATTGGTGCTGGTTGATCGGGCGATGTTCCGACATCGCCTGTTTGGAATTGAATTCAAACCAACCAACACCATGAACGAACAGACAGGGACACAGGCACCGGCGCAAGCTG
>CAMCCX010000062.1 GCA_945873305.1 Akkermansia muciniphila
CGCCTCAAGCGCCACTCGGGCCTTGAATTCGGGGTCGTGTCTTCTTCGTTTGCCTTTCATTTTGTGTGTGTTCGGTTCGGTTTTAACGCCGCTCCCACACACCACAATCATAGCTTAGCCACTGGCCTGATTTTCTGGGGCCGCCTCAAGCCTCGCTGGTTTCCTTCATCGAGTAGTGACGAAGGTGTTGGCCCATCTCGTCCACGGTAATGGAAATACAGAGGGTGTCAGTAGCCTGATCCCGAGTGATGCCGTTGGCGGGCTCCGATGAGTCGGACCAGAGATCATCATGGGCGATGCAATCCTGCGGGTGAACTTCGGGCATCAACATCGCCTCGTCGAACAATTCCCTAACCGTCCCCATGTCCGGTTGCAGCGGAATATGGCGGGAGCGCGCGGGCCGCCATCCGTAACCGGGAACAGGAGTCGTGATAAACCCGCCGCAACTGCCGCTTTCATGCAGATCGAACTGCAACCTGGCAATCGAGCGCACGGCCTCGCCAGGGCGGAAAATATGCAGACTTTTTCCCGGCCGATCTTCCGGTTTCCGCTCACCCGGTTCCCGGACCTCGATCAACTCGACATCGGCATGAAGGACAGCGTTGGGCGGAACCACATCTCCACGGCCTTCAGCGCCGTAGGCAAGATGGGGGCTGATGACGAGCCGCCGGTGACCGCCAACCCTCATTCCCTCAATGCCTTTGCGGACGCCGGCCATCTCATCCCGCTTTCCGAGATCGATGATGATTGTCCGGTCCTTCAAGTGTTCAGCAAAGATCTCCTCGCCGCGGCTGAGGAAAAGCCGGAGCTTGATCACGACGGTCAAGCCCCGTTCGGCAATCCTTCCGGAGCCGGTTACGACGTCCTCGATTTTCACCCCCTTTGGCATGGAACGATGTTCGGAACAGCCGGAGCGTACGTCGAGAAGAAGCGTGAAGAGGCGGACTGAAGATCCGCGGTCCGTGGGAGACTGGCATTGACGGGACAGGAGCCTTGTCCAAGCTCCCCGCATGATAGCGAGACTGCGGGGCAAGGTGATCGAGGCGTATCCGAACCGCTTGGTGGTGGATGTGCACGGGGTGGGCTACGAGGTTTTCATCCCGCTTTCCACCTTTGACCGGCTGCACGCGGCGGAGGGGCTGGAGGTGGATTTGCGGACGCACCTGCATTTCAGCCAGCTCGGGCAGAAACTTTTCGGCTTCGCCAGCGAGGAGGAGCGCGACGTTTTCCTGCTGCTCATCGACCGGGTGAGCGGCGTGGGTCCGACGATGGCGGTCTCGGTGCTCAGCGGCATGGACGTGACGCGCTTCAAGCAAGCCGTGGTGGCCGGCGACGTGGCGGGGCTGTCGAAATTGAAGGGCGTGGGCAAGAAAACCGCGGAGCGCATCGTGCTCGAGCTCAAGGACAAGGTCGGGGTCACGGAAACCTGGCAGGACGCGGCGGCCGGGCAGGTGAGCGCGTCGGCGGCGGATGCGGAGCTCGCGCTCATCGCGCTGGGCTACAAACAGGTGGACGCGCGCAAGGCGGTGCGGAAAGTTTTGGACGCGGACGCGGCGGCACCGACCGAAGCACTGGTGCGCGGAGCCTTGCGGGCGCTGCAGGGGTGAGCCTGTCGGATGCACGGCTGAGAGCGGTTTTGCGTCTTGCCACCCGTGTTTTGCGCAAACAACTTCCACGCGCCTCGGGAAATTTCCACCGGGCCAAACCCAAGTATCCCACCATCATGTCTTTTTCCTCCGTGAACGAAAACATCGGCCGCCATCGTTGGGCCATCTGCGGTTTGGTATTCGCCGCCACCACCGTCAATTACCTCGATCGCAACGTCCTCGGACTGCTCAAGAAAACCCTCTCGGAAGACGGCGTGTTCGGAGCGCTTCCGGGCGACCAGGAGCTGAACTACTCGACGGTGGTGATCTGTTTCCAAATCGCCTACGCGCTCGGAATGCTGCTCGCCGGCAAGATCATCGACAAGGTGGGCACCAAAAAAGGCTATGCTTACTCGCTCATCGGCTGGAGTCTAGCCGCCATCGGCCACGCCTTCGGCCATCACACGTGGAGCTTCGGGATGTGGCGGGCGGCGCTCGGCGTGACCGAGGCGGGAAATTTCCCGGCCGCGAACAAAGCCATCGCCGAGTGGTTCCCGAAAAAGGAACGCGCGCTCGCCACCGGGCTCTACAATTCGGGCGCCAATGTCGGCGCCATCGTCGCGCCGCTCTGCGTGCCGTGGATCGCAGGCCACTGGGGCTGGGAATGGGCGTTCATCCTCACCGGCGCCGTCGGCCTGCTGTGGCTCGCGTTCTGGTACACCATTTATGACTCGCCGGCGGACAAACTGAAATCCGGCAAACTCTCGCAGGCGGAATACGATTTCATCCACAGCGACCTCGACGAGCAGGAGGCCGAGCGAGCCGACGTGGCCAAGGAAAAAGTCTCTTGGTTCCGCCTCCTCACCTTCCGCCAGACCTGGGCCTTCGTCCTCGGCAAATTCCTAACCGACCCGATCTGGTGGTTCTTCCTGTTCTGGCTGCCATCGTTCCTCGAAGGCGAAAACGCCCGCAAAGTGAAGGAATATCTCGTCACCAACCCAGGCTACACCGGCGAGAAATCCGACATTCCCGGCGTCATCAGTTGGACCTTCGCCGTAGCCGTCGTTTACACCGTCTCCACCGCCGGCTCGATCTTCGGCGGCTGGCTGCCCAAGCGCCTCATCAACGGCGGCATGGACGCCAACAAAGCCCGCAAGCTCGCGATGTTCATCTTCGCCCTGTTCCCGCTAACCGTCCTCCTCGCCTCGCGGCTGGGGGCCATCAACACGTGGTACGCCGTGGCCACCATCGCCATCGCCTGCGCGGCCCACGCGGCCTGGTCGGCTAACATTTTCACCACCGTCTCCGACATGTTCCCGAAAAAGGCGGTCGCCTCGGTCACCGGCATCGGCGGCATGGCCGGAGCTGTTGGAGGAATCCTCATCGCGCGTGCCGCAGGCCTCCTGCTCAAGCACTACACCGCGCTCGGCAAGGTGGAAGTCGGCTACGGCATCCTCTTCGTGATCTGCGGCTCCGCCTACATCACCGCCTGGATTCTCATGAACCTGCTCGTGCCGAAGTTCAAAAAGATCGTCCTGTAAACGTCAGTCCTTCGCGGACTTCGGGTCGAGCGCGTCGCGGAGTCCGTCGCCGAGAAAGTTGAGGGCGAAGAGCGTGCTGGCGAAAAACAGGGAGGGGAAGAACAGCAGCAGCCAGCTGGTTTCCATCCGGTCCGCGCCTTCCTTGATGAGGATGCCCCACGAGCTGTTGGGCGGCTTCACGCCGAGACCGAGGAAGGAGAGCACGCTTTCCAACAACATGATGCCGGGGACCGCAAGCGTGGTGTAGATGATGATGGGACCGATGACGTTCGGCAGGATGTGGCGGAACAGGATGCGCCCGCGGCCAAGGCCTAACGAGACGGCGGCCTCGACGAATTCCTGTTTTTTCACCGCCATCACCTGCGCCCGGACGATGCGCGCGATGGTCAGCCAGCCGATCGCGCCGATGGCGATGAACAGCGGGATGAGCGTGGTGATCGGGGCCACCCGGTCGCGGGCGAAACCGGTGGTTTGGATCATCCACTCCGTGAATTCAGAAGCGGGCTTGTCCACGACGAGCGCGAACAGAATGACCAGCACGAGGAAGGGCAGCGCGAAGAGGATATCGACAAAGCGCATCAGCAGGTCGTCGATTTTTCCGCCCGCGTAACCGGCGACCGCGCCGTAAATCACGCCGATGAGCACCGCGACGGCGGTGGCGACCAGCCCGACTAACAAGGAGACCTGCCCGCCGTAAAGCACCCGCGCGAAGAGGTCGCGGCCGAGCGGGTCGGTGCCGAACCAATGCGCCGCGGAAGGCGCGGCGGCGGAATTCGCGAGATTGATGGCCGTCGGGCTCTTCACGAACGGCAGCAGCGGACCGATGAAGCAGAGCAGCAGGATGACGATGAGAACGCCGAGGCTGACGATCGCCGCGCGGTTGTGCGCGAGGCGGTGCCAGGCGTCTTTCCAGAGTGAGGTGCCTTTTTCCATGAAGGGTTATGCTTTCCGCAAGCGCGGGTTGAGGGCGATTTGCGCGAGGTCTGCCAGCAGGTTGGCGCCGACGATGAGGAAGCCGTAAAACAGGACGAGGCCCTGGATCAGGAAGAACTCGCGGTCGGTCGCGGCGTTGACGAAATGCTGGCCCATGCCGGGAATTTGGAAAATCGTCTCGATGACGAAAGAGCCGGAAATCATGCCCGCGAAGGCAGGACCGATGAAGGCGACCGCCGGAATGAGCCCGCCGCGAAGTGCATGGCGGATGACGACGCGCGATCCCGGCGCGCCCTTGGCGCGGGCGGTGCGGATGTAATCCTGGGAGAGAACGTCGAGCATCCCGCCGCGGGCGAGCCGGGCGAGGTAGGCGGCGTTGATGAGGCCGAGGGTGACGGCTGGCAGAATCCAGTCGCCGGGCGACGACCAGCCGGCGACGTTGAGCGATTTCAAACCGAGCCCGGCGGTGACCGCGAGCAGCGGGCCGATGACGAAGCTCGGCAAACAAATGCCGACCATCGCGAACGAGAGACAGGCGAAATCGACACAGGTGTTTTTCCTAACCGCCGCGACCACGCCCGCCGGGATGCCGACGACCAGGGCGATGCCGATGGACAGCACGCCGAGCGCCAGCGAGACGGGAAAGGACTCGGAGATGATTTCGGAAACCTTCACGCCGTCCTTCTTGATAAGGTCGCCGAGATCCTGATGGACGACGAGGTTTTTGAGGTAGCGGAAATACTGGACCGGCAGGGGCTGGTCGAGTCCGGTGTATTCCCTCATCCGCTTGAGGGCATGCTCGGGAATGGCTTTCTCCTCGACGTAAGGGCTGCCCGGCATGGCGCGGACGAGGAAAAACGTCAGCGTGACGAGGACGAACAAGGTGATGATTCCCTGGCCGAGGCGGCTGATGATAAGGCGGATCATGGCGGGAGAATGTCAGCGGCCGGGGACGAGACGAATGAACTGATAGGGATTGTTGGAAAGCAGCAGCGGCTTCCAGCCTTGGACCGAAGGGTGGACCAGATAGTTGCGGGATTGCCAGGCGACGGGGAGTATCGGGGCTTCTTCGATGAGGATCGATTCCGCTTGCTGGAGCAGCTCGAAACGGCGGGTGCCGTCGGTTTCCTGAAACGATTGCTGCAACAGCTTCAAGAACGCGGGACTCTCCCAGCCAGTGAGGTTGTTGCCGTTTCCGGGAGTCCACATTTCGAGGAACGTCAGCGGGTCGAGGTAGTCGCCGATCCAGCCGGCGTTGGCGATGTCATAGTCGAGGTCCTGCATCGCGACCAGATAGGCGTTCCACTCCTTGTTCTCGATCTCGACTTCCACGCCGAGCGTGTCGCGCCACATCGCCTGCACCGCCTGGGCGAGCGTGGCGGCGGTTTCCTTGCTGGCGATGAGGATTTTCAGCCGCGGAAAACCCTTGCCGCCAGGGTAGCCCGCTTCGGCTAGAAGACGTTTGGCCTTTTCCGGGTCGAAGCCCGCGATGCGCGGCGGATGATAATTTCCCATCGCGGGTGTAATGGCATAGGCCGGCTTGTAGCCCCGGAAAACCGTGTCGCAAATCGCTTGGCGATCGACCGCCAGACCGAGCGCCTGGCGCACGCGGACGTCGTTGAGCGGTTTGCGCGTGGTGTTATAGCGGTAGAACGCGGTGCCGACGTAGGGCTCTTGCCGGAGGTTTTCGGGGTGTTCTTTTTTCATCAAATCGACCACTTCGGATGTGGCGGCATAGGTGACGTGGAGCTGGCCGTCTCGGAACATCCGCGCCTCGGTGTAAAGATTGGTGATGGGCAGGAAACGGACGCCGTTGAGGCTGACATTGGCGGCGTTCCAGTAGTGGGGATTCCGCTCGACCTCGATGTGGTGGGTGCGCCGCCACGACTTCAGTTGGTATGGACCGTTGCCGACGATGTTTTCCGGGCGGGTCCACGGATTTCCACGCTGGCCGATTTTTCCGTGCTTGAGGACGACGTGCTGCGGGACGGCGGTCCAGGTGTAATGCTTGAGGATTTCCCGGAAATAGGGAGTCGGACCACGAAGCGTTAGGCGCAGGGTCAGGTCGTCGAGCACTTCCACGCCCACCGCCGCGAAGTCGGTGGTTTTGCCTTTGTTGAACTCCTCCGCGCCTTTGAGGAAATAGAGCATTTCCGCATACTTCGCGCCGAGCTCGGGAGTGAGCAACCGCTCGTAGGAAAACGCGAAATCGCGGGCGGTGACCGGCGCGCCGTCGGACCATTTCCCGTCGGGCCGCAGCTTGGCGGTCCAGACGGTGGCGGTGGCGTCCGGCGTCACGTCGAGCGCCGCGCCGCCGGGAGTGGCGGTGTCGCTTTCCGGGTCGTTGGTGATGAGGCCCTCGAACAAGGCCCGCAGGATGTTCGCCTCCAGCACGCCCGAGACGATGTGGGGATCGAGCCCCTTCGGCTCGTTCGCATTTCCCACCAACAAGATCCCTTCACGAGTCGCACGGTCCACTTGCGATTCCTTCTGGCAGGAAGCGAGCAACCAACAAACAGGGGCGGCAATGAGGAACAGCGCACGGAACGTCACGCCGCGAAACATGGCGGGACGAATCGGAAATGCAGTTGAAATTTTGGAAAATCGGCCCCGCTCGAGAGAAAGTCGGAAATCCTGATGCTTGCATGATCAGGCCGGACGATTAAAAGAACGGGCGACAATCTTGTGAAAAGTTACTTTCTCAGACGGCTGCTGCTGATTCCCCCGACCCTGATCGGGATCACGCTGCTTGTCTTCACCATCACCCGCTTTGTCCCCGGCGGGCCGCTCGACCGGATGCTGCAGGAGGCTTCGCGCGGCGCGGATGCCGGCGGCAAGCGCACGACTTCGAGCCAAGCGCAAGGCGGGCTGAGCGAGGAGCAGTTGGAGGAACTCGAAGAGCAGTTCGGCCTCGATAAGCCGGTGCTCGTCGCTTACTGCCAATGGCTCGGCGTGGCGCCGCGCGAGGTGCGCATTTCCAAGGGCGAATACGGCGATCGCGGCGATGAGATGATCGGCGGCGAAATCGATCCCGCCACCACCGCCACCGTGGTGCTGCGCGGCGACGGCCGGGCGGTGCTGGTGAAACGCCAGAACGACGCGGTGGTCTCCGCCGTCTTCGCGGAGACCGGCCAAGCGGTCGAGGCGGAGGGCTGGAAGGTGCGCTACGAGACGGAAAAGGACCGCCAGGACCGCTACCAACGCCGGAATTCGGGCAAGGAAAAGCCGCCTTCCTATCCGCCGCGGGCGGCGATCTATCAAACGCGTTTTTCCGGCCTGCTCCAGGGCGATCTCGGTCGCTCGACGGTCTATAACGACCCGGTCCATGAAATGATTTTCGCGCGCATGCCGGTCGCCGCCTATTTCGGCCTGCTGACGGCCATCATCACCTACGCGATCTGCCTGCCGCTCGGCGTCTTGAAAGCGTTGAAACACCGGACCTTCATCGACACGTCCAGCTCGGTGCTGATTTTCCTCGGCTACTCGATTCCCGGATTCGCGCTCGGCGCGATCCTGCTCGTCCACCTCGGCGCGCGGATGAATCTCTTCCCGCTCTTCGGCCTGACCAGCCCGGGCTTCGACCAGTTCGACAACTGGGACAAAGTGAAGGACATCGCCCACCACACGGTGCTGCCGCTGACCTGTTATATCGTCGGCTCGTTCGCCATGCTGACGATGCTGACGAAGAACAGCCTGATGGACAATCTCGCCGCGGACTACGTGCGCACCGCGGTCGCGAAAGGCGTGAGCTATCCCCGCGCCGTTTTCGGCCATGCGTTCCGCAACTCCATGATCCCCGTCGCCACCAGCCTCGGCAGCCTGGTGGAAATTTTCATCGGCGGCTCAATGCTGATCGAGACGGTTTTCGACATCCAGGGCTTCGGCCTGCTGCAATACCAGGCCGTGATCGCCCGCGACGTGCCTGTCATCATGGGCACTCTGACCATCGCCGCCTTCCTGATGCTCGTCGGGCAGGTCATTTCCGACCTCCTCGTGGCGATGGTGGACCCGCGAATCAAATTCGAATAATGATACGGCTCATTGGAATTTCCGGCATCCTGCTAGGCGCGCTCGCCGCCACCGGGCAGCGCATGGACCTCGCGTTTCCCACGGCGCGCTGGTTCTTCGAGGTCAGCCGGGAAGTGCCGCTTCTGGGAGGAAACGGCTTCCCGTGGTTCGGCTGGCTATGCGTGGCGCTGCTCGTTGTTGGCGGGCTCGGACTGGTCATCCACTCGTTCACCGCAGGCCCGCGCAATCCGGTCACCACCCGCCGCATCCGCCGGTTCTGCGAAATCAAGCGCGGCTATTATTCACTCGTCATCCTGCTCGCCCTCGGCGGACTCGCGGCACTCGACCAAGTGGTCGTCGGCAAGCGCGCCCTCGCCGTCCACCACGCGGGGAAATGGACCTTCCCCGCGTTTTTACCGAGCGATCTCAAGAACAAGGACTTCGGTGTCAGCGATGAAACCGCCGAGGCTCCCGCCGACTATCGGAAGCTGAAACGCGCTTGGAAAAACTCCGCGGAAAACCGGGTGATCATGCCGCTCGTCCCCTACGACCCGACCGGCGACACCCTGCCGCCCCGCTCCCGCGCGCTCACCAAGGAAGACGGCGTCTATCGGGAAGGCAGCGGCAAACCGCACTGGGGACTCGCGGCGAAATACTTCGACGTCGCCGAGGCGAAAATGCATCTGCGATATACCCTGCGGAAAGGCGTCCTAACCGGACCTGTGGACGGCTGGAACACGGAAGGCCTCCCCGTTTACAACGCCGAATACAAAGACGGCCAACTCGTTTCCGACCGCTACAACGGCGAAGGCACCAAGGAGGCGTTCCTCGCCTGGGAAAGCAGCGACTTGCGGGCCGTGAAATATCATCCCGCGCCGCCCATCCCCGAGGAGGGGAACTGGCTTGGAACCACCTCGCAAGGCTACGACGTGCTCGCCTATCTCTATGGCGGCTTGCAGGTGAATTTCAAGGCGGCGCTCATCTATCTGCCAATCGTCTATCTCATCGGCATCAGCATCGGCATGATGATGGGCTACTTCGGCGGCTGGTTCGACATGGTCGCGCAACGGCTCATCGAGATTTTCTCCAACATGCCGTTCCTGTTCGTCGTCATCATTTTCTCAAGCATGGTGCCGGAGAAATTCAAGGGCCTGCCGATCATCCTGACCATCCTCGTCGCCTTCGGCTGGATGGGCATGACCTACCTGATGCGGACAGCCGCCTACCGCGACAAGGAGCGGGATTACATCTCCGCCGCCAAAGTCCTCGGTGCCGGCACCCCGCGGATTTTGTTCCGCCACCTTCTTCCTAACACGGTCGCGATCATCGTCACGCTCATCCCTTTCACCATGTCGGGCCTGGTCTTCTCGCTCACCTCGCTCGACTATCTCGGCTTCGGCCTCCCGCCGGAATACGCGACTTGGGGACGCCTGCTCAATGACGGCCTGTCCAATCTATCCGCGCCATGGCTCGTCACCTCGACCTTCACCGTCCTCGTCGGCCTGCTCGTCGTGATCACCTTCATCGGCGAGGCCGTCCGCGAAGCCTTCGATCCGAAAAAATTCACCTTCTATCGTTGATGCGCCGACTTCTCACATCCCTGTGTTTCCTCGCCGTCATCGTGACCGGCTGTCGCCACGAGACGGACGAAATCGCGCGAAAACTCGAGTTCGACGCATTCCTTCCGATTTACAACCGCCACATCGAAACCTGGCTGAAAACCCAACAGGCCGCCACGGCGAAGGAAACCGCCCGCGTCGCCACCGAACTAACCACCGCGGAGGGCGAGGCGAAAACCGCCCTCGAACTCCATGCCGCGGCACTGAATCTGGAGCAGGAGAAATGGAAGTTCCGCCTCAGCCTCGGTCACTTCCTGAAAGTCGGAACCCCGGCGGAAATCCCCGCGGACCTTGTGTGGGAATACGGCATGGACCAGCCGGAGATCGGCGACCCCGCCGCGAAAAAAGGCGGGGCGTTCCGCCGTTACATCCCCACCTTCCCGCCGACCATCCGGCCCATCGGCGACAATGCTAACAATTCTTTCCGCGGCGATCTTTACGACTACATCGACATGCCGATGGTGAATCTCCATCCGCAGACCATGGAGATGATTCCCGGTCTCGCCCAGGAATGGGCCACCTCCAAAGACGGCCGCACGATCTATTTCCGCATCGACCCGGAAGCCCGCTACTCGGACGGGGTCCCTGTCAGGGCGAAGGATTTCCTCGTCTCCGTCTATCTCCGCGTCTCGGACAACATCGTCAATCCCTACTCAAAGCAGTTCTACCGCGAAAACATCGCACAGGTCGCGATGTATGACGACCTCACCGTGTCCGTCTCCTTGCCCGAGGCGAAAATCTACGCGCCCGCCATCGCCGGGGCGATCACCCCCTCGCCGCCCCATTTCTATTCCGAATACGGCCCCGACTACAACGAGCGCTACCAATGGCGTTTCCCTCCCACCACCGGAGCGTATGAAGTGCTGCCCGAGGACATCATCAAAGGCGCGTCCATCACCCAGACCCGCGTGAAAGACTGGTGGGCGAAAGACCGCAAATACTACCGCTACCGTTTCAATCCGGACAAGCTCGTCCACACCGTGGTGCGCGACGAATCCAAGGCGTTCGAACTATTCCGGGCCGGCGAGCTCGACACCTCGTTCCTCACCCAGCCCCAGCTGTGGTATGAAAAATCCGAGATCGCCCAAGTTTACAACGGCTACATCGAGCGCGTCACCTTCTATAACAAATACCCCAAGGTGCCGCGCGGGCTCTACCTGAACGTCAGCAAGGCCCCGCTCAACGACCTGGATGTCCGCATCGGCATCCACCACGCGATGAACTGGCAGAAAGTCATCGACGTGATGTTCCGCGGCGACTATCAGCGGCTCAACGCCTTCAACGAAGGCTACGTCACCTTCAGCGATCCATCCATCGTCGCCCGCCCGTTTTCCATCGACGCAGCGCGGGCCGCCTTCGCCAAAGCGGGATACACGCAGGAAGGCCGCGACGGAATCCTAGCCAAGCCGGACGGCACCCGGCTTTCCGTTTCCGTCACCTATCCGGCGATGCCGCAGATCGACCGGATCTTCGCCATCCTGCGGGAAGAGGCGAAAGCCTGCGGCTTCGAGCTGCGGCTCGACGGGTTGGAATACACCGTCGCCTACAAGAAGGAGATGCAGAAACAGCACGAAATGGCACTCGGAAGCTGGCTGATCAACCCACCGGTTCCGGATTTCCATCAGTTCCTTCACTCCACCAACGCCATCGACGAGAAGGGAAATTTAAAACCGCAGACGAACAACACCTTCGTCTGGCATCGCGCCGACACCGATGTCCTCAGCGAGAAGGTCCGCACCGCAAGCACCGCGGAAGAGCTCAAGGACGCCGCGTGGAAACTCCAGCGCATCATGCACGACGAGGCGATTTTCGTTCCCGGCTACTCGGTGGATTTCGTCCGCATCGGCTCGTGGCGCTGGGTGAAATGGCCGGACTGTGAGAACACCCGCTTCAGCCCGCCCGTCGTCTATGATCCGCACGAGGTCTTCGTTTTCTGGATCGATGAGGAGGTGAAGGCCGAAACCCAATCCGCCCGCCGCACCGGCAAGTCCTTCCCGGAATCTACGAAAACCATCGAGGACTATCGGGTCAAAGCGCCAACCTCCCCCGCAGCACCATGATTCCAGAAACGGAAAACATCCTGGAAGTGGACAAGCTCATCACTTCCTTCGAGACCGACCGCGGCCTGCTCCGCGCCGTCGATCAGGTGTCGTTCACGGTGCCCGCCGGCAAGACCGTCGGCATCGTCGGCGAGTCCGGTTGCGGGAAGAGCGTCACCGCGATGTCGATTGTCCGCCTGCTCCCGCAGCCCGCCGGCAAGATTCTCGGCGGGCATGTCTATTTCAAAGGCCGCGACCTCGTTCGAGCCAGCGATTCGGAAATCCGCAAAATCCGCGGCGGCGAGATCGGCGTGATTTTCCAGGAGCCCATGGCCGCGCTCAACCCGGTGCATCGCATCGGGCGCCAGGTGGCCGAGGTTTTCCACATGCACAAGAATCTCTCGAAAAAGGACGCCTGGGACGCGGCCACCGAGATGCTCGAACTCGTCCGCATCCCCGCTCCGGAAAAGCGGATGATGGACTACCCGCACCATCTATCCGGCGGCATGCGCCAGCGCGTCGTCATCGCGATGGCGATGGCCTGCCGCCCCTCGCTGCTCATCGCCGACGAGCCGACCACCGCGCTCGACGTGACGGTGCAGGCGCAGATCCTGGACCTGATGAGCCGCCTCCAGTCCGAAATGGGCATGTCCACCATTCTAATCACCCACGATCTCGGCGTCATCGCGGAAACCTGCGACGAGGTCGTGGTGATGTATGCCGGCCGAGTCGTCGAGCGGGCCAGCGCGGAAGAGTTGTTTTCAAATCCACTTCACGCCTACACCCAGGGCCTGCTCCATTCGATCCCGACGCTCGACACGCCCTCGAAATCCCTCCTCAACACCATCCCCGGCACGGTCGCCGCCCTCGCCGACTACTCGCACGGCTGCCGCTTTTGCCAACGCATGGGCCTCACCACCGCCGTCACCCGCGAGCGGCCCGTTTTTTCCGAAGTGTCACCCAATCATTGGGTGGAAACCTGCCCGGAATGTTACAAGCCAGCATCAGTCTTATAGGACCTATATGACCCATCCACTTCTATCCGTTCAAGACCTCCGCGTCCACTTTCCGGTGCGCGGCGGCGTCATGCTGCGCCAGACCGGAGCCGTCCGCGCGGTGGACGGCGTGTCGTTAGACATCGCGCCCGGTGAGACGCTAGGCCTGGTCGGCGAGTCCGGTTGCGGGAAATCCACGCTTGGCAAGGCCATCGTCCGGCTGCTCAAGCCGACGACCGGCAGCATTCGTTTTGAAAACCACGACATCAGCCACGCCGGCCCGCGCGCGCTGCGCCCGCTGCGGCGGAATTTCCAGATGATCTTCCAAGACCCCGCCGAGTCGCTCGATCCGCGGATGAGCGTGCGCGCGATCATCGAGGAACCCTTTGTCATCCACGGCCTCGGCAGCCGCGCGGAACGCATCGAATGGGTCGATGACTTGCTAGACCGCGTCGGCCTGCCGGCGTCCTCCGCCGAGCGCTATTCGTTCGAGTTTTCCGGCGGCCAGCGCCAGCGCATCGGCATCGCCCGCGCGCTCGCCCTCAAGCCGAAACTCATTGTTTGCGACGAACCCGTCTCCGCGCTCGATGTCTCGGTGCAATCCCAGATCCTCAATCTGCTAGTCGAGTTGCAGCGGGATTTCGGCCTCTCCTATCTTTTCATCGCCCACGACCTCTCGGTGGTGAAGCACGTCAGCGACCGGGTGGCCGTGATGTACCTCGGAAAAATCGTCGAGCTCGCTTCCGCGGAATCGATCTATCAAGATCCGCGGCATTCCTACACCAAGGCGCTTCTATCCGCCATTCCCTCGCACGATCCAAAGCGGAAGCGAAAAAAAATCCTGTTGGAAGGCGACGTTCCCTCCCCCATCGACCCACCTCCCGGCAGCGCCTTCGGCCACCGGATGAACCACCCGCGCTACCCCGAGACCATCGACGCGGACCTTTCCCTCAAGCAAATCGCCGCCGGCCACTGGGTCGCCGCCGATCCGTGCTGCGTGTCCGCCGAAGACTGGGAAAAACTCCGCCCGGCTCCCGCGAAAGCTTGATTTTCCGGCACTCTCCGCGCTTGCAGTCGGTCCGATCCGTCGTGAGACTCCGGCCATGTTCACGCCGAAGTGGAAAAAGGAAGCGCAACACCTGGTGAAGGGCGCGAAAAAGTTCGTCGATTACAAGCGCGACCTGTTGAAGCCCGAGCGCGTCGCCGAGATTGACTCCCGCCGCGCGGATTTGCTGTCAGCCATCAAATCCAAGGATCTCGCGAAAGTGAACGAAGCTTCAAAGCAGATCCGCGCGGTCTGTGAGAACTCCCTGCCCCACGAGAAGCCGCTCGGCTGGTTCGAGGAAAACGTGGAGGTCATGTTCGTCGCCATCGTCATCGCGCTCGGCCTGCGCGCCTATTATTTGCAGCCGTTCCGCATCCCGACCGGATCGATGCAGCCCACGCTCAACGGCATCATCGGCACGCCGCTCAAAAAAGACCAATGGCCGAGCTTTCCCCAGCGCCTGCTGGAAAAAGTGCTGCGCGGCAGAACCTACGTCTATGAGGTCAACGACCGGGACCGCCACATCGCCATCACCCGCCAGGGCGGATTGGACATCAAGGACACGCAGTTCATGCATTTTTTCAGCCGCTCGGAAATCCGCTTTTCCGACTCGCCGCCGCTCCGGCTTCCGGCTCCCACCAACCCGTCCTCCGCGATCGGTCTCAGCGCCGCGATCAACCACGCGGTCCGCAACGGCGGTTTGATTCCCAAGGACATGGTGATCTGCGAGGGCACCATTGATAGCGGCGATTTGGTGTTAGTGGACAAGTTTTCCTATCATTTCCGCAAGCCCAAGCGCGGCGAGGTTTTCGTGTTCGACACCATCGGCATCGAAGGCATCCAGAAGCGCAGCGGCGAGCAAGGCGCGGGATCGCACTACATCAAACGCTTGTGCGGCGTCCCCGGCGACACCCTTTCCATCCAGCCTCCCAACCTGCTGGTCGATGGGAAAATCGCCCAGGAGCCAGGCATCCAGCGGGTGATCCGCGGCGAGGGAGCTTACAGTATCAACCCCGGCGGCTACGGTCTCGCCAGTTCGAATGAAGCCGCCCACAACGGCAAAAGGCTTCCCCAATACCTCGCCAAGGAAGGCGCGACGCTGTCACTGGCAGCTAACGGACGCCCGGGAATGCGCGAATACGCGGCCCTCGGCGACAACACCGGAAACTCGCTGGACTCGCGTTACTGGGGCCCCGTGAAGGAGTTCAACCTGGTGGGGCCGGCGCTGTTCTCGCTCTGGCCGGTCACCACCGGACACTGGGGATTCATCCGCTGATGCCGTGTCCGCCGCCTCGGAAATCACCCGCAAGGCGAAGTCCAATCTGGCTTTCGCACTGAACATCCTGCCCCGCGAGCGGCGGGAAGACATGGTGGTTTTCTACGCGTTCTGCCGGACGATGGATGATCTGGCAGACAATCCGGGAGCAGGGCCGGAAGAGCGCGTCCAGTCTCTGAACGCTTGGGAACACGGGATTACCTGCGGGTTTGAAGCGCCCGACGAATTCCAGCGGGAAGTGATTTCACTGCGTGACCGGCGGCAAATCCCCAACGATTTGCTGGTCGCCATCATCGACGGCTGCCGGATGGACCTGCAGCCGCAGCGCTTCGAAACATGGGACAAGCTATCGGAATACATCTGGAAGGTCGCTTGCGCGGTCGGGCTGGTTTCGATCCGGATTTTCGGCTGCGCCGATCCCGGATCGGAGCGCTACGCGGTGGCGCTGGGTCACGCCCTGCAACTGACTAACATCCTGCGCGACATCGAGGAAGACCTCGCGAACGGCGGCCGGATCTATCTGCCGCTGGAGGACATGGCCCGCTTTCAATACACCGAGCAGGATCTCACCGACCGCGTGCGGGACGGGCGTTTCCTCGCGCTGATGGCTTACGAGGCGGAGCGGGCGGAAGGTTTTTTCCACCAGGCCGCCGAGACGCTTCCCGCCGCGGATCGCCGCGCGCTGGTGCCGGCCAGGATCATGGGGGAAATCTACCACCTCCTGCTGGAGAAAATGCGCGACGACCGTTTTAACGTTTTTGAAAAGCGCTACCGTGTCTCAAAAGCCCGCAAGCTGGCGATTCTTTCCAAGCATCTGATTGCACGATCCTCTTGATTCGAATAGAGTTACGAAACTTCACGTCCCAAGCCCATGTCCAAACCAACCCTCTCCATCGCCGCGGCCTGCATCGCCAGTCTCGCATCCTGCACTCCGCCGCCACCGGTGCCGCCACCGCGCTTCCAGCCGAATCCTCCATTCGCTCCCGAGGAGGTTTCGCCCTATGGTTCACCAACCGACTACGCACCGCAGCAGGCGCCCCCGCCAGTCCAGCCTCCAACAGCCACTGGTGGCTACCCGACCGCCCAGCGCACCGCGAACCCCGATCAGGTTCTGAGTCCTTACGAGCCGTATAACGTCATCGACGTGGCCGGTTTCAAATCCGGGCAGCTGGCACGGGACCCGTCGAACCAGAAGATTTTCCGGATTCCTTGAGCCGGCTAACGAATCATTCCGATCACGGCGATCAAGCTAGGGAGAGTCGCGAAAATAGTTTGTATCCCATGACATTTAGAGCTTGTACACCATATCTAGTGGTCGAATCATGCCCGGATGCCTCGCAATCCTAACAAATCCGACTGGTCCGGCGGCCTGCCCGCCTGCATCACCTCGTTCTCTGTCATCGAAGACCCGCGCACCGGCGGCAACAAACTTCATCATTTCGGCGAAGTACTCTTCATGGCCGTCAGCGCCATGCTTTGCGGCATGAACTGCTTTTCCGACATTGAGGACTTCTGCGACCTTCAAATCGACTGGTTGCGCAAATGGATCAAAATGCCCAACGGCGTCCCCTGTGCCCA
>CAMCCX010000063.1 GCA_945873305.1 Akkermansia muciniphila
AAGGGCAAGCAAACCATCAACAAGAAACCAAGCCGCTATGGTGTCCTAATTGTGAGGCAACGCTCCCGGTCGGTCAGGAACCTTTCGGTGTGCTCGATTTATGAGGCAACAGGAAGTCTGAGCTTCAACGGCGGAGTTGGGACTCGATGCGGGCGATGCTTTCCTTCAATCCCGGCTCTCCATCGACCAACCCGGCGACTTTTTTGCAGGCGTGGATGACGGTTCCGTGATCGCGACCGCCGAAGGCTTCGCCGATTTCCATCAGCGATCCCTTGGTTAGAGAGCGACTCAAGTACATGGCCACTTGGCGGGGAAATGCGATGCTGGCCGGGCGGCGGCGGCTGGTCATGTCGGCCAGGCGGACGTCGAAATGCTCGGCGACGGCCTTTTGAATGGCGTCGATGCTCACTTGGCGGCTGGCCTCCTCGCGGATGAGGTCGCGCAGCAGGTGCTCGACTTTTTCCACGGTCACGCTCTCGCCGGCGAGCGAGGCGTAGGTGGCGACGCGCATCAGCGCGCCTTCGAGGCGGCGAACGTTGGTGCGGATTTTCTCGGCGAGGAAACGCAGGACAGACTCGTCCACGCGGACCTTCCAGTCGATGGATTTCTTCTTGAGAATGGCCATCCGCGTCTCCATTTGCGGCGGCTGCATCTCGACGGTGAGTCCGCATTCGAAGCGGGAAACCAGACGCGGCTCGAGGCTTTTGATCTCGCAGGCCGGGCGGTCGCTGGTGAGGACGACTTGGTTGCGACCGTCGAGCAAGGTGTTGAAGGTGTGGAAAAACTCCTCCTGCGAGCGCTCTTTGCCGGCGAGGAATTGGACGTCGTCGATGAGCAAAACATCCGAGCTGCGGTAACGGCGGCGGAATTTCTCGATGTCGCCGCGGCGGATGGCGTCGATGAACTCGTTGGTGAATTTCTCACAGGTCAGGTAAATCACCCGCGAGCCGGGCTGGCGGCGCAGCAGCTCTTGGCCGATGGCCTGCATGAGGTGGGTTTTCCCGAGTCCGGGGCCGCCGTAGATGAAGAGCGGATTGTAGCCGACGGCGGATTTTTTGGCGACCGCCTCGCAGGCGGCGTGGGCGAACTGGCTGTTCGCGCCGACGACGAAGCTGGCGAAGGTGTGGGCGGGGTTGAGGCCGGCCGCTTTGATGCGCTTGTCGAGCGCCTCGCCTTCGAGCGCGGCAGCCTTGGTCGGCCGGGCGGGCGATGGCGAATGCTTGGGATGGCCGGCTTCCAAATCGTTAGAACCGGCGGCATCCTCGCTGACGACGACACGGACTTCCCGCACTTCGTCGAAGATTCCGGTGACCGCCATCGTGAGCTCGGGCAGGTAATTCGTCTCGATCCACACCTGATGGATTTCGCCGGGCACAGCGATGGAAGCGACGTCGTCCTCCACACCTAACCACCGCGCGGCGCGGAACCAGCGTTGGAAGGCATCGTGGCTGACCATCACCCGCAAGGCGTCACAAACGCCGTTCCATCCTCCGTTTTCCGAAGGAACTTCTTCCAAACTCGCCATTGCTTCCGCGATTGCCGCATTCTCAGTTTCCATCATTCAACGAGTCTTTTAAAAAATTATCAGGTGGTCTCGTGATGCGCGGTTCAGGGTGAAGCGGCGCGGCGAGGCGCAAAAGATGGGCAGCTCAAATCGTTCCGGGAAAAGTTTTTTGCGACCATCTAACGAATGCTCGCGACGGGCCGTATTCCACAAGGGTTCCACAGATCATTTTTTTAAAAACTTGACCTGGATTTTGCTTCGGGTTTCCGAAGCATCAAGATCGGCATTTCTGGCAGATCGGCGCATCCGCTTGAAATCAAGGCACTCGCGGCACTCGGTTCTGTTACGGTTTCGTCACAGCCCGTCGGCGGCCGATTCAGCGGATTCCGAGTCCGCCGCCGGGAGCCTTGGAGGTCCTGAAACAAAGGGCCACGGCGACAGTTGCCAGGGTGCCGGCCATGATGCGCCACGGGAATTCAATCACCGGCAGCCATGCGAAATTTTTATAAAGCGGGCCGCCGGAGACCATGTTCCAGACGTCGTTGGGAAGATTGCTGAGAAAGGCGACGACGATGATTCCCGCGGCCATCGCGATGAGGTTGCCGGTCTCGCTGCCGCGCGATTTCGTGAACAGCGCGACCATGAAAATCCCGAGCAGCGAGCCGTAGGTGTAGCCGAAGCTTCCGAGGATGATCCCGATGATGCTCAGGCCGGGGTTGTGCGCCTTGACGAAGGCGGTCGCCAGCCCCACGAAAATGAGCACCAGCGCGAAGCCGACGGTGCTGAGCTTGATGATGCGCACCCGCACGTGGTCGTCATCCGGCGTCTTGAACCAGCGGAAATGGAAGTCCCGCGAATAACTGGTGGCCAGCGAATTCATCGCCGTGCCGAGCGAGCCCATCGTGGTCGCCAGGACCCCGGCCACGACCAGGCCGCGAAGGCCGCCGGGCATCACATCGACGACGAAATACGGGAAAATCCGCGTGTTGTCCGGCTTGCCCGCCGCCATCGGCAGCGCCGGGTCGTTGACCACGTGGCCGTAGTAAACGGAGAGCAGGATGCCGATGGTTAGGACGGCGTAAGTCACCGGGATGTCGGCGAGTCCGGAGAGGATCGTGGCCACCGCGCTCTGGCGCTTGTTTTTGGCGGTGAGCATGCGCTGCACCATGTCCTGGTCGGTGCCGTGGGTGGCCAGCGTGACGAACAGCGAGCCGAAAAGCGCGGCCCAGACGGTGAACTCGCTTTCCAGCACGCTCTTGATCGCGCCCCAGCTGGAGCCGTAGTTTTTCACGAATTCCGGGTCCGCCGGGACATCGCCGCTCCATTCCCAGAGTTTCAAATCATGCGGGCCGGTGAGAAAGCTTTTCGCGCCGTCCCAGCCGCCGGGGATGTGCCCGAGCAGATACCAGACCGAGAACCCGAGCGCGCCGAACAGCACCGCGATTTGCAGGACATCCGTCCAGATCACCGCCTTGATCCCGCCCACCGCGGTGTAAGCCGCCGTGAGAATGGTGATGAGAACCAGCGCGCCGCCGGTGGCCCAGAATTGCTCCCAAGTGCCGAGCGGCCGTTCCGGATTCAGCTGGTTCCAAATCACGATCATCAGCAGCGTCGGCACCCACAGCCGCGAGCCGCTGGCCAGCGAGCGGGTGACCAGGAAAATCACGCTCGCCACGCTGCGGGTGCGCGGCCCGAAGCGGATTTCCAGAAATTCGTAAATGCTCACCACGTTGTGTTTGTAAAACGCCGGGATGAACACCGCGCTCACCACCAACCGCGCTAACAAGTAGCCCACCATCAGCTGCGCGTAAGTGTAGTTCCGCAGCCGGAACCCCTCGCCCGGCGTGCCGAAAAACGTCCCCGCGCTGATCTCGGACGCGAGGATCGACGCCAGCACCGCCCACCACGGGATCGACCGGCCGCCGAGCGCGAAATCCGAGACGTTTCCGCTCCGGCGGCTGAAATGCCAGCCGATGCCAATGATGATGGCGAAATAAATTCCAACGATGACCAGATCCAACCACAAAGCCGACATGCGGCGCATGCTAGGGGGGCGATCCTTCGATCCAAGCCCCAAGTTTCCGCCGTCAGATTGGGATGCCGCGATGGCGGGTGATTTTTCCCTTCCCAAACCGGAAGTCATGGATTACCCCTTCCGCCCCGCCTGAAATGGTGGTCGTAGCTCAGTTGGTAGAGCCCCGGATTGTGATTCCGGTTGTCGCGGGTTCGAGTCCCGTCGATCACCCCATCTTTCCCATCGGAATTTCAAGTGAGGTTCGGAAGGGAGGGGAGGAAACGTAGGAAAACGACTGATGCAGCCGCTGGAGAGCCGGATTCATTACAAATTTCGCAATTCGCTGTTATTGGCGGAGGCGCTGACTCATCCCAGCCTCGCTTACGAGTCGCAGAAGCCGCACTTCGATAACCAGCGGATGGAGTTCCTCGGCGACGCCGTCCTGCAGTTGGTCATCACGGAGGAGCTTTTCAAAATGTTTCCGGATTTCACGGAAGGCCGGCTGACCAAGCTGCGCTCGCGCGTGGTTTCCCGCAGGGCGCTGGCCCGGTTTGCGATGGCGATCCACCTCGGCGACTACGTCTTGCTCGGCAAGGGCGAGGAAGCCACCGGCGGGCGGCGGCGTTTGTCCACGCTTGCGGACGCGTTCGAGTCGCTGATCGGCGCGGTCTATCTGGACACCGGCTTGAGCCCGGCGCGGGACTTGATCCTGCGGTTGTTCGAAGCGGAAATCGGCAACATGGTCACCAGTCCGGAAGAGCGCAACCCGAAGGGCGAGCTCCAGGAATTTCTGCAAGCCATCCACCCGCAGGCACCCATTTACCGGGTGATCAGCGAGAGCGGCCCCGACCACCGGCGGGTTTTCCAATCCGAAGTTTCGTGGCAGGACAAGATCCTCGCGACGGGCAAGGGGAAGAGCAAAAAGGAAGCGGAAGCCCGCGCCGCAGCCGAAGCCTTGCGCGCGCGGTTGTGGGAGAAATAGGATCCTGCGGGTCGAAGCGTGTTCCGGCTGTCTCAGCCGGAATCCAAGGCTCTGCTCCCGGCTGAGACAGCCGGGACACATTCTGATTCTCAGGCTTCGATGCCGAGTTTGGTGCGGAGGCGCTCGATTTCTTCGGAGAGCGCGCCCCAGCGGGAGTAGCTTGTTTCCAGCGATTTCGCGAGTTTGTCCACGGCGTTGGTGACTTCGCGGAGTTTGCCGGGGTTGTTGCTGGTTTCCTCGCTGGAGAGTTGTTGGGTGAGCGTGGATTGGGCGGCTTCGAGCTCGGCGATCTTGGCTTCGAGCGCGGTGAATTCGGTTTCCAGCGGCTTGAGGACTTTGGAGCGGATTTCGCGCTGCTCGGCTTCGATGCGGCGCTGTTCCTTGCGGTTGACGCCGGGGACGGACTGGCGGGACGAGCCGTTGGCAGGCGTGGCGGCGGTGCCGAGGGTGGCGAGGCGCGGGGCGAGGCCCTTTTTCGCGGCTTCGTCCTCGGCGGATTTTTCCAGATAGTAGGTGATGTTGCCGGCGTAGAGGGTCGGCTGCTCGCCGGGGCGGAATTCGAGGGTCTTGCTGACCAGCGCGTCGAGGAAGTTCCGGTTGTGGGAAACGATCATCACGCTGCCGGGGTAGTCGATGAGCGCGCGCTGGAGCACGTCCTGCGATTGCATGTCGAGGTGGTTCGTCGGCTCGTCGAGGATCAGGAAATTCGCCGGGCGCAGCAGCATGCAGACGAGGGCCACGCGCGAGCGCTCGCCGCCGGAGAGCACGCCGATTTTCTTGAAAACGTCGTCGCCGCGGAAGAGGAAGCAGCCCAACACGCTCCGGGCTTGAGGCATGCTTTCGCGCGACGCGGCAGCTTCGACGGTTTCGAGCACCGAGAGATTCGGGTCGAGCTCGTCGGCGTGGTTCTGGGAGAAGAACGAGGTGGCGACTTTGTGGCCGAAGGTGTGAGTGCCGGCATCGGGTTCTTCCTGGGCGGTGATCAGGCGGCAGAAGGTGGATTTACCCGCACCGTTGGGGCCGACGATGGCGAATTTTTCGCCCTTGTTGATTTCGAAATCAAAGCCGTTGAAGATGTTGAGCGCGCCGTAGGATTTTTGGATCGCTTCCAGCTTGGCGACCGTGTGGCCGGAGTTCGGCGGCGGCGGGAATTTGAAATTCATCACCGCGTCGTCCTGCTCGGGAGCCGGGATGCGCTCGACTTTGGCGAGCAGCTTGATGCGGGACTGGACCAGCGTCGCTTTGTTGGCGGAGGCGCGGAAGCGGTCGATGAAGCGCTGGGTCTCGGCGATTTCGCGCTGCTGGGCGGTGTATTGCTTGAGGCGGATTTCCTTGCGGAGGACCGACTCGCGCTCGAAGTAGGAGAAATTTCCCGCATACTCCTCGGCGCGGCCGTGGGAGAAGGCGATGGTACGGGTGCAGAGCGTGTCGAGCAGCGCGCGGTCGTGGGAAATGAGCAGGATCGCGCCGGGGTAGTTGACGAGGTATTGCTCGACCCAGATCTGGGTGCCGATGTCCAAGTGGTTGGTCGGCTCGTCGAGCAGCAGGACTTCCGGCTCCTGGAGGAAGAGCTTGGCCATGGCGATCCGCATCTGCCAGCCGCCGGAGAATTCCGAGCAGTCGCGGGTGAAATCTTTCTGTTGGAAACCGAGGCCTTTGAGCACCGACTCGATCCGCGGCTTCATCCGCGCCGGGTCGGTGGCGTCGAGCAGCAGTTCGAGCTCGCCGATTTCCTCGAGCAGATCGCCATACGGCGACGAGCGCGGGTCGAGTTTCACCAGCTCGTTGGAAAGGCGGTCGATTTTCTCGCTCAGCGCCATCGTTTCGCCGAAGGCGGACTCGGTTTCCTGCCACAGCGTGCGGCCTTTGACGTGAATCCCTTCCTGCGGCAGGTAGCCGATCCGGGTGCCTTTGGGCGCGTGGATTTGGCCGGAAGTCGCCGGGATGATGCCCGCCACGCACTTCATCAGCGTGGATTTCCCCGCGCCGTTGTGACCGGCGAAGGCGATGCGCTCGCGCGGCTGGACGGAGAAGGAAAGGTCGTTGAAAAGGACGCGGGGCCCGAATTCGACGCGGAGTGACTGGACGGAAATCATCGGGCGCGGAAGATGCATGGCAAATCGTCCGGGTCAAGCCCGGGGACCGCGCGGCCCGGCTCATTGGCTCATGGCGAGGCGGCCCCACGGACGCCACCGTGAGGGCGGTGGAAATGGCTGGCAAACTTGCGGTGCGCGCGGAAAAGCAGGATATGCGGAGTTCTGCGCTGAAATGTTTTGCGCCTTTTGGCACGGCCGCTCATCCTTGTGGCAATCAACCCCAACGAAATGGAGAAGCATTTCCTGCGTGGGCGGCCTGGCTGTTCACGAGTGCTTGCCGGATGGCATCCGGTGGCGCGGATTGCGGAGATCGTCGTCTTGTCGGCCTTTTTCGCTCTGGGCCAGTGTGTCCAGGCATCGGGGGAGGAAGAGGGGATTTCGGATGAAACGTGTCTGGACTGTCATGCCGACAAGGACCTGACCATGGAGCGGAAACCGGGCGAAGAAGTCTCCATCCATGTGGACAAGCTGAAGCTGCAAGGCTCGGCGCACAAGGACACCCGCTGCGCGGAATGTCACCGCGACCTGACGGAAAAGCACCCCGATGACGAGGTGGCGGCCAAGCGGGTGGATTGCGCGGGCTGCCACGATAAGGCGGCGCAATCCTTCGAGACGAGCGTGCACGGCCTCGCCCTGCGGCGGGGTGCCGAATCGGCGGACTGCAAGGATTGCCACGGCAGCCATGAGACGCTTTCGCCGCAATCTTCCGCATCGCCCCTGCATTTCACCCGCCAGGCGGAAACCTGCGGCGAGTGCCATTCTGAAGAAGCCGCCGACGTGGCGGCGAGCATCCATGGCCAGGCGACCGCCAAAGGGATTCGCGAGGCGCCGGTCTGTACGGATTGCCACGAGGAGCATAACATCCATTCGCTCAACGGCGAGACGGCGTCCCGCACGGTGGGGGACACCTGCAGCCGCTGCCACGAATCCGAGCGCATGAATACCAAGTTCGGCCTGCCCTCGGACCGGGTGAAAACCTTTTTCGAAAGCTACCACGGCCTCGCCATGCAGGGCGGGGCGACCAACGCGGCGAACTGCGCGAGCTGCCACGGCTATCACAAAATCCTGCCGTCCAGCGATCCGGACTCGTCGATCCACCGCGGGCATCTGGTAGAAACCTGCGGCAAATGCCATCCGGGAGCCGGCGAGAATTTCTCGTTCGGCGAGGTCCATCTCAAGGATTCCGCAAACGGCGGCATCGGCTCCCAAGTGAACCACTGGGTGCGGGTCGCGTATCTATCACTCATCTTCGTGGTCGTGGGCGGCATGCTGTTGCACAACGGCCTGTCATGGCTGCGGGCGCTGCGGATTTTCCGCGCCGCGCGGGGCGAGACCCTGGAGCGGATGAATCTCCACCAACGAATCCAGCATTTCGTGTTAGTGGCGAGCTTCGTGATGCTGGCGCTGAGCGGCTTCGCCTTGAAATATCCGGACTCGTGGCTGGCCTGGCTCTTCGGTTCGGATGAGGCCGTCCGGCGCTGGCTGCACCGCGCCGCGGGCGTCGTCATGCTCGGTGGCGGGCTGTGGCACATCGGCTATCTCATCGCCACCAAGGACGGCAGAAAACTGGCGAAGGACTTCATGCCGCGGCCGCAGGATGGCCGGGATTTCCTCGCGAACCTGCTCTATTTCGTGGGAAAACGCCCGGCCAAACCGTCCTTCGCGCGCTTCGGCTATCCGGAAAAAATCGAATACTGGGCGGTCGTCTGGGGCACCGTCATCATGGGCGTCACCGGACTGATGATCTGGCTGAAGATCGACGTCACCCGCTGGTTCCCGCGCTGGCTGGTGGATGTGGCCGTCACGATCCACTACTACGAGGCGATCCTCGCCTGCCTGGCCATCGTCATCTGGCATTTCTATCATGTGCTGTTCGCGCCCGGCACCTACCCCATGAACTTCGCCTGGTGGGACGGCAAGGTTTCGAAAAAATGGCACGAGGAGGAACACCCGCTGGACGTCGAGGCGGCAGAGGCACCGGCCGAGCCGTCGGAGCATTCGCAACGCCCGCCCCATGATGAATGAGGACGCGGGTCGCACCTGCGCAATTCCGCTCTTGCGCTTGGTTCATTGGATTTTCACAGTAGTTGCATCGTCATGAATACATCACCATCTGCCACGCGTCGTCAGTTCTTGAAGTCATCCCTCGGCACGGCGGGCGCGCTGTTCGCCGGGCCGCAAATCGTCCGGGCTGAAACGCTGGGCAATGCGGCCAAGGTTGCCGCGAATTCGCGGATCGGCATGGGCTTCATCGGGATGGGCCTGATTTCCGACGGCCACGTCCGGTCGTTTCCCGGCATGAAGAACGTCCAACCGATCGCGGTGTGCGATCTGAAGGACGCGGCGTTGAAAAATGCCGTGGGCGTGCTGAAGGAGAAGGGATACCAAGACATCCTGGCCACCTCGCGCTTCGAGGAAGTGCTCGCCCGGACCGACATTGATGCCGTGTGCGTGACCACGCCGGACCACTGGCATGCCGCCATCGCGCTGGCCGCGTTGAAGGCGGGCAAGGACGTCTATGTGGAAAAGCCGATGACCTTGACGATCGAGGAAGGCAAGGCGCTGGTGGCCGCCGAGAAAAAATACGGCCGCATCCTGCAAGTGGGCAGCCAGCAGCGCTCGGAGATCTACTTCCGCATCGCCGTGAATCTGGTGCGCAACGGAATGATCGGCGACATCAAGGAGATTTACTGCCAGCTCGGTGAGTTTCCGCTGCCTCCCGAAAAGGAGCAGATTGTGCCGGTGCCGGAGGGTTTCGACTACGACCGCTGGCTGGGACCCACACCGTTTTTCGAGTATTCGGAAAACCGGGTCATGGGGAATTACGGCGGCGGCTGGCGCTCCTACTGGGAATACGGCAGCCGCAAGTTCGGCGACTGGGGCGCGCATCATTTCGACATCGTCCAGTGGGCGCTCGACCGCGACAACACCGGCCCGGTCGAGTTCATCCCCAAGGGCCACGAGGGAGCCGAGCACCACCACTATCGCTACGCCGACGGCATCACCGTCTGGCGCGACAAGAAGCCCAACAACGACCACATGATCCGCTTCATCGGCACCAAGGGCGAAGTGCTCGTCAGCCGCGGCAAGGTTGAAACCTCGCCCGTGGATCTGGTCCGCCACAAATTCGGCCCCAACGACGTCCAAGTCTATGAGTCCAAGGACCACCGGATGAACTTCATCGAATCCGTCATCAGCCGCAAACCGACCATTTGCCCGGCGAGTGTCGGCCACCGCTCGGCCAGCATCTGCCAGCTCTCCGGCATCGCCCAGCGCCTCGGACGCCCGCTCAAGTGGGACCCGCAGGCCGAGCAGATCATCGGCGACGCGGAGGCCGCCGCCATGCAGGACCGTCCGCGCCGCAAGGGCTACGAACTGCCCGCCTGATGGCGGGTGGCGAGCGCCGCTCAATGACCCAGTCACTCAGCTTCTTCGATGGTGAAGAAGCTGAGTTCTTATTTCCCTGCCGAGCTTTTGGCTGCCAGTTCTTGCGCATCATCGGCATTCAACCAGGTAAATTGGCACCAATTTGCGGCGAACTGGGTGTTAGCGAGCTGAGAGTTGTTATGACAAGACCAGATACTCGTTCCGGATGATTTCATGAAACCGCTCGGGCACCTCGTGCCAGACGTGGAGGTCCACCCGGAAGGGGATGTTGCTCTCGTCGAGGGCGTCTTTGAGTTCGGAGACTTGCGGGCGCTGGGCGGGGGTGGCGAAGATGACGAGATCGAGATCGGAATTCGGGCGGGCGGTGCCTTTGACGCGGGAACCATAGGCCCAGACGGGGACGCCGGGAAGGTGGCGGTGCAGGAGGGCGAGCAGGGATTGCCGCTGTTCTGCGGAAATGTCGAGGGTGCGGGTCATGCCCAGGTTTTTCCGGTGAGGGTCTGGTAGAGGCCGATGGCGTCGCGGATGAAGGCCTCCACGATCAGGAGGGTTTCGGCGGCCTTTTCGCCGCTGTAGTCGTGGGCCGTGGCGGTGCGGGCGTCGGCATAGGAGAGCCAGGTGGCGACTGGGGCGGGAAGCAGATCGTTTTCCCCGGCGAGCTTGAGGATGGGCTTGGGGCTGTTCGGGACATCGGGCAGGCCGAGCGCGTCGATGAGGTGGCGTTTGAGGTCTTTCCAGAGAGTGTCGTAGGCGGTCTCGAAGCGCTGGATGACAGATTCCGCGATGGCCTCGCGATCGATCTCGGTGAGCTCGGGGCGATCTTGCGCGTGCTGGTAGTTCGCATACTGAAGCTCCAGGCGTTTGAGAACTTTTTCGAGTTTCTCCTGATCGATCATGAGGCGTGAGGCAGGTAAGAGTAGAAACGCTGGGGAGACAAGTCCTGAAGGCCGGGAAGGGCTTGCGCCGGATGAGCTTGGACGGATGGCAGCTCGTGTTTTGTATTTCGAGGCAGATCCACGCCGATTCGGGCGGAATCAGAGCAGTTCCCAGCGCCAGTCGAGGAAATCGAGGTCTTCCTGGGTGGGTTCCATGGCGGTTTAGTTTTCGAGGTAGGGGTTGCGGCCGGCGGGGTTTTCCGGGGTGGGTGCGGCGGTGGGTTCCGGGGCGGGCTTTTTCGCGGCGGTTTGCGGTTTGAGCGAGCTGCCGAAGGTGTCGCCCCAGTGTTGGAGGAAGAATTTTTTCTCCTGGGTGAGCCGGACGTCGGAACGGCCGAGGATGGGGCGGAGGGAGGTGGTCATTTGCAGGGTGACGAGCAGGAAGACGATGCTCCAGATGGTGAGCGGGGCTTTCTGGGTGCCGCCGGTGGCGAAGATGACGGATTTCAAAAACCGCAGCGCGAAGGCCACGGCGATGACCCACGCGCCGATGGCGAGGCTGCCCATGAAGCCGAGCGAATCGGTGGATTCGGCGAAGATCCAGACGGCGGGGGCGAAGCCGAGCAGCAGCAGCCCGGCAAGCGCGAGCGCCCCGGCGAGGCAGGCGGCGAGTTGGGAAATGCTGACCCGCGCCCCGGCGAGGGTGGCGAAAATGTAGAGGCTGGGGAAACAAATCAGGCCGGAAAAGATCAGCCCGGCGGTGATTTTAGCGGGCGCGGCCCACAATTGTTCGTTTTTCGCAAAACAGCCGAGGACGAAGCCGAAGAGCAAAATGGAGCCGACGGCCATGATCGCGAAGCGGCCGGTGGCGCCGTGGTTCGGCTCGGCGAGGCGGACGACGAGGGCGTGGGGTCGGCGGAGAAGGGCTTCGAACAGGCTCTTGAGGTCGAGTTTTTCCGGCAGCGGGGCTTCGAGCGGCGGGGGTTGGGCGGTGTTGGGGATTTCTTGCGGGATCATGGTCGTGGGGTGGTTTGGTGGTTCTTGTGGATGGCGTGGAGAATCGGGGTGAGCAGGAAAACGAGGAGGACGCCGAGCGCGGGCAGGCCGTGGCCGCCGCTGGTCTTGTCGATGGCTTGCCAGACGGTTTGGTAGAAATTTCCATCCAGCGGGTTTTCCCGGAGGAACTCGACCTCGAGCTTGGGGGTGCCGAAGAAAGGCCGCAGAATCCACGAGAATTGTGCGCCGAGGAACCCGTTGCCACCCAGCCAGGCGAGCAGGGTGGCGGTGGCGGCGGCCGGGGTGGGAGCCTTGACCGCGAGCAGGCGGTGGAGGTGGAGATTGGCGGTGATGCCGGCGAATCCGATGAGCGCGGTGTGCGCGACGAGGTAGGCGGCGTGCGCGTTTTTCGACCCCGGCGAGTCGGGCGGCGGGGCGTTCCAGGCGAGGAAAAACGTGACCGGCGCAAGCGAGCCGAGGATCAATGCGGCGAGCGCGAACGAGGTGAGCAAGGCGAGCAGCGATTGGCGGAAGCCGAGGCCGGTGCCGAGCAGCAAGCCGAGCAGGCCGTTCAACAATCCATTGCAACCCAGAGTGAGCGCGATGAGCAGCGGGAGTTTCACCGCCACGTAGCCGCCCATCAGCGGATCGCGCCAGAAGCCGATGGTGAAGCCGTAAATCGCCAGCCCCGCGCAGGCGGTCAGCGCGACCCGTGCCACCCGCCGCGGCGAGGGCGCGTCCAGCCAGTCGGCGTCGGGCTGGATGAGTTGGCGGAGGTGCATGCCGGAGAGCCAAGCGGCGGATTGTGAACGGGTGATGCGGAACGCGTGAGAATTCGGTGAATCCGCGCCGGAGAGATGGCGCTTGAATGTTGCGGCCCTCCGCCCTAGTCCGGTGGCCGCATGGATCCAATGCACCCTTACCAACTCCTGCCGCTTTTCACCACCGGCCTGGTGCTGGCCATCTGGCTGATCGGCATCCACGCGCTGATGCTGGCGAAACCGGCGGCCGTGCAGGATTTCCTGAAGAAATTTCCGCGCAACCAGAACATCGGGCAAATTTTGTTGGGAATCGGGCTCGCGTGGTTCTGGCTGCTCATCGCGCCGTCCGGTCTCGGCAAGCTCAGCGCGCTGGCGATGGACTTGGGCGAATTCAACAACGCGAAGGGGCTGCTGCAAATCTTGGTGCCGGTCTCGCTGGTGCTCGTCTGCATCAGCGTGCGGGATTTCCTCGCCGTCCGCGCGCTCGGCCTGCTCGGGCTGATGGCCGCCGCGCCTTTGCTCGGAGCGGCGTTTCTCAAAGACCCGTCATCGCGGCTGCTGGTGCCGATTTTCGCCTACGCCATGCTGACCGCCTCGCTGTTCTGCGTGGGGATGCCCTATCTTTTCCGCGACGCGGTGACGTGGGTGACCGCGGATCAAAAACGCTGGACGCTGTTTTCTCTCGCCGGCCTCGGCTACGGCATCGCGACGCTGGTCAGCGCGTTCGCCTTCTGGCGCGGGTATTGATTTCCGCTCAACGCAAAAACGGCGTCCTCCCGCGAAGTGCGAGAGGACGCCGTTTTTGTGGAAGTGGCTCAGTAAACGGGAGCGCCGGATGTGTCCTCACCGGCAGAGCTGCCGCCGTTCACCTTGGTCGAAGTTTTTTCCAAGCTTTCGCCGCCCATCCGCATGTCACGGCCGAGGCCGATCATCGTATTGCAGGAACTGAACAACATGGCCGTAGCGGACACCGTGATTAAGAGAGTTATTTTCATCGAGATTTTTGATACGCCAATTTTCCGGGGTCGCAAGCGGATATTGTAAACTTTGCTTAATATGTCCGGCGCGTCTCAATACCGCATCACCCGCGACAGGAAGCGCTGGCAAAGCGCGGATTGTGGCGCGCCGAACAAGCTGGCCGGCGGCGAGACCTCCTCGATTTTCCCTGCGGCGACGAACGCGACCTGGTCCGCCACGGCGCGGGCGAAGCCCATTTCGTGGGTGCTGAGAATGATGTTCTGGCCAGCTTCCGCGAGTTCCTGGATGAGCTCCAGCACCTCAGCGGTCATCTCGGGGTCGAGCGCGGAAGTCGGCTCGTCGAGGAACAAGATTTCCGGTGGCCGCGCCACGGCGCGGGCGATGCCGACGCGCTGCTGCTGGCCGCCGGACAACTGCGCGGGCAGCTTGTCGGCGTGGTCGAGCAGGCTGAACCGGGCGAGCGCCTGTTCCGCCATTTCATGGGCATCGGCGGGCGAATGGCCGTGCACTTTTTCCAACGGCAGCGCGATGTTCCGGCGGGCAGTGAGGTGGGGAAAGAGGTTGAACTGCTGGAAGAGAAAGCCGTTTCTCCGGCGGTAGGCTTGGAGCGCGGCGGCGTCTGGCAGAAGCGGATGGGCGTTGATTTTCACCGTGCCGGCATCGGGGATTTCGAGGCCGCCGAGCACCCGCAGCAGCGTGCTTTTCCCGCCGCCGGACGGGCCGATGAGGACCAGCACGCGGGACGATTCCACGGCCAGCGAGAGCCCGTCGAGCGCGCGGGTCTTGCCGTAACATTTCGTCAGGCCGGTGACTTCAAGTTTCATGACGGAAGCGTTTTTCCAACCAGTGCGACAGCCAAGCGACCGGCAGCGTGAGAATCAGATAGCCCAGCGCCAGCGGCACGTAGCCCTCCAGCCCGGCGTAGGAGCGGGAGATGAAATTCTTGGTGTTATAAAAATACTCCGCCACGCCGATGACGTTGAGCAGCGACGAATCCTTGATCAGCGAGACGAACAAACCGGCCATCGCCGGCAGCACCCGCCGCAAGGCCTGCGGGAAAATCACGTAGCGATAGACTTGGAACGGGCTGAACCCCACCGCCCGCGCGCTTTCCCACTGCGTCCGCGGAATGCTCTCCACGCCGCCACGCAGGATCTCGCCGAGATAGGCGCCCTCGAAAACAGATAGAAGCAGCACGCCGATGATCAGCTTGTCGTCGAATCCCTGCTCGCCGAGCGGCCGCGAGATGAGCGGCGCGAAGATCACGAAGTAGCCGAATAACAAATGCACCAGCAGCGGCGTGTCGCGCACGAACTCCAGAAACGCCCGGCAAGTCCAGCGCACGACCACCAGCGGCGAGCGCTGGCCGAGCATGAAGAGCAGCCCGAAGAAAATGCTTCCCAGCAGCGCCGCGAGGGAAATCTGCAAGGTCACCAGCCACCCGCGCCACAAGGTTTCCCGGTATTCCCACGCCTTCGACCAATCCGTCCGCGTGCCTAACATCGCGAACGCCGCCGTGAACAGCCAACCGGCCAACGCGACCAGCGCGAGGGCGACGAACACATTGGCGATCAGCTGGCGGCGGGTCATTTAGCGGAGGATGAACGGGATGCCGGACGCTTCGAGGAACTTCTTCTCGTCCCGCAAATAGCGTTCGCCGAGTTTCCCGAAGCCGTCCTGCTTGCGGAACTCGTCCAGGAACGCATTGACCTGCGAGAGCAGCGCGTCGTTGCCCTTGGCGATGCCGATGGCCCACGCCTCCTCGACGAACGGCTTTAACAAGCCGCGGGTGGTCGCTTTGTTTTCCTCGGCGTATCGGTAAATGCTGAGCTGGTCGTAGATGAACGCGTCCGCCCGGCCCTGCGCGACCTCTAACACGCAGGCCGTCTGGTCCTCGAACACCACCCGCTTCGCGTCGGGTAGATTTTTGATCGCCCACGTCTCGCCAGTCGTGGCGGCCTTGGCCGTGACCGAGCGGCCCGGCTTTTTCAAGTCCTCCACCGACTGGAGATCCGAGTCCTTGCGCACCAGCAGCGCGAGGCCGGTGAAGGCGTAGGGATGGGAAAAATCGATCGACTGCCGGCGCTCGTCGGTGGCGGTCATCGAGGAAAGAATCAGGTCGATGTTGCCCGTCTTGAGAGCGGGGATCAGGCCGGAGAATTCCATCGGCACGATTTTCAGCGGCCGCCCGAGATGGGCGGCGAGCGCCTCGGCGAGTTTCACGCTCACGCCGTCCGGCGTCCCCGACTTATCCTGCATTTCAAACGGCGGATAGCTCAGGTCCATGCCCACGCGCAACACCCCACCCTTGCCCGAGCTGTTGGATTTCCCGCCGCATCCGACGGCGGCGAGTAGGCACGCGGTGGCGATCAAAAAGCGGCGGCGGCACATCATGGCGCGACGGTAGCTAGAAATGCGCCGAGCGGAAGTGCGGTTTTCCGGGGCGGCAATTGCGCCTTGAGTGCGGTTTGCTTCGGCATAGTTTCCTCGCGTGTCCAGCATCCAGGAAACCATCCATCAAATGGGCCGCCAAGCGCGCGCGGCCGCATACAAACTCGCCCAGCTTTCCAGCGACGAGAAGAACACGATTCTCCGTAAGATGGCCGCCGCCATCCGCCAGCGGGTGCCGGAATTGCTGGCTGCCAACGCCAAGGACCTCGAAGCTGGCCGGGAAAAAGGGCTTTCTAACGCCATGCTCGACCGGCTCATGCTGGATGAAAAACGCATCGAGGCGATGGCGGCCGGCATCGACCAAGTCGCGACGCTGCCCGATCCCGTCGGGCAGGTGCTTGACTCCTGGGAACGTCCTAACGGCATCCACATCGAGCAGGTCCGCGTGCCTATCGGCACCATCGGAATTATCTACGAGAGTCGTCCGAACGTCACCGCGGACGCCGCCGTGCTGTGTTTCAAGACCGGCAACGCCACCATCCTGCGCGGCGGCAGCGAGGCGCTGCATTCGAACGTCG
>CAMCCX010000064.1 GCA_945873305.1 Akkermansia muciniphila
GACGTCCCGGCCGAAGCCATCGCCGCCTACGAGTCGGTGAAAGACAGCGTCGATCCCGCCTCGATCATGGCGCGGGAAAAAATCACCCGCCACGACGTGAAGGCTCGCATCGAGGAGTTCAACGACCTCGCCGGCCACGAGCAGGTCCACAAAGGCATGACCTCGCGCGACCTCACGGAAAACGTCGAGCAACTCCAGGTTTACCGCTCGCTGCTCATCATCCGCGACAAGACCGTCGCCACGCTGCGCCGTTTTCGCGAGCGCTCGGAACAATGGAGCGAGCTCATTCTCACCGCCCGCACGCACAATGTCGCCGCCCAACCGACCACGCTTGGCAAGCGCATCGCGATGTTCGGCGAGGAACTCCTCAGCAGCCTGCAAGCGCTCGACGCCGTCATCGCTAACTATTCCGTCCGCGGCCTCAAGGGCGCCGTCGGCACCCAGATGGACCAGCTCTCGTTGTTCGAAGGCGATGCAGGGAAAGTCGCCGATCTCGAAAAGCGCGTGGTCGCCCACCTCGGCATGCCCGCCGTCTGGACGAACGTCGGCCAGGTCTATCCGCGCTCGCTGGATTTCCGCGTGGTCGCCGCGCTCACGGACCTTTGCTCCGGCCCCTCGTCGTTCTGCAAGACCCTGCGCCTGATGGCGGGAAACGAGACCGCCAGCGAAGGATTCGCACCCGGCCAGACCGGTTCCAGCGCGATGCCGCACAAGATGAACTCGCGTTCCTGTGAGCGCGTCAACGGCTTCCACGTCATTCTCAAAGGCTATCTCGCGATGGCCGCCGGACTCGCCGGCGACCAGTGGAATGAAGGCGACGTCTCCTGCTCCGTGGTCCGCCGCATTTTCCTGCCGGACTCGTTCTACACCATCGACGGGATGTTCGAAACCTTCCTCACCGTCCTTGACCAGATGGACGCCTACGAAGCCGTCATCGACGCGGAAACCGCCCATTACCTGCCGTTCCTGATGACCACCACCATCATGATGGAGGCCGTGAAAGCGGGCGTCGGCCGCGAGACCGCGCACCACGCCATCAAGGAGCACGCCGTCGCCACGGTGAAGGATTTGCGCGAGGGAACCATCGACCGCAACAACCTCGTTGAGCGCCTCGCCGGCGACTCCCGCCTCGGGCTTTCCCGCGATTTCCTCGACGCGATCCTCGCCAAGGGTGACCAGGAATCCGGTGCCGCCAAGGCCCAGATCGCAGCGTTCGCCGCCGCGGTTAGGAAACTGGAGGCCGCCAGTCCGCAAGCCGCCGCCTACGGTCCCGGCTCGATTTTGTGAGCTTGTCTATCGGCGCCTCGGCGCCAGCAGGCCGTATTTCGGGCTGAAGAGATAGGCCGCGACAAATAACAGCCCGAGCACGATCACGATCGCCGGACCCGGCGCGATCCCGAATTTCCCGGACAACAGCACGGCGGTCACCGAGCCGATCCCGCCGATCAGGCCGCCGCCCCAGAACAGGGCGGAGGTCCGGTCGGTGAGCAGCGAAACCGTCGCCGCCGGGGTGACCAGCAGGCCGACGGAAAGCACGCAGCCCACGGCTTGCAACGACGAGACCAAGGCGAGGACTAACAAGGTGAAGACGAGATACTGCATCGAGCGGACCGGCACGCCCTGCGCCGCTGCCACGTTGGGCTCGAACAAGGTGAGCAGGATCGGGCGCATCAGCAGATTGGTGATGAGCAGCGTGAACGCGCCGATGCCGTAGGCGATCCAGATGTCGGCGTTTCCCACGGCGATGATGTCGCCGAAAAGCCAGTGTTCCAGCTCTTGGCGCGTGTCGAGCTTGGGCAGCAGCGCGATTCCTGCGGCGAAAGCGGCGGTGTAAAGCACGGCCAGCGCGGTGCCTTGTTCCACCCGGTTGCCGCGGGCGACGGCCACCGAGCCGAGCCCGACTAACAACGCAGCGAACATCGCCCCGAGAAACGCGTTCCACTGGCTGAGCGCGCCGGTCAGGAAAATCCCCAGCGCGATGCCGGGCAGCATCGTGTGTGAGAGCGCGGAGACGGAGAGCGCGTTGCGGCGCAGCACCACGAAGCCGCTGAAGAAGCCGTTGGCAAAGCCGATGAAGCCCGCGGTGGCGAGCGCGCGCTGATAGAACGGGTTGGTGAGCAGTTCAAAGTCCATAGGTCATGCGCGGGCGGCCGGCTCGTGGAAGGTGCGCTCGATGAGCTCGGGCGTGAGGATTTCCGCCACCGGGCCGAATGCCAGCGGCCGGGTGGCGAGCACCAGCGCCTCGTCGAAAAGCCGCGGCACCGTGTTGAGATCGTGGTGCGAGGCGATGACCAGCCGCCCTTCGTGGGCGAGCTTGGCCAGCAAATCGCCGAGCAGTTGCGAGGCGTTGCGGTCCAGTCCGGTGAACGGCTCGTCGAGCAAAAGCACGTGCGCCTCCTGAGCCAGCGCGCGGGCGAGGAAGGCCCGCTGCTGCTGTCCGCCGGAGAGCTCGCGGATCTGGCGGTTTTGCAAATCCATCAGGGCCAGCGACTCCAGCGCGCGGTCCACCGCGGCGTTATCCTCAGTCGAGAACTTCCGCCACCAGCCGGTTTGCGGGTAGCGGCCCATTTCCACCAGCCCGCGCACGGTGATGGGGAACGACCAGTCCACCTCCTCGCGCTGCGGCAGATAGGCGAACTCGCGCGACCATTTTTTCACCGCCGTGCCGCGCCAGCGGATCGTGCCGTGGTCGCGGGGAACCAGTCCCGCGATGGCCTTGAGCAGCGTGCTCTTGCCAGCGCCGTTAGGACCTATCAGGGCCACTCGGTTGCCGCAGGACGTCGCGAGCGAGACGTTTTCCAAAGCCAGCACCCGGCGGTAACAGACCGTCAGGTTTTCGATCACCAGCTCGTGGTGATGCCCGTGGTGGGCGCAGCAATCGTGATGGATTTCGCTCATTCGGCAGCGGGGAAGGGGAGTTCCAGGAAATCGTCGATGTCGCCACCGGCATCGAAGACGTGGGTGAAAGTGTCTTGTCCGGGAGCCTCCAGCGTGAGCTTCGCGAAACGATGCTCGCCGGGAGCGGCGGCGTTTTTCCAACGGACGACGAGGCCGACGCGCGGGTTCTTCGGGTCGAGCTCAAGCGTTCCGGAGATCGTGGCGGAATCCGCCGGCGGGCGGATGAGTTTGCCGGTGTCGATTTCCACCACGGCGGCCGGGTCTGATAGCAACAGGCGGAAAGGCACCGGCATTCCGGGCAGCGCGGGTGTGTCAGTCACCACGGCGGGCGGCGGGGCGATGGATTTGCGCGTGGCGGTGACCCGCGCCAAGCCCGCGCCCGTCACCGCGAGGGCGAGGGCGAGGAGGATGAACCGGATGAGAGGCGAGCCGCGCACGCCGCGAATTTGCCCCCGCTCTTTCCGACTTGCAAGAAACTTGCATCTGTCGGACTGCGGGAGGCGGATTTGCGCTGGAAATCCGGGGCTGCCCGCGCATGGTCGGCGCATGGGGATGACGCGCTTTCAAAAACTGGCCACCGGGGCCTTGGTTTCCGTGCTGGTTTTGATGTTCGTGGGCGCGATCGTGCGGGTGACCGGGGCGGGAATGGGTTGTCCGGACTGGCCGACCTGTTGGGGCTGCCTGATCCCGCCGACGAAAGTCGAGGGGGTGGATTTCTCCAAGCTGCCGATTGAAAAATTCCAGCGCAAGGCGGAGCGGATGGGCCGCGATCCGGCGACGATCACTGAGGAAAGCCTGCGGCGGGAGTTCAATCCGCGGCATGTCTGGACGGAGTTTCTGAACCGGATGACGAGCTTGCCGGTGGGCTTCTTTTCGCTGGCGACGTTCATCGCCGCCTTCTGGCAGCGCGAGAAGCGGCCGCTGGTTTTCTGGATGGCGTTCACCTCGCTGGCCGTGGTGCTCATCAATGCCTGGATGGGCGCGCGGGTGGTTTACAGCGGCCTGAGTCCGGGGGTTCTAACGACGCATCTGGCGCTGGCGATGGCCCTGCTCGGCACGCTGGCCTACTGCGCGTGGCGGGGGACCGACACGCCGTGGCGGATCCGGATGGAGGCGGCACCGCTGGCAAAACTCCGCATGGCGGTGACCTTCCTGCTAGTGCTGATTCTCGCGGAGGGCATCATCGGCGCGCAAGTGCGGGAGATGACCGACGAGCTGGCGAAATTACACGTCGACGCGCCGAGGTCCACATGGACGGCGGAGCTCGAAAGCTCGTGGAAATATCTGTTCCACCGGAGTTTTTCCTGGGTGGTGCTCGCCGGCACTTTGCTCGCCTTCGTGCTGGCCAAGCGCCACCGGATCGGCGGCATAGGCAGCGTCGAGCGGGTGGTGTTGGGAATCGTGCTCGCGCAGATGGTCCTCGGCTTGGTGATGGCGCAGGTCCATATTTACTCATGGGTGCAGGTGCTCCACGTCGGCCTCGCCGCGATTCTGCTGACCTTCGTCTGGCTGTGGCGCTTCGGACTCTCGCGCTAAAACGCCTGGCCGGTTTTTCCAGCTCGAAAAATTTCCCGCGCTTGCCAGATTGCGGCGTGGATTTGTTTTCGAAACCCAAGACCCCGGAGGAAAAGGCGCTTTCCGTGACGCAGTTGCTGCGGCGGATGAAAAATCTGTTGGAAGTGCAGATCGGCGAGACTTGGGTGGAGGGCGAGGTTTCGAATTTGCGCAAACAGGCCAGCGGGCATTGGTATTTCTCGCTGAAAGACGAGGGCGCGCAGATCTCGTGCGCGATGTTCGGCGCGCGCAAGCGGCTGGGCGCGGAGGCCTTGGAGGACGGGGCGAAGGTCCGGGTTTTCGCCGAGGCGAGTGTCTATGAAGCACGCGGGCAGTTGCAGATCATCGTGCAGAAAGCCGAGCGGGCGGGAGCGGGGGATTTGCAGGCGAAGTTCGAGGCGCTGAAGCGGAAATTGCTCGCGGAGGGATTGTTCGACGCGGCGCGCAAAAAGCCGGTTCCGCCGTTTCCTCGCGTGATCGGACTCGTCACGTCTGGCACCGGGGCCGCGCTTCAGGACGTTCTCAACGTGCTCACGCGCCGCGCGCCGTGGGTGCAACCGGTGCTTTTTCCGGTGCGGGTGCAGGGCCGGGGGGCTGAAGTGGAAATCGCCCAGGCCATCGCGAAGATGGGCGAACCGGAGAAATTCGGTTATCCGCGCTGCGATGTGCTCATCGTCGGCCGCGGCGGCGGCTCGATCGAGGACCTGTGGAATTTCAACGAGGAAGTCGTCGCGCGCGCCATCGCTGCTTGTCCGATTCCGATCATTTCGGCCGTCGGCCACGAAATCGATTTCACCATCGCGGACTTCGTGGCCGACCTGCGGGCACCCACGCCGAGCGCCGCCGCGGAGTTGGCGGTGCCGGACGGCGTGGAGTTGTCAGCCAGGCTCGCGCAAATCCGCCGGCGGATGACCCGCGTCACCCGCGAGCGGCTAACACGCTCTCAATTCGCGGTGGACGCGCTGAAACGCGGCGTGCTCCAGCGCGACGGCGCGAAGCTCCTGCGCGAGTCGGTCCTGCGGCTCGACTCCGCGCGCGGGCAACTTTCGCAAGCGGCGCGCACATCGTTAGAATCGCTCGCCCGGCGCGTGCACGACGCCCGCGCCCAGCACCGCGCCTGCCATCCGGCGCGCGTGCTGGAGCGGCGCTTGGAAACGGTGGCCCGCCTGCGAGAACGCTTCGAGCGGGCTGGAGCTAACAATCTCGACCAACAAGCGGAGCGCCTCGCCCGGCTGCGCGGCCTGCTGCGCACGCTCGGCCCCGAGTCCGCATTCCAGCGGGGTTTCTCCATCACCCTGGGATCTGATGGGAAAATCGTGACCTCGTCCACCGCGCTCAAGCCCGGCGACCTCATGCGCACCAAGTTCGCGGACGGCGAGACGGTTAGCATCGTGAAGCAGCCTGACTGAGCGCCGGAATTCCCGCCAGCGGGAGTGCTGTTACTTCTTCTGTTTGTCGTCGAGATTCGCCTTCATGTCGTCGTCGGTAACAGAAGATTGCACGCCGTTGGCGGGCACCTCCATTTTGCAGATCCAGAGCATCGCGTTGAGGGCGATTTTGCGGAAATTATCGTCGCCCCAGTTCGCGTGGAAATGACCGCCGGTGAAGCCGACACCGCGGCCGCCGTCGGGCCGCTCGACGCACCACATCATGGTTTCTTCCTCGCCTTTTCTCGCCTGGACGTGCGGGTAGGGACCCTGCGGATGGACGTAGGGGCCGTCGCGGGTTTCGTCGCCGGGGGTGGAGACTAACAGCGATTTGACGCCCGCCATTTCCTTGCGGAAGCGGATGGAGAAATACCACTCGTCCTTGATTTTGAAAGGTTTCAGGCCACGGCAGATCGGGTGGTCCGGGTATTTCTCGTAGTCGGCGTCCCAGATCGGATTGCAGGAGAAAGCGGTCTCGTAAGCGCCGCCGATCCAGTCGCGGAAAACATCGCCGGAAGTGCCCTGATCCTTGTCGAGGTCGGCGCATTGGACGGCGTAATGCATCATCATCACGCTGCCACCACGATCGACGAGCTTCTGGATTTTTTCCCTCCGGCCGGGATCGGCGAGGACCGGATGGCCGTTTCCGCCGTCGGCGTAGATCACCACGGCGTCGGCGGTTTCGAGCACGCTTTCGTCAGTGACCCAGTGGTTCGGGTGGACGGAAACTTCGAGGCCCGGGATGCTGGCGAGGCATTTCTGGAATAACAGGCAGCCGGCATGAAACTCGTGCATGCCGGCGGGGTGGCTGGGCTTGCCGGCGATCAGCACGAGCTTTTTCGGAGTTGCGGGCGTGGCGGCGTGGCAGACGAGCGGCCAACTGGCGGCTAGGACTGCTGTTGCGATGAACTTTCTGCGAGACGCGGTGGTTTTTATTTTCATGGTAGGCGTAACATTTCGACCGCCTCGCGGAGGTCGTCGGCGGTGACGGTGTTGATGACCTTGGCGCTGCCGAGCGCGTCGAGGACGACGAAGCGGATGGCGCCGGCGGAGAACTTTTTGTCGCGCGCGAGTTTTTCCATCACTTTGTCCGTCGTGATTCCGGGGGGGAGCCGCAGCGGCAGGTGGTATTTTTCCAACAGGCCGATGACCTTCGCGCTGTCGGACGGCGAGAGTCCGGCGTGGCGCTCGGATAGAAACAAGGCGGCGCGGATGCCGAGTGAGATCGCCTCGCCGTGGAGCATCTCGCCGTAGGGCACGGAGGCCTCGATGCCGTGGCCGATGGTGTGGCCGAAATTGAGCAGGGCGCGGATGTCGCGCGTCTCGTGTTCGTCGGCTTCCACCACGCGCGCCTTGATGGCGATGTTGCGGGCGATGAGATCCGCCGGGACGTCGCGGCCGGCGGGGTCAAAAGCGGCTAGATCGTCGAGCATCGATGCGTCGCGGATGGCGGCGTGTTTGATGGCCTCGGCGAAGCCTTCGCGGAACTCGCGGTCGGGCAGGGTGCGGAGGGTTTCCGGATCGATGAGGACGAGTCGCGGTTGATGGAAGGCTCCTAGCAGGTTTTTGCCCTCGCCCACATTCACGCCGGTCTTGCCGCCGACCGAGGAATCGACCTGCGCGACGATGGTCGTCGGGATTTGGACGAAGGGAATGCCACGGAAGAAAATGGCGGCCACGAAACCTGCCAGATCACCCACCACGCCGCCGCCTAGGGCGACGACCAGCGACTTGCGGTCGTGTCCGGCACGGATCATTTCGCGGCAAAGCGTCTCGGCCTGGGTCATGGATTTCGACGCCTCGCCCGCGGCCACGGTGTGCAGCGTCGGGTGAAATCCCGCGGCTTCGAGCGAGTCCATCAGGGCGGGGGCGTGAAATCGCGCGACCGTGTCGTCGCTGATGATCGCGGCGCGCAGGCCGGTGATTCCAGCGCTTTTGAGGGTTTCACCGGCTTGGCCGAGGAGGCCCGGTGCGACGAGGACCTGGTAGGCGCGGTCGGCGAGATCGACATGGACGGAAGGCATGGGCGGGAGCATGAAAGATGCGCCGCGCATGTCCAGTTGATCTCCGGCGGGTTCGGTGATTTCCTCGGCGCATGGAAATCCGCAGCCGCGAGCAGCAAGCGCCCTTCACCACCAAGGACGGCTCGACGATCCGCAGTCTGCTGGATCTATCCAACGCCCCGGTCCGCAACCAGAGTCTCGCTGAAGCCAGCCTGCCGGCGGGCGCGGAAATCGAGCGCCATTACCACCGGGTGAGCGAGGAGTTCTACTATCTGACTGCCGGCCGCGGCCTGATGGAAATCGACGGCATCGAGCGCGAGGTCGTGCCGGGTGATGCGATTTTGATCCCGCCCGGAGCGTGGCACCGGATCCGGGCCGTCGAGACGTTGCAATTTCTCTGCTGCTGCGCGCCGCCGTATTAGCACGAGGACACCTATTTCGCCTGAGCCGCGGGCTTGAAAACGAGATTGACGGGAAGCACGGTTTCGTCTGATGCTACATGGCTTGGATTGAATTTTTTTTGCCCGTCCATCCCCCCCAAATGTGTTCCCCCCCGGCGGCACCCGGATTCCGAATGCTCTTTGCTCTTGCGAGCTTGGGGTGGCTTTTTGCATCCAATCTCATTTCCGTCCGGGCGGAAGTTCCTGCCGGAATCAGCCTGAGTGGCCGGCAAGTGGCGGAAAATGATCCGAATGATACGGTGGTGGGTACCTTGGCGCGGGTGAATGCGGCTGCCGGGGATGACGATGTCTTCTCCTTGGTCGAGGGAGTGGGATCGTCTGCGAACCAAGGCTTCTACATTTCCGGGGACGAACTGCGGCTGCGTTATGTGACCGGAGTTAGGTTTTTGGATTTCGAAAAGCAGTCGATTTATCCAATCCGGGTGAGGGCGACGGCCGCGACGGGCGGAATCCTGGAGCAGGCTTTCCTCATCGAGATGACCGACGACAGGACCGAGGACGCGGATCACGACGGCATCAGTGAAGCGGATGAGGAGGATGTCCACGGGACGAGCGACGGGCGCTTCGATACGGATGGTGACGGCTTTAGCGATCGCCTCGAGATTCTGAAAGATTTCTCGCCATTGGATGACAGCGAGTGGCCGGACTACCCGTTAGTCGGGTGGGGGAGCAATGAGGCCGGCGAGTTGGAAGCTCCGGTTGGCTCGGTGATCTTGGCGCTTTCCACCGGCCAGTATCACAGCCTGGGTCTGCAGGACGACGGCACGGTCGCGGCATGGGCGGGATTCAATGACTATGGTCAAATCAGCGTGCCCCCTGGACTGGGGCAGGTGGTCGCGGTCGCCGCGGGTGGCGACTACTGGTGGCAAGACTCGGCTCACAGCTTGGCTTTGAAAGCCGATGGCGGCGTGGTGGCTTGGGGGTATGATGACGGTGGGATGCTGAAACCGCCGGAGGGTTTGGAAAACGTGATAGGGATCGCCGCCGGCAGGGTGCATGGTTTGGCCCTGGAGTCCGACGGGACGGTGGTCGCGTGGGGACGCAATCTCAGCGGGCAGTGCTCGGTGCCCGCGGGGCTGCGGGGCGTGGTCGCCATCGATGCGGGCGGGTTCTATAGTCTGGCGCTGAAGGACGATGGCTCGGTGGTGACATGGGGCCAGAATTTCAATGGCGTGTCATGGGGGAAATCGACCGTGCCCGCTGGCCTGTGCGACGTGGTGGCCATTTCCGCGGGATGCTTCCACAGCATGGCGTTGAAGAGCGACGGGACGGTGGTTTGCTGGGGCTACGACTTGGACGGCCAAACGGACGTGCCGGCGGGTTTGTTTGATGTGGTGAGCATCGTGGCGGGAGGCTTCCACAGCCTCGCGCTGAAGGCTGACGGCTCGGTGGTGGCGTGGGGTTCTAACGTGAGCGGCCAGGTGCGGATCCCGGTGGCGGCGCGAAGCCAGGTGAAGTCGGTTTCCGCCGGACTGCTCCATAGCCTCGCGCTCCGGCAAACCGCGGATCTGCCAGAAATCACCAGCAGTTCGAAAATCTCCGCCGCGCCCGGGGTGGAGCTGTCACATCAGGTCGTCGTCGCCAATGCGGTTGCGAATCGCTTTACGGCGACCGGGCTGCCGGCCGGATTGTCGCTCGATCCGGTGAGTGGGCTGATCACTGGAAGCGTGACAGACGCGGCGAGGCGCTCGGTGCAGATCCAAGTGGATACCGACCACGGGAGGCTGGTTCAAATGATATGGATCCGGGTTTTCCAAGGGCTTTCACCCACGGCGATCCGCGTGAGTCCGGCGGCGGTGATGGAAAACAGCCCGGCTGAGACGGAGGTGGGGAGCTTGAGCGCGGAGGACCCGGACGCGGGTGATTTCCACACGTTCGAGTTGGTCGAGGGTAGTGGTTCGCTAGATAACAGGCGCTTCCTCATTTCGGGAAACCGCTTGTTCGTGAGCGGACTGATCAGCCGGGATTACGAGTCGGAGCCGGAGTCATTCCGCATCCGGGTGCGGGCGAGGGACGGCTCGCTGAACCCGTATGAGGAGGTGATCGTCCTGCAGTTTCTGGATGACCGCCAGGAGGATGCCGACGGCGACGGACTGAGCGAGGAGGTGGAAGAAGATCTAACTCACACGAGCGATGCGGTTTATGACGGGGATGGCGATGGCTTCGGCGATGGCTTCGAGCGGGACCGCGGAACCGCGCCGACCGATGATGCGGATTTCTCCACCGGTCGGATTCTCGTCGTGTGGGGGAGCCGTGATAGAGCGCAAACCACGGTGCCCGCCGGGCTGGACGGGGTGATCGGTCTGGCAGCGGGCAGGGGACATAATCTGGTATTGAAGAGTGACGGCACGGTGATGGCGTGGGGTTGGAATGACGACGGGCAATGCGATGTGCCGCCGGGTCTAGCAGGCGTGGTTGCGGTCGAGGCGGGGGAGGGTCACAGCGTGGCATTGAAGCGGGACGGCAGCGTGGCGGCTTGGGGTGGAAACGAGGACGGGCAGGCGGCGGTGCCGGTTGCTTTGGCCGCGGTGGCGGCCATCGCGGCGGGAAGTCGCCACAACCTCGCCCTGAAGAATGACGGCACGGTGGTGGCTTGGGGGGCTAACGAATACGGCCAGGCATCGGTGCCGCCGGGGCTGGGGGATGTGGTGGCCATCGCGGCGGGCGGCTATCACAGTCTCGCGCTGAAGAGTGATGGCAGCGTGGTGGGCTGGGGCTGGAATGACGCCGCCACCGTGCCAACGGGGGCGGAGCGCGTGATCGCCATTTCCGCAGGCGGATTTCACAGTCTCGCGCTCAAAAGCGACGGCAGCGTGGTGGCTTGGGGCGACAACGCGGACGGGCAGTTGGATGTGCCTGTCGGGCTGGGCGGAGTCGTCGATCTCAAGGCCGGTTGGGTGCACGGCATGGCGTTGAAGGGCGATGGAATGCTGGTCGCTTGGGGCTCGAACGCAAGCCGGCAGGTCGCCACGCCGATGGAGGCGAGAAACGTCCACGCTCTCGCCGCGGGTGGCTTTCATAATCTCGCGTTGTGCCAAGCGGACGGATTTCCGGAAACCACAGCCGGCGCGGCGATCATGGGATGGCCCGGCCAGGCGGTGAGCCACCAAGTCACTATCAGCAATGCGCGGCCGGAATCTTTCAGTGCGATGGGACTGCTTGACGGTCTGACGATCGATCCCGCGACCGGCTTGATCAGCGGAATGGTGGTCAAGGGAGCAAGGCGTTCCGTCCGGATTACGGCGGATACGGACATGGGACGCCTGAGCTGGATTCTCTGGCTCGACACCGTGGACGGCCGGCCGCCGACAACGATCACTCTGACAGGCGAGCCGGTTTCCCTGTTGGAAAACAGTCCCGCCGGCCGCGTCGTGGGCACTCTCGCCGCGACGGACCCGGACGCGGGAGACTTCCACACTTTCAGCGTGATCGTGACAGCGGGTTCGTCACATCCCGACTGCCTGGCGATTTCCGGCAAGCGTTTGGTGGTGGCATCCGGAGACGGGATCGATTTTGAAAACGGCTCGGGAACTCTAACCATCCGGGTGCGGGCATATGATTCCAGATGGAACCATCATGATCAGGATTTCACGATTCGCTTGCTGGACGACCGGACGGAAGACGGGGATGCGGACGGCGCGAGTCAGTCGGTGGAGGAGGACGTCCTCTCCACCAGCGACTCGGAAGCTAACGACTTCAACACCTCCGACGCGGACCGCGACGGGATTTCCGCGCTCATCGAGCATGCCTTCAATCTCAACGTGCAGGTGCCGGACGCCGGTCGCCAACTCGGCGGCCCGGGCTCCACATCGGGCTTGCCGCTCATCCGGCCCGTCGCCGACGCGCAGGGGCAGCGCCGCTTGCGGATGGAATACCTGCGTCGGATCGGCAGCGGCTTGAGCTACGTGCCCGAGTTTTCCAGGAGCTTGCGTCCGGACGACTGGGTGGCTGTGACACAGGCGCCGGAAATCACTCCGGTGACTGCGGAATGGGAGCGCTGCGCGATCGACGACTCCGAGGCCACTCCGAGTCCCGCGGTCCGGTTCGGCCGGATCGGGGTGCGAATCGCCGGGGCAAGCATCAAGACCGGAAACGCACCGACCGCGATCGCGCTGACTTCATGGATCGATCCGGGCGGGCCGGTGATGCTGTTGGAAAACAGCCTGGCCGGCACGGTGTTGGGGATACTGGCCGCGACGGATGCCGACGCGGGAGAGCGGCATGTTTTTGACGTCGTCGTTGTCGGAGGTTCGCCGAACTCCTTCAATCTGGTGACGCTGGGAAATCAATTGGTGCTGGCTTCGGGAGCGGGCATTGATTTCGAGTCCGGCTCGGGGTTTCTAACGATCAAGGTGCGGGCGAGTGATCCGGCGATGAATTTACTGGAGCGGGAATTTGCCATTCAGTTGCTAGACGACCGCACGGAGGACGCGGACGGAGACGGCGCGAGCGAGGCGATGGAGGAGGATTTCCTTTTCACCAGCGACTCGAATCATGACGATTTCACCACCGCGGATGGGGATCACGACGGGGTTTGCACGCTCGTCGAGCATGCGTTTAATCTCGATTTGCAGGCGGCGGATGGCGGCCACTACCTCGGCGGTGAGGGCTCCACATCGGGTTTGCCGCTCGTCCGGTCGGTCACCGACGGGCAGGGCCAGCGCCGTTTGCGGATGGAATACCTGCGCCGGGCCGGCAGCGGCTTGAGCTACGTGGCCGAGTTTTCCAGCAGCTTGGGGCCGGCGGCGTGGAGGCCGGCGACGCACGCTGTTGAAGTCACTCCGGTGCATGCCGGGTGGGAGCGGTGCGTGGTCGATGACGACGAGTTTACGCCGAGCCCGTCGATCCGCTTCGGCAGGGTTGGCATCCGGATGCTTCCTTCTAACGTTGAATCCGGCGGTCCTCCAAGCGAGCTCGCGCTGACATCCGCCGTGATGCCGGGAGATCCGGTCTCCCTGCGAGAGAGCAGTCCCGCCGGCATGGTGGTGGGAAACCTGGCGGTGACTGACCCCGATGCGGGGGACTCGCACGTCTTCGAGGTGACCGTGACAAGCGGCGCGTCGAATCCCTTCTGCCTTGCGGCGCTCGGCGACCGGCTGGTGCTTGTCTCCGCAGGCGACATTGATTTCGAAAACAGCTCCGGCGCTCTAACCATCAAGGTGGAGGTCACGGATTCGACCCTGAAATCCTTCGCGCGAGACTTCACGATCCAGTTGATAGACGACCGCTAGGAGGACGCGGACCTAGATCTGGGAGTCCGCCGCTCCGCTTCGGCCGGGTCAGAGTGAGCCGGTGATCTCAGCCGGCACACTTTGCCGGGTCCGGGTGACATCGATTCCGAGAAGACAGACGTCGTCGTCGAACTGTTTTCGGTCTGAAAACGCGAGGACGCTTTCGAGGATGTCGTTTAACAGGCATTCCAGGGATTCGCCGGATTCGCGACTGATGATTTCCATGAGCCGGTTTTCGAAAAACGGCTCGCCGCTCTGGTTCTCGGCTTCGAGAACGCCGTCCGTGAAGAGGACGATCCGGTCGATTTCGGCCAGTTCGATTTCGTTGGTGGGGAAGGAAGCGCCTTTGCGCAAGCCGAGGCCGGGACCTTTGTGGGATCGGTCGCGAGCGATCTGGCGGACGCCGTTGCGGCCGGAAATGATGGGGCCCGGGTGGCCGGCGCAGGCGTATTTGAAGGTGCCGGTTGATAGATCGACCAGGCCGAAGAAGGCGGTGGCGAACATGGTGGTGCCGGCGCGTTCGAGGATGGCGGCGAGTCCGTCGTTGAGGCCTTGGAGGAACAGCCCGGGCTCGTTGGACTGGGCGCGCTGTTTCTCTAGCAGGCCGCGCAGCATCGCGACGATGAGCGCGGAGCGGACGCCATGGCCCATGACGTCGCAGATCAGGACGCTGAGGCAGTTTTCATTCACTTGGGTGACTTCGAAGAAATCCCCTGCGAGTCCGGAAATGGGGATGTAGCGGGCGCCGAAGGTGAGGTGGCCGTGCTTGCCGGGAGCGATGGCGGGGAATCCCTCGTCGGCGAGCGCCTGCTGGATTTCGCGGGCTAGCAGGAGCTCTTCCTCGAAGGCCTGGTTTTTCAGTTGGAGTTGGTGGGCGAGGTCGGTGGCCTGGCGCTCGGCTTTGACGAGTTTGGTGACATCGCTGGAGACGCCGAAGGTGCCTTTGATCTGGCCGCGCCGGTCGCGCCACGGGAACTTGGAGGTGATGACCCAGGTTTCCGAGCCCTTGTGCCAGGTTTCGTGTTCGAGTTGGTCGATGATGGAGGTGCCGGATTTGATGATGTTTTTTTCATCGTCCTCGGCGGGTTTCCAATGGTCGTGATCGAAGAAATCCCGGTCATGTTTTTGGATCAATTCGCTCTCATGGGTAAATCCCATCCACTCGGCCATCCGCTGGTTCGCCATGATGAAATTCGACTCGAGGTTCTTGAAATAAATCTGCAAAGGCACGTGGTCGATCAGTTGCCTGAGCAGGAATCTCTCTTCTTCCACCTGCGCTTCCGCCGCTTTCCGCTGGCTGATGTTGATCATCGAGCCGGCGATGCGGGCCGCCTTGCCGTCGCGGTTGCGGACGACGGTGCCGCGGATTTTCAGCCATCTCCAATCGCCGCCGCCGGCGCGGATGCGGGCGTCCACGGCGAGGGTTTCCGGTCCGCTGTCCTGCAGCGCCTGGGTCACGGCGAGGGTGAAGGCGTGCTTGTCTTCGGGGAAAATGCTGTCGTAGGGCGGCAGGAAAAGATTCGGCGCGCGGTCCTTTCCGCATTCCAGAAACTCGAGGATCCGGCGTGAGTAGTAAATTTCCTTTTGGTCGGTCTGCCAGTCCCAAATCCCTTCGTTCGACGCCCGCAACGCGAGTTCCAATCGTTCGAGTTTGATTCTGTTCTTATCGGGCGAACTCCGTGGGTCTTCACTCATTTTGTTAGCAAGATGGACGGTTTCCGCGCTGATCGCAACCGGATTTCCGCGGGATTTGCAAATGCCGGTTCATGGTGGCGGGTTGACATTTTCCTCTGACAGACCTTGCTTGGACTTGGGTGAAGGGTGAATTGGAAAAACAAGTGCTCAAAGGAGTGTCGCGGTCGTTCTATCTGACCTTGCGGCTGCTCCCCGGGCCGATGCGTAGAGCGGCCAGCCTCGGTTATCTGCTCGCGCGGACCAGCGACACGCTGGCGGATTCCGTCGCCGCGCCCGTGGCTGCGCGCCTGCAATGCCTCGATCAATTCAGCCGCGCGGTGGCCGCGAAATCCGAAGCGCCGCGTTGGGCTGTGTCGATCCTGAACGCGACGGCGGATTCCAAGGAGCGGCATTTGCTCGAGTGTTCGGGTGAAGTTTTCAGGTGGCTGCGAAGCCTTCCCACGGCCGAGGCGGATCTGGTGCGCGAGGTGCTGGCAACGATCATCAGCGGGCAAATGCTGGATTTGGAACGCTTCGCCGAGGCCACGGGTGAAAATCCGGTGGTGCTCGCGGACGATGCCGCGCTGGAGGATTACGCGTGGCGGGTGGCGGGATGCGTCGGGGCTTTTTGGACAAAACTCGGATTTCTCACCCTGGGCGATCGGTTTTCAAGAGCGCCTGAGCCGGACTTGTTGGCCCGGGGAATCGCGTATGGAAAAGGCCTCCAGCTGGTGAACATCCTGCGCGATCTCGCCGCGGATCTGGCCACCGGGCGCTGCTATCTGCCGGTCGCAAACCCGCACCATCCGGCGGCGCTGCTCGCCTGCCACGCAAGGTGGTTGGTCCGGGCGGAAGCGTGGATCGGGGAGGGCGAAGATTACGCGAAATCCTTGCGATCGCGGCGTTTGCGGGCGGCCACCGCGTTGCCGGCACTGATCGCGCGGAAGACCCTGGAGCCGCTCCGCGACGCGTCATGGGAGGCGCTCCAGCACCGGATCAAGGTGCCCAGAAGCGTGGTTTACCGGGCCGTGATCCGCGCGTTTTCCCAAGCGGGTCCGGGCTGATCGATTCCCCAAACCCCACGGCGATCAAGCTAGGGAGAGTCGCGAAAATAGTTTGTATCCCATGACATTTAGGGCTTGTACACCATATCTAGTGGTCGAATCATGCCCGGATGCCTCGCAATCCTAACAAATCCGACTGGTCGGGCGGCCTGCCCGCCTGCATCA